>JAFGRM010000068.1 GCA_016935125.1 Candidatus Woesearchaeota archaeon
AATGGCTACCAATACTCTGACCCTGTCTCTGTTAGGTATACAGTCACATCAAATTCAGATATCCCTGATATTGATCCTCCATCAGATTTTTATTTTAATGATTTTAATCCGAAGTATTATGATACTAATTCTGCCCTTTCAATCGTAGCAAGATTCGGGGCAAAGAATGCAGACTACTACCAGTATAAGGTAGGTTTTGATTCCCCTCCAAAAGAAAGCCAGGATTGGGTAACAATAAGAACCCAGACAGATGCATTGTTTAATTGTAATTCCCAAGGCACTTGCACATATAATGTAGGCTCAGTGCCAGATGCCAGTAAAGAGCTGACCTATAATTACCTGCTTAAAGCATGCAATGAAGATGACTCCTGCACAGCACCTAAAAGCGCAAGCTATACTGTTGGATTAGAGTGTAGGCATACTGAAGTAGGCCCAAGTATTCTTCATCAGTACTCTTGGATAGAATCTAGGGAAGAGAATTATCCTGGAATAGTTGTTAGATGGGATGATAAACTCATTATCTATAGCACTAATCTTTTTATTGCCTTTGTAAACAGTGGTTATAAATACGTCAGAGGGGTATCTAAGGGATACAGAACCCTTCCAGATAGTGACGATTATGAGACATATGTGGTTTGCCGTAAAAAGATCTAGGGTTGAAAAATAAAGAAAATCGCTGCTCCGAGTCTAACCCCAACCCATAGTCACTAAAGTTCATGGCTTACAAGCAAGCTTGTAATTAAAGGCAGGGGTATTACGACTCAGTCGCTTATCGCGATTTTCAGACTTGAAAATAGCGCACTAAAGTGCGGAGTATTCAATCCAAGTTGAAAATACCGCAAGCACTATTTTCAAATAAAGATTTTGCAACCACCTCATCTTGCACTTATTCAGGCCATGAAATAGAGTATCACAGGCAGGAGAAGGCAGCCCATGCAGTGCGTCCTTGTTATCCTTATCTTTGCAGGGATCATGCCAAGGGCTGTAGATACAAACAGGATCACCATACCTATCCAGCCTGTAAGGATTGCAGTAAGGGCTGCAATGAATATTATTATCCCTGTTATAAGCATTCTGTAGTTTATCTTTGCGATAAGCCTGGCAAACATCCTGCCTATAACAAGGCAGAGGATAACACCAAGCCCGCCAGATATAAGTGTTGCTGAAAGGAACACAACAACAGATATGGCAGTGATTCCTCCAGGGAGGAGCTCTTTTACAGCGATTATGCTTCCGTTCCTTGCCTTGTCGATAATGTAGAGCGTTGCAATGGAGAGGATAAAATTAACTGTCCCTATGCTTCCTATCAGGATCATAAACCCCTGGTCACCCAGCTTTCTTGTGATCTGCATCGAAAGCACTGCAGCTGTTGCTGCGCCAAGCCCTGGAAGCACTGCTGTTATGAACCCTGAGAACTGGCCTGAGAATAGCGCCTTTGCTATTATCCCTTTCCTTGTCGTGATCTCATTATCCTCTTTCTGCTCAGGGACAGCCTGCTTGTCAAGTATGCTTATTAAAAGCGTCGATATCCCAAAAAGGCCTGAGAGAAGAGGGAAGAGAGGGTTTTTCAGGTTCGGCATGTTTAAGACAATAAGACCAAGCATCCCTGCCATAAAAAAAACTACTGCTGCCCAGAGCCTCTTATTATCCCTTATTATCATAAATAGCGCTGTTGCTATCAGGAGATAGCCTATATATCTGCTTATGAAAGGATAGCCATACCTGATTATTGGAAGTATTACAGGGAAGATCAGGATAGATAATATCACTGCACCAAAGCTTCCTATGAGCGTGAGCTTTACTGCCTTAAGCCCGTGTCCTGCCAGAAGATACCTGTGGCCAGGGAGCACGCCAAGGGCCTGGTCAGAGTCTGGTGCGCCAAGGAATACAGATGGGATAGAGTCAAGGAAGGTATGCACAACAGACATCGCTATTATAAAGCAGGCAAGCGATAGCGGAGACGCATGCCTTAGCAATAACGGCGAGAACGAGAGCAGCATGACAGATACAAGGTTTATATGGATGCCAGGTGTTAAGCCTGTAAAGATACCTGCTGTCACTCCACAGCAAATTGCTAACAGAATTTCAAGGAACATACAGAAGCATTTTCCTGAATCCTTTATATCTTTTCCGTCGACAAACCCGGAAATCCTATTATTGTATCGGAACTCTTTATGATCTAATTTTACAGGAATCTCTTTTTATATTGACATCAACATTATTTATACTGAAGTATATACTACCCAAGCTTGATGAACATAAAAATGGAAGAACCTGTTCATAACAGGATAGACAGCATATCTCATGGATATTCATGGCTGGAATACTATAAGTGGCACTATCATCTCATCCCTGCTGACACCGCCGTGGTTGCCGATATGAAAATCCCTTTCTTTTTTTAGGATCATATCTTTTATGATGTAGTTCTCTTTCATGATAAGGACATAATCTCCTACCCTGTCAAACAGGCTGGGGTCTGGTTCAGAGAGCCCAAAGATGTTCTTGTCTATCAGGTCCTGGCTCTTATGCAAAGAGCAGTATTTTTTTAGCTTTGTTTTCACATAAGCTTCAAATCTCTCTGCTTTGGATGGATGGACATAACAGTATGCTGCCCGCGGCTCTCCGCACAAAGGAAGAGTCAGGCAATCCAGCAGCTCAGGATGCTCTTCTAATTGGATCATCCTGTCTTTTGTAGTATCTATAAGCCCGTGGTCAGAGGTTATGATCAAAGTGGTCTTTGTATCCATTATCTGCTTGAGGAACCTTTCCAGGGACCTGCATAATTCATCATAATGCTTCTTTGCCTGCTTGCTGCCTATCCCATTCTTGTGGGCGATTGAATCAAACTCAGGCCAATAAGCGAATATGAACTTCTTGCGGTTATGGGATCTTATGCTCTTTTCCATCTGCATGAAAAAGTCATTAAGGGTGTTGCAACCCACCCTCTTTGAACTGCCGGATATGGCTTGTGTAAAATCAGAGTTCATGATGCTCCTGGCTGTCACAAGATAAGAGCAGGCCTTTAGTCTCTCTGATATCCCCTTAGCTTTCAATACCTGCTGGACCGTGAACCCGTTTGTCGATAATGCAGGCCCTCCAAAACGTGGATTGAACAGCAGTGTGGTAAAGACAACACCTATCTCTTTTAGATGCATAAACCATCCTGTAAAGGCGTGTTGCTGTGGTGCAGCGCCTGTTGCAAAGGTCGTTATCGCTGATGCAGTGGTGGCTGGAAATACAGAGGTCATGGCTCCCTTAAGGCCTTTTCTAAAGACAGTTCCCTTAGCCTGTTTTTCTAAAAATGTATATCCCAAACCATCAATAACAATCAAGACAATATTCTTTGCATCTTTCAACTCTTTTGAGGGCAATAACCTAAGCTCATCATATATTGCCGACCTGTCGCCTAATGCATTCCTAATAGAGCTCATCAGGTTTACAATACTTCCATCTCTGTAGTTCGGCAGATGCATATCTATAACTCACCAGATATCGTATATAAATCTATCGGATGGCCATAATCTCTGATGGCTACAATCTTATCATTTGTAATAACCTGGGATAATAATCTGGGATCATAACCTGAGCATGCAACAGTTATTTAGAAACAGTTAACCAACGACTATAAAATGCCTTTAAGCACAGGCTATAAAAGAGGATGCATCTGCTTAACTGACTATACCTTGACGCCTTTAGCCCTTAATGAGTCTGATTTTTTCTTAGAGCATCTCTCGCATCTGAATTCAGGCTCCTTGTCCTCACTCTTGTCATAGTTTGCTGTCTTTACAAGCCTGTATCCCCTTGCGACCTTTCCGCAGTCAGAGCATCTTATGTTCTCTTTTACCTCCCATTGGGAAGATAGGTATCTTGACTTAAAGATAAAGCTGTCGACCCAGAAGAATATCAGCCCGCCGATAAGGTTTGCAATTACTGTTGCAATCCACTTGTTAAACCCTGACAGCCAGACCAAGACAACAGCAAGGATAGGCGTGCTAAGTTGCCATCTGCATAAGTAAAGAAAATACCTCTTGATGTTTATCTTCATCTCATATGGTGGCAATAATGAGGTTTATATATCTTTGCATCTAACTGCTCTCAACCTCTGATCTGCATAGATCTAAATGCATGTCTGCCTTCTCGCATAAGCTTATCTCGCCCCTGTGGATTGCAATATCCCTGTAGCAGGCACTTATTGAGATAGGGCTGTCTGCAAAAGAGCAGACACGGTCAAGGGATTCAATGGTGTTTGTTTTCTCACAATCAACATCTATTGCGCATGAAGCTGAATGCATATCTGCCTTCTCGCATAAGCTTATATCACCAGCAAGGATTGCAAGCTCCCTGTAGCAGGCGCTTTTTGTGATAGGGAAGCTCTCTGATTCACAACTGGCAGTATCAATAGCTATAGGCTGATAATCACCAACAGCTCTTTGTTCAGGATCAAGAGACTGCCCAGGATCAAGAGCTGACTCATCATCAGCAGGCTTACCACAGGCTGTAACAATGACCATACACAGCAAAGAGAATGCTAAGAGTACTTTTTCATATCATCCATGAATAACACCTATTTTTTGTTTTTTATGTCTAGTTTTTGTTTTTTAGATCTCCTGAATAATTAAGAAAAGACTATTTAAAGTTTTTGGAGACTGAGAGTCAATAATATCCATCCCATCCATCCCATCCATCCCATCCATCCCATCCATCCCATCCATCCCATCCATCCCATCCATCCCATCCATCCCATCCAT
>JAFGRM010000069.1 GCA_016935125.1 Candidatus Woesearchaeota archaeon
ATTCAAATTTGGTTAAGTCAAATTATGAAATAACCTATTTAAATAATTTTCGAAGTTCCGATAGCTTTATAAATAGACTGAGATATTTCTCAAAACTATAAAATGGCTAAAATAAGAAAATTTTGCGCATACCGAAGGCTAGAAAGGCCTTATACCAGGAAATCAAAGTATAGAAAGCTCTCTTTTATCAAATCAACGCCACATAGCAAGATTGTAAGGTTTGAATGCGGCAATTTGAAGGATAAATTTGAAAAGAAGGTTGATCTAGTCTCAAAAAACGCATTGCAGATAAGACACAACGCAATTGAGTCAGCAAGGCTTAGCAGCAACAGGATGCTCGAAAAGAACCTCGGAAAAGTGGGTTTTAGGTTGAGCATAAGGATCTATCCGCATCATGTGCTAAGGGAAAATCCGCTTGCATCAGGCGCAGGTGCAGACAGGATGAGTACAGGTATGAAGATGTCATTCGGAAAACCTATAGGAAGCGCTGCAAGAGTCAAGGAAGGCCAGACACTGCTCACTGTCTCAGTGAACAAGAACAATGTTGACCTGGCAAAAAAGGCTCTAAAGCGGGCATCGTACAAGTTCCCATGCCCATGCTCGATAGTGGTCAGGTAATAGCCTGTTAAGCAACATCAAGTTCTTCTTAAGATTTTTTATACAAGAGATTGCTCTTGGGCTGATTTTATAGCATCCAATAACATGCCTCTTATGCTTATAATGCCCTTATATTATATTCACCATTTGCCAATAGCACAAAAGATTAATAAATTGGATTCCAACAAGATATAGCATCATGGCATATTGGGGTGGAAGCGGTTTTGTACTTTTAGTTGCTGTTATGATTATAATAATCTCATTCCTTCTTGGAGAGACCATACTCTATGTGGCATTCAAGGCATTGGCAAGATTCATCAAGAACAAGGAAGACATCCAGGCCTATGAAAGGTTCAGGCATCTGATAACCCTTGTAATCATAATCCTTGGGTTCTGGTATGCACTAAAGGTCATAGGCGTATCTTCGCATATATTATACTCGTCAATACTCTCCTTCCTGTCGATACTTTCATTCATAATCTGCTTTTTGGCAGCAAACATAATAATGAGGAGATATGAAGCAAGATACAAAGAGAGCGAGAACGCAGACAAGGTCAATTCCATCACACATTTCAGGACATTCACGTTCCTTATCATCCTGATCTTAACAATCCTCCTTGTGCTGGTCTCATGGGAGGTCAGCATCCCTGAATTCTTTACAGCCTGCCTTAAGATCATAAACAACAACAACTACCTAAAGTCAATAGCAATATTTGTCATCTTCCTTACGCTCTCAAAAACCACGCTTTACCTTTTTAAAACATACATCCGCAGCCTGATCCGAAGGAACCAGAACAGCTACGAGACCAGGGTCCTCGAAAGGATAGAATACCCAGTATCACTCGTCATAATATTTCTGGGCTTAAACATCTCACTCAAACAGGTCGGATTCTCTGAATCGATCCTTGTCCCGATTATAAACACTGCAATAATAATAGTTATCATGGACACTGTCAACATAATCCTGGACACGCTCATAAACTATTGGGAGCGGAAATGGCACAGGTCGACAGATGCAAAGATCGACGATGAGATATTCATAATAGCGCATAACTCGTCCAAGGTAATCCTTGTCCTGCTTTCGATGTTTTTCATCCTTATGGTCTGGGGCTTTGCCCAGGAGTTAAAAGGTGTTCTGCTGAGCCTATCGGTCATGGGTGTCATCCTCGGCTTTGCGCTCAAGAACACATTTGCGAACATCATGGGTGGCATATCGCTCATACTTGACCATACATACAAGACGCACGATGTGATCAAGCTTGAGTCAGGCGAGGTAGGAGAGGTCGTGAAGATCGGGCTCAGGTCCACAAAGATAAAGACCTATGACAACGAGATACTGACTGTGCCGAACGGAGTCCTTGCCCTAAACAAGATCTACAACTACGCACAGCCAGACAGCAACATAAGGATAAGGATCCCTGTAAGCGTCGAATACGGATCAGACCCTGACAGTGTCATAAAGATACTGCTCAACAGCGTGAAGAGGAAACGTTTTGTCGTGACGCCTGAAAAGACTTTCGCAAGGTTTGTCGAGATGAGTGACTTCTCGCTTAAGTTCGAGCTGTTCTTTTATATCGCAGACTACATGGAAAGGTTCAGCATACAAAGCGAGATGACAACAGATGTCTACAACGAGCTCAGGAAAAACAAGATAGGAATACCATTCCCGACAAGGACTGTCTACATAAAAAACAAAAAAGATGGCAGAAAGAAAACAAAAACCAAAGGAAAAGCAAAAGTCAGATGAGCTAAAAGAAGAGCTGTTCACAAACCTTCCTGAGATAATTGCAGGTGCAGGTATAATTACAGTGTCGCTCCTGCTGCTTTTTTTTAGGAGGCAGTACATCACATCCATTATAGGTTGCCTTGCAATCCTTGCGATTGCCGTCGAGAAAAGAGGATCGCACTTTGACAGGATAGTATCAGAAGCGGTTATAATATTTCTTGCCATAAGTTTTATGTTCCTTTAGATATCCTTATTTTTCTTTATCTTTCTTTTCTAAAACAGGGTTTTTGTAGCATAGCCAAAAAAATATAATTGCTAAAAAAATAAAAATTACACGAAACATTTAAATACTATTAGTTTCAGAAATAAGGTATTAAGAGTTTTAAGAGGTGATTGTTCAATGGTAGCGAAGAAGAAGGTCGCAAAGAAAAAGGTGGCCAAGAAGCCAGTCAAGAAAAAAGTAGTGAAGAAAAAGGTAGCGAAAAAGCCAGTCAAGAAAAAAGTAGCGAAGAAGAAGGTCGCAAAGAAAAAGGTAGCGAAAAAGCCGGCCAAGAAAAAAGTAGCGAAGAAGAAGGTCGCAAAGAAAAAGGTAGCGAAAAAGCCGGCCAAGAAGAAGTGATAACTTACAAAAATTATTTATTTATTTTCTTTTTTAACCAACCATGAATTCTACAATGTCTTTAATTTTAGTGTTAGGCATGGCTCTAACCCATTGCCATTATCAAAACAAATAAAAACTAGCGCTAAAACCAACTATAATCCATGTTTTAGGCTGTAGTGCTAGCTTAGAAGCGATCCTTTCGCAGATCGGATGCGATGTGCGTTGTCTCGCTTATGCTCGTCAAGCCAACTATGGGGCTGTAGTGTAGCTTGGAGGTGCATAAGGCTGTGATTGCCCTTATGCGCTGGGCAATATCACTGGTGGTTCGGGGCCGCCCGACCGGGGTTCGAATCCTCGCAGCCCCATCTTTTATGTTTTGGGTTATCAGTTTTGAGTTCTGGGTCTTGAGTTTTGGATCTTTCTTATCGTACTGGAGCTTTATGCTCCAGTGGCTGCATCTCCGTTTCTGCGGCGGAAAACGCAGGTGAGAATCCTCGCAGCCCCATCTTTTATGTTTTGGGTTATCAGTTTTGAGTTCTGGGTCTTGGGTTTTTGGTTCTGTTTGGAATGGTTTTGAGTTCTGGGTCTTGGGTTTTGGGTTTTTGGGTTATGACATTCTCTACTCTATCGATTGACAAGGGTTTAATCATTGGTCTGATGCAGTATGTGAGTAGTATGCATTTTGTCTTATCTGATATGAAAAGCCTTAAATAATAATTCACCATTCCAAAGGGGTCATGGGAAAGATAAAGGTCCTTGATGAAAATCTGATAAACAGGATTGCAGCAGGAGAGGTCATCGAAAGGCCTGCTTCAGTCGTAAAGGAGCTGATAGAGAACTCCATCGATGCAGGGGCAAAAAAGATCCTTATCGAAGCCTGTGATGCAGGGCTGTCTATGATAAAGGTCAGCGATGACGGGGAAGGGATGAACAGCACTGATGCAGAGCTCTGCATGACACGGCATGCGACATCCAAGCTCAAGTCAAAAGATGGCCTGTTCAGGATCTCCACGCTTGGCTTTCGCGGAGAGGCGCTCTCAAGCATCGCAGCTGTCTCAAGGACAACCATCAGGACAAAGACCGCTGACGCAACAGAAGGGATAGAGATCGTATCTGCTGCAGGGAAAATAACAAACAAGAGCTCAAAAGTATGCAACAAGGGCACGACTATAACTGTTTCCGACATCTTCTTCAATGTCCCTGCAAGGAAAAAGCATCTCAAGAGCACCCAGACAGAGCTTAGCGTGATATCTGACATAATATCAAGGTATGCGCTCGCAAACCCTGAGATCTACTTCCAGTTTGTGCACAACAGCAAGAGCATTATAACCTCTCCTTCGACCACCAACATGCTGAGCAATATAGCAAGCATATACGGCTACAGGATTACAAGGTCACTTGTCCCTGTCAGCCATTCATCTAAAAGTGTCGAGGTCCTGGGCTATGTGTCAAGACCAGAGTTCACAAGAGGCAACAGGTCCTGGCAGAGCCTGTTCCTGAACAGGAGGTATGTCAAGAACAACATGATAAACGAAGCTGTCTATAAGGCATACCACACTCTCCTGAACATAGGCAAGCACCCTGTCTTTGTCCTGGCTGTGAACATGGGATACGACAGTGTCGACGTAAACATACACCCTTCAAAAAAAGAGGTAAAACTGAGCGATGAGGCCGCTGTCCAGGAAACTGTATACTCTGCAGTGCTCCACGCGCTCTCATCTGCCAGACTGATCAGGGATGCAGACGCTGCCTGCCCAAGGGATCATGGATACGGCGAGCTAAGGCCTGTTGTCAGAGATAGGTTCAGGCAGATGACAATAGCTGACCATGAAGATTGCTTTAGAGAAAAGGAAGAATCCTTTAATGAAAAGGAAGAAAACAAAGGAAAAGGAGAAGAAAATAAAGACAGCAAAATAGCTGCAGGCACTGCAGCAGATCATCCGATATATTCAACTGGCCCTTCAGATGATAAGGGAAGTGCAGCAGGCTATGCTGCACAGGCTAAAAAGGCATCAAAGCCGGCCACTAAGCCAAAAGCAAGAGAAAGCAGGCAGAATATTGATGTTGTAGGGCAGATGCATGAATGCTATATACTTGCCCAGACAGATGATGGGTGCATGCTGATCGACCAGCATGCTGCGCATGAGAGGATACTCTATGAAAGGTTCATGGACCAGTACAACAAAAAAGGCGTCTCAAAGCAGGAGCTGATAAAGACCATAATCCTTGACTTCAGCCCTGAAGAGGACCTGATAGTCAAAGGCAACATCGGCCTTCTTGGAAAGATGGGCTTTGGGCTTGAGAGCTTCGGCATGCATTCATACATACTCCGCACAGTCCCGCTCATATTCGGAAGGATGCAGTTCCACGACGTGCTTCAGATGGTAATAAACGAGCTTAAGTCAGAAAAGACAACAACACTTGACACTGTAAAAGAGGAGCGCATAATAAGAAAATCCTGCAGGGCTGCAATAAAGGCAAACGAGAGGCTTGAGCAGAGCCAGATGACAACGCTTCTGCAGGAGCTGTTCTCATGCAAAAACCCATATACATGCCCACATGGCAGGCCCACCATGGTAAGGCTCACAAAATACGACATAGAAAAGATGTTCAAGAGAAGGCTTTAGAAACAGCTAAAACTGCATCAAAAGAATAAAAACGAAACATTTATAATAGAGTAGTAACAGAATCAATATAATAATCTTAGAATATTAAATAGGTATCTTAAAATGGGAGATGAAGAAAGGGTTAAAGAAGAAAGGGACATTGAAAAGCTTATTGATACTTACATAGCAAGGCTAAAATCTACAAAAAAGATATTATGGACTAGAAGCTACGCTCATAATGATGCATACAATGCAGGGATTAAGGCCATTGAAGGTGACCTAAACAAACTCAAAGATGACAATATAATAAGGGATGTTGCAAAAGAGATGAAAGAGACATACCTAAAACATGCCAAAAAACAGGGGTTCAAGTTTGATGCTCCAGAAGGGATGAGCGACGAGGAAAAAAAGCATTATGAAGACATAATGATGAGGGACTATGCAGGGTTTACTGAAGAGGAACTGATAAATTACCTAAAGAGCCTTGCAGACACAGACAGCCTTGAGGAATTCTCAATAAACAATTATCTAGACGCAACAAAGGACCATACAAAGTCAATAGAGAAAAAGCTGGCAAGGAACTCTTCAAGCCATATCAGAGAAGAAGACAAGGAAGAGATATTCAAGTTTCTTGAAGATAAACCTGAGCATACAGGCATTGAAAAGCTTGAACCTCAGTACAAGACACTGGATACAGCCCTCCAGATGGTCCAGTACCACGACAAAAAGATTCCTATCACAGAAAAGTTCATAGAAGATTATCATGAACAACAGCTTAAGGCAAGAGAGGGCTTAAAAAATAAATGATTGCCAATCTACCAATAAGCTTTGCGTTATGTCCTACTGCTAGCCATAATATATTAAGATACAAGGGATAGGAAAAAACTATCAGTTCAGTTCCCACCTACTCTTGTCCTTGGAACAGATGAAGCATTATATGCTGAGATCGTGACTCCTGTTTCTGAATAAGATATGCACTTCTCGCTGCACCCCAAATTATTTCCTCCTATATATATCATGAGATCGCTTGATAACAGGGATTTTCCGCTTGAGCCCTGGTCAAACTTGAAGTTTCTCATCTTCTGCTCAGACCACGAACTAGAGCCTTCACCCCTGGCCCTCACATAGACATCATAGCTTCCGTAATCGCTTGTCCTTCCGTCAGGGTCGACTATCTGCAGCATGTATTCAAAGAAAGGCGGCGCACCTTCCCTTATTCCTTGGAACCTCGTGCTCTTTGAGACAGAGCACTTGCCACCGTCGACAGGATCGTCAGTGCTTGGGTCTATGCTCAGCTTGCAATAATATTCCTGCCTGTCGCCGCTGCCCTTTATCTGGATCTCTATCTCCTTGACATAGTTATTGGCTTCCCAGATATTGAACCCAATGGGTATTTCGCCTTCGCTGTTGAAATATGAGCCTGCAGGCTCTATGAAATCAACAAGAGGGCTTGTATCAGCAGGGTTGCTCCCATAAGTATAGCTAAATGTCTGCCTCTGGTCACTACCCTTGTCATAAAGTATCTGGGTATCACCCTTCCTGTCACCGTTGGTGTCCTCAAGCACATTCAACACAACATTCCTGCTTCCTGTCGCGCCGACAGAAAGCTCAGCCAGGCGGATAGGGTATGACCTTTCGTTCCCATCTTCAGATCTCTTGATGTAGATATAAGGTGTCTGGGATATTATATCTGTCTTGAAACTGATGCCTGAAAAGCCAATTGATACAATCTTTTCCGGGACCAGCAGGTCCTCGCTGCCATCTGGCTGTGCAGCAACCTCAAGCCTATGATAATTGTTGCTGTTATACAACCCCTCAGAGATCTTATGCGTAAATGTATATATCTCATCGCTGCCCTCTGCTTTCATGTTGATGAGAAGGTTAAAATAACCCTCACCAGTGTTATCTTTTTGGGTTTCAGCAGCTTGCGCAAGGTTTGAGAACTTAACCCATATGTACTTAAGCTCATCATCACCAGGAAGAGGCTCATTGACATCTATCTCAAATGTCTTGATGTTCTCGTCCTGGCCGCTGCTAGATATTGCCCCGACATCATCGATCCAGAGGTTGTAGAGCTGTTCGCCCTGGTTCGACTCCCCTGCTGTGTTGTAGCCAGGTATTGCATACTCCTTTCCCTTGCCTGCATCGCCAGACCTTGCAGGATAATCAAGCCTAAGGTAGAACTCATCACCCTGGTACTGGTTCCGAAGCTTTACAACAGCAGATACAGGGTTCTTATTACCAAATACCCCTGCAGGAGGAGATAGGTATGTCCCCTGGTTTATAGGGTAGAGCTCGACCAGGCCGTTCTTTGAGAAGAAGTCAACAGTATTGCACTGGATGCCTCCTACCAATGAAAACGAGCAGTCATAGCCAAGATCACCCTTTCTCCATATCTGTTTTGTTATTGTCTTTGTCTCGTATTTCTCCCCTACCTTGTAACTTATCTGCATCTTTACAACATTGTTCCAGTATAACGCATTCTGGTCGACAAACGCATGGTTCTCGTTCCATGGAGGGTCATTCTTCTTCATATGCGAAGGGACTCCCTCTATGACTATCTCATTCCTACTGTCGCCGCAGTACTCACCGCCTGGCTGGTTCTTGTCGCATTCAAGCCACGCCCTGATATCTGTCTCGCCGCCTGGCACTATCCCTATGTATATGTTATATCCTATGCTCATCTTGCCTGTGAAAGGGTCATAGCCATAGGGCCTTGACTCTGCAAACACTGTCGCGACAGGCTCTATCTCAATAGCATCTACAAAGTTCTCAAAGAGCCCTTCCATCATGGACCAGTCGCCTGTTATAGCAAAAACGCAGGCCTTGTTGACAAGCTGGTCTGTTGAAAGGCCCATCCTATCATTCACGATGCCTCCATACCTGTCAGAGAGCTGGTCGCTCACGTCCTCTGAATTCTTCTTATAGTTCCCAAGAGCCCCTCTTGAGCCTGAGCCTGAATCGCGGCTATCAAAATCCACGCTCTTGTATATCGCCCTAAACGCCTCTATCAAAAGATCGCAGACAAACTGTGCAAGAAGCCTCTCACAGAACCCGCCCCTCACTTCGCCTATCAGGGCCTGCTGCAGGCACTTCTTTGCCCCTACCATGATCTTGAGGTAATTCTCAAGATGGCTTTGTAGCCCAGGAAGGCAGAGGCACAGCCCTGATGACCACAGACCGCCCGGTGGGTTTATATCATCTTTTTTGAAGCATTTGGTGTTGTCGAACTTAGGGCAGTCTGCATTATAGCATCCCTTGATCATAGATCCTGCATCAGGCGCAGAAGGCTCTGCACCAAAAGGATTTTCAGGGTCAAACTGCCCTTCACCTGTATTTTCGATGCATTCATAGCTGTAGCTCCCAAGGACCTTTGCTCCTGTCAGGATCCCCATGTCCCCAGAGAGGTCTGTTGTCCTTGTCCTGATAAGGGTTCCGCCTGAGCAATCCCTTGCAAGCTTGTTGAGCTCTGTCTCAAACTCTATCCTTCCTGTTGTCTTCCCGCCGTCTGTGCTTGAGAACTCAAGGGTATGCGCAGCCTTGAACGCAGGGTCATCGACTTTCCCTGTAGCAGGGTTTACATAGAACATCTCTATTGTCGTCTCAGTATCATCTCCCTCTGCCTCGCTCAGCCTGAACTCAGTAGTCTGTTTTTTATAACTTATCTTTTTATCATCAGCATCAAAACAGCTCTTGCAGTTATTTTCATTAACTGCAGCTTGCAGAGATGTGTAACAGCTTGTATCTGCAACGCATTGTTCAAAGGTATTTGCCTTTGCAGAAGCACACAAGTTAGGATAGTTTTCACAGTCACTTTTGGCCTGTTCATAGACCTGCCTGTAGCCAAGGTTGGTCTCTCTTTGCGAGTTATAGGCATCACTGTCCATCTCGACCCATGCCCCTTTTTCGTCCTGTACAAGGAATGTGCCGCATTTCTTCGGCACTGCAGGGCACATCACCCTGTCACACACCCAGTAGACCTTTTCCATGGCCTTTTGCTGCTCATTACAGTTCTCGCCTATGCCTTCCTCCTCATTTGAGCTGAAGAACCCCTTCACATACTGCCAGACCACCATTATCCCGCAGGCAACAAGGGTGAACTGGGTCGCTTTCTCGACAAGATCAACAATCTTCTCTGTCGCATTGATCATCTTGTCAAGGCTCTTTATGGTATTGTTGATCTGCTCAGGGCTGAGCCATTTTGTGAGTAGCTCTGGCTTCTGCACGTCATAGCTTACGACTGGATAGACCCTGCAGTCAGAGACACCCTGGTCTGCAACACTGTACTTTATCCTCACGCCGAGATAGGCGAATATCTGGTCAGGCAGGGACTCGACAGATCCCTGGTACTGGCCTATTGTTATAGGTACATATACATGCACTGCGTGCTTCTCCTCGTCAAACTTGCTTGCCTTTGGGTTCCCAAGTCTTATCAGGTCATTGTTGTTCTGCATCCCGAGCTGAAGGGTGTTTGCCCCTGCATCTACTGCATCAACCTGCGAATCCTCAAACGGCGTATAACCCCTGACGCTGTCATCCTCAAACACTGCAATCTCTGTCACTGTAGGGGTTCCTGACCCAAGATATGTTATTGGAAAGAAGGCGCTTCCTGTTATGTCGCTGTTGAAAAGGTCCCTTGTATATATGTTAAAAGGGTATGTCTCTACACTGCCCACATGCCAGTCAGGGCATCCTGGCTCATACAACACTGATTTCTTGTAGTCCCTTGTGTTCCCTGCTGGGTCTGTCACATAGATATAGAGGTAATTCGTAAGAGCCTTGTTCATCTCAGTCGCAAGAAGCGATACAGTCACAACGAATTTCCCGTCGCTTCCTGCTGTCTCAGTTCTCTCCATACCTATCCCATATGACACAGGGTCGACCTGGATAGATGACTTCTGCTGGTCCAAGAACTCCTCGCATTTTGTATAGCCGAATGATTTTGCCGCCTCTTCGCAGCCTGTGAACCTGCCGAAGTTTATGATCTTGACCTTTGCACCGGGCTCTGTTATGCCGCTGATCTTGTAGAGCTTGAAATGGGTCTTCTCAAACTCTGTCACAAACTCGATCTCTGGAGATTCCTTGTCTATCGCAATCTTCTTCTCATATGTCTTGTTGTTACCGGCCTCATCAAATGCGATGATCTTTACTGTGTGCTCACCTGAGCTTCCAAGGCTGAATGAGACTGAAAAATTATCCTCTTCCAGGCTCTCGATCCCGGACTGGAGCCTGTCATCAAGATAAAACTTGAGCATCGCGCCCTTTTCAGATGTGCCTATGATATCTATCTTGTTTTTGTTTGTCATATCAGGCAGCTCAGTCGCAATGTTAAGGTACGGCGGCATCGCATCAAATACTATATCAAAGAACTTTGTATCTGAATTGCCGTTCACGTCCCATGCACGCACCTGGACGAGATTGCTCCCCAGCTCGCCCTGATAGCTTGCCATGGATGACAATGACACTGGAAAGCTGAACCTTGTCCCGTTTATTGTCTTTCTGACCTGGGCAATGTCATTGTTGTTCAGGAAGATGAATATCTTTGAGTTCACCCTGCTTGCGCCGCTCACATCAAGTGTCATTCTGTTCGTGAGCTTAGGCATAGAATCCAGCTTCAGAAAATCCTGCTCGCTTGCAAGGGTGCTGAAACTCCTGTGCTCTGATACCACATCGTTTGAGATAACCCTGAAATAGTATGTGGATGTGGACATCAGGTTGTCAAGGGTGATTGCGTGGTCGACTGTCTGCGCGCTCTCGCTTTCTGAGCTTGAGAAGCTGTCGTCTGTGCTGTACTCTACAGTGCTTGATGCAGGCTTGTTCGTGGTCCAGCGGATGATCGCGGAATCTGTCTTTATGTCATCGACAACTATATCGCTTATGACAGTCTGGGCAGCTGCATCAGACAGTGTGAAGAAAAATTTTCTCTCACTCTCTGTGCCTTCGCTTTCCACTGTATAATAATACCTTGTGTCCGGGTCAAGGTTTGTAAGCGACACGCTGTGCTCGGTCGTCAGGGTAGGGTCAGAGGCCAGCTTGTCCAGCACGATGTCAGTATCGAAATGCACTTTGCTGTCTGCTGCCCTGTCGGTCTTCCATGTTATTGTCGCAGCAGTATCTGTTATGCCAACTACCTCGATAAAGGTGATATTGGCAGGATAAGCAGTTGTTGAGAACACCAAGGGGTCAGAGGCTGCTGACTCCCTGCCCTGGCTGTCGATTGCAGTCACAGATGCAGTGTAGCCTGTATCCGAGGCAAGGCCTGACAAGCTCACTTCTCTTGCACTGACCTCAGCCTTGTAAACGCTGTTAAGATAGGCCCTGTATTTCACTGCGCCGGACACTTGGTTCCATCTCAGTTCTGCATAGTTTGGGCCTGCCTCAGTAAGCTCAAGCCCGGTCGGCTTAGGAAGAAGTGTCTCAAAGTCATAAAACCCTGTCAGCGAGGTAAGGCCCCCGTCGCTTGACCTGAGCCTGTAATAGTATTTCTTGCCTTCTGCAAGGCCGCTTATCATGATCTCATGGGCAGTCCTTGTGCCGCCTGTCTCAGGGATTGTCGTCAGCTGGTTAGCAGATATACCATAGTCTACCTGCCCATCTCCTGCAACATCAGTTGCCCATCTCACCCTTGCTGAACTGCCTGTGATCTGGTCCACATTGATAGAATTAACATCTATTGAGATCGCAAATACAACTGGCATGCTGACTACAAGAAAGATCATCAATGCTGAGCATGCCACAATCCTTGCCTTATTCATCGTTCTTAAATCCTCATTTAATCCATATAATTATTATCCATGCAATTATTATCCATACAATTCGTTTCAGTTATTTTTCAGTTGTTGCTGTGTTTTGGTTGTTTTATGTTTTAATAATCTATGTTTTAATTGTCTTATTATTATTTTTCAATTATCAGTTATTTTATAGTTGTTTTTCAGCCAATAGTTGTTCTTAATTGTTTTTTTTCAGCTTAATTTTTTTTGCTATTTGAACCTTCAGCTATTGGAACCTTGGCAGATAGGCAGGGGATGCCTCAAGCGCATACTTGTAAAGCTCATATGACTCCTCAGGTGATGTTGTGAGTACAAGAGGGTCTTTCTTATATACGTAAAACACGACATAATTGCTGTAGAAGAGATTGTTCAGGCTTGGCGTCCAGTTATAGTTGGCGCCGCCAACAAGCTCATCATCCTGTGTAAGCATGATCTCAACATTATAAGTAAAATCTCCCATAAGAAGGCTCAGGTTGGTATAATAATCTAAATCAGAGGGGTAGATTATCTTTTTTTCAAACCCCTGCTCCTCATTTTTCAGCAAGATCATCACAGTCTCCTTGCTGCTGTCAAGAGCCCTGTCGTTTATGACGCCGTTGTGGTCCTGCACAACGCGTATCCCGTAATCAAAGTCCTTTAGCGCATACATCTCTATAGTGACCTGCTCGCCGTCAGTATCTGGCCCTACTGTCTGCTGCTTGACTGCCTGATGATACCCTGGCTTGTTCGCTATAAGGAACCCGTTTGTGCACTCAGGAAACCCGGACTTAAGCCTTGGAAGGGAATCGACCATGAGAAGGCCGTCTTCCATCTCTTCATAGCCAGTTGTCCCAATATCACACTTGAACCTGACACACTGGTAGCTTATGTTCACCCCAAAAAGCACACCATCAGGATAGCCGTACAATGCATCAAGAGCATAGACCCTTAGCTGGTTTTTCCTGTTGTCGCGGTATGATGGCTCTGCAACCATCCTGTTCAGCTCATCAAGCGAATACACTGTGATATCTGCAGTGGGGCTGCAGTATTTCTCGCTGTCCAGCTCATCAGCCTCAACCTCCCATGGACGCACCTCATTGTACCTGTTCGGCAGGTTCTGCATCACAAGTACAGGGCTTGCGAAATAGAACGCATTCTCAGGGTTGCCGCTCTCCATAACCTGTATTATGACAGGATAGTCTATGTTGTATTTCTCATGGTAAACCTTGACGCATGATCTTATGATATTTGTGATCTCAAACTCATACGGCTCAACAAGACCATTGTGGGAAGGCAGTGCCTCAAAATCCATGCCCCATGCAGGATTATATATCACATTGACCTTATACTCTGTGTAATCCTTATTTGTGAAATCTATCTTGTACTGCTTATCATAATAAGGCATACCTGTCTCCTGAAAATCAGTCTTCTCAAACTGCAGGAAATGAAGGTTGTGCATGACAAGCTGCTGCGTGTAATCCTTCATATCGCTCACAAGAAGGCTCCGCGGTGAGCATGTTATCTCCATGCCCTCATAAGGAAGATAATCAGAGCATGCGACCATCTCATCTGTATAATCCTCAAGGAATGCCTCCCTATTCTCATATTCCATTATCTCTTTTGAGAGCTCATACATCTCGCCGAGCCTGCTCTTTACCTCAGAATTGAACTCATCCCATGAGTAAAATGTCTCTGAGCCTTTCTTATTTATATCCAGGCTGTAATACGTCTTTATGTTTATCTCCCTGTCAGATATCTTAACCTCGCTCTTAGGAAGCTCATCACATATTATGTCATACTCTTTTGCAAAAGGCAGGTAGAAGCTCAAGCAGCCGAGAAGGTTCTCATCGACATATGAGGCCAGCTGCATCTCCATGTCATGGACAGTAGGCATCCTCTCATCGCTCTTATAGAGCCAGAGCGGCACAAAAAAGCCATTGTCCACATACGACCTCTTGTCAGATAGGATATAATCCGGCATATTGATGTAGCCCCCTTGCATAGAAAGCTGGAACACACCCTCTGATGCAAGCTGTGAAACGCATGTCTCTGTGTAAAGGACAATCTCCTTTATTTCTGAAGGAGGCCCTAATACATTCTCCCCCAACCTTGTTTTCATCATAAAGAAAAGTCCGACAATTATCACTATCAAAAGACCTACTATGATAAAGATTGTCAATTGTCCTCTTTTTGCCATCATAAACAACCTGATAAATGACTTGATAAATAACCTAAACAACCTGATAAACAACTTGGAAAAGGATATTTCTTATGCTCATTTCATATACTCTATTTATATCATTTCATTTATACTATTTCATACACTCAACTTATATTCAATTTATACTTATTATGTCATCTGATTATGTCATTTGTCATTTGCTAAATTTCATTTTAAATTTCATTTTAATAATGGTTTTCATAAACACCCTCCCTGTGGATATCCACTTGATTCCCTTGAGCAACTATCTTTGGGTTAAGCTTCTCAATAATCCTCAGGACATAAAGCTTTGACCAGCTTAAAAATGATATCACTATCACTATCAGGATGGTCTGGTAGAGCCTGATCGGCATGAACTGCAATGCCCTGACAAGATAGAGCAGGGTAAAAAACAGCGCACACACTAACATGTAAGGCAGGATGAAAAGATATATCCTCACAAACCCCTGGCTGAACAACCTTGAAAAAAAGCCGCTCAAGCTGTCGTCAAGTGCAAGCAGAGGATACGCTATATAGCCAAGATGCACAAGCAGCAGTGTAGACAATATGAAGAACACAGGGAATGCTGTGTCCTTGAGCACGAAAATCCCAAGTGCATTGAGCATAAGATAGGATCCGACAATGATAAATGACACCACAACAGACCTCCACGCATATGCATATGAATACCTCATACCTATAAGCCTTTTCCATATCAATCCCTTGAACACCGCATGGACCACTACGAGCAGGATAAAAAGGACTACTGATGATATGAAGACTGTTGCATATGCAGTATTCAATGCATTGAACTCTGACATGAGCACATCCTCCTGCCCTGAACTCAAGAGCTGGAGCAATAGGTTCGCATTCTGGAGTATCATAAGGTTTGGTGCAAATATCCTGAGCATGAAAAACATGACAGAGCCTGCGCATATGGCATAATAGGCTACGTCAAATAGTATGGCAAAAAGAAAATTGATGTCAAACCTGAAGCTGTTCAGGAAATGCCTGTCTAATATGAAACGCAAAACCTTAGCCATAAAGCTCATGCTGGACTTATGATTCATATTACCAGAGTGGTCTTTTCTCTTACTAAAATCCTGCACTCCTGCAAGCCCTTCATACCTTTGTCTATCAGGTCTTGTTTTTGCTGTTGCTTGTCTTGTTTTTGCTGTAGCTTTTTCTCTTGCTATTGTTGTTGCTCTTACCTTAGCTTTTTTTGAAACCTTTGCTGCCTTCATCTTAACTCTTCCTGCCTTTTTTTAAACTTTTGCTGCCTTCACCTGACCCCATACAGCCAATGTATCTCTTGTTAATATCTCCTTGTTAATATCTCATTGTTAGCATTTACTTGTTAGCATCTCATTGTTAGCATCTCATTGTTAGCATCTCCTGCTGCCAGTCTCACCATCTGTCTTAAAGCCTTCCCCGTGTACAAGCGAGACGCACTTCTGCGGTGCTGCATCATTTGAGATGTTCCCTCCGCCTGAAAAGATTATGCATGCCTGGTCATACCTGCAGTTCCCGCCTTCTGTGCAGTCAAGCAAAAACGCCCAGTGGCTTCCGAAAAAAGCCTGGTCGCTTATTGACCCGTACTCATACCATCCCTGCTCCCCGTCGCTCTCTAAAAGCTCATTATAAGAGTCATCCTCTGTACATGAGTTGTACAGGAACACCCTCCACTGCTCAGACATGTCGCCTATGATCTTCAGGGTCAGCGCATACCTGTATATTGTAGGTGAGACCTCTGTCTTCTCACCTTCCATTATCACAGTCTTCAGCCCTTCAAGTATGTCTTTTTCCATCTGCGAGCCGAATGAGGTGCTTGGCACTGGAATGCCTGCAATCTTCTTCTGCTCCTGGTCATCTGAAGGCTCTTTCTTATACAGGCTGTCGCCGCATATCGCTGCAGGCACGCCCTTTGTATACTCGCCCAGCCAGTCATCAAGATACGCGTTGAGAACCATTGTAAGCTTGCTTCTTGCATTTGCAGTTATAGTATTCCATGCAGCTTCCTTGTCCTCTATTTCACCTTGGGTCATCTTACCATCATTCAGTATTCTGCCTGCTTCTGTCATCTCAGACCTGATATCATCTGCGCTGTCGACAGTCCTTTCTATATCTGACTCGACCTGGCGATTTATGCCGTATCTCTTCAGATCAGAATCATCGATCTCTTCCCTGGTGTTTGGATTCAAAAACGTCCCGCCTCCAAAAATAGAGCCAGAGTCCTTGTAAAGGAATGTACTCGGATTCGGATTATCTTTGCTTAAATCATAATATTTCACTGTCTGCGGCTTATCAGGAGCAATAGTGGTCGTAACTGTTATTAAATTATCACCAGATCTAAAGACTGTATCATATTCTACATATCCATCCTTATTTATAGTTGGCACATTAGCTGTTGCTGCATATCCATTATTACAGTACTTTTCCAAACGTTTATTGGCCTCTTTTAGGTATTCTTGGATTTCTTCATCTTTTTCCAACCCAATATCATAAAAAGTCTCACCCTGGGGGGGTGGGGGTGAAGGTCCACTTCCAGTCATCCCTGTAACCCTGTCCATCCCGCCTATGGCATTTGCTGTTATCCTGTCATTGCCGCTGTCCCGAATCTCTTTGTTCTCTTTCCATTCAGGCAGCATCATTGCAGAGAAGATTATTGCAAAGCTTAGAACCATGACAAACACTATCGCAAGGACTATCTCTGGAAAATCCGGCACCCTATCTGCCCTGCAGGCCTTGTAACGCTTTTTTTCAAGCGCGCGCCTTTCTGCCCTGCACTCTGACTCATCCTTTATTATGATTCCCATCTTTTATCCAATCTGTTGTCCATATCTTCTCCATATCTTCTCCATATCTTATCAAATTTTCTATCCTGCCTTTATCCTGCTCTTATCCTTCTTTTATCCTATGACCATCCTATGACCCATAGCTTGGGAATGTCCCGTATTTTTGCATGAGCTCTTCTTCACTAAGCTCCATGTCTGCATCGATATCGCTTTGTACCTCTTCTTCGCTCTTGAAATCAAGCTCTCCAAGCTCCTCGAACTTTTCGATTGAATCCTCAATATTCATCCAGAACGAAGCAACTGCCATAAGGTATGTAGGCACGCATAACATCACATGTGTAGGATCATTAGGCACATTTGTTGCACCAGGCCTGCATTCTGGCCTGTTGAATATCCAGTTCTCTGCATAATACATTATTGTCTTTGATATGAGCTGCATGATGAACTGCTCGATTATGCCCCAGAACATGCCTATTATCTGCTGGCAGACCTGGGATGAGTAGTAATCATCGCATTGGGATGTGTCACTGCCCCTGATCGCTGCAGTGTTCATGCAGACATTGTATGTGACAATGATCTCCTTGTAGACCAAAAGGTTGTTCTTTATACCAGTAAGGCATGGAGGCGAGCATAGGATCGCGATAATGAGATTGGTCTGCGGATCGAAATAAAGGCTTGGCTTTCCAGGGCCGCCGCCTGCTGCGATGTCTTTCTCAGGATATTCAAAGCCGTTAGCTGATGCAGTCTTACCTTTTACCTGGAAAGCCTCATAGCTCGGAAGGAATGCCTTCTGGAATACATCGTTCACACCCCCAACCCAGCCAAAACTGTTCCAGAGGTTGTTGCATTCCTGACAGAGCACAAGGTCGCACCAGTACCCCATGCTCATGAGCTTCTTGCTTGATAACAGGTATCCGCTGTCCCACATAGCACTGGGGTTCTCCAACTGATCTTTTATTGACATCTTGTCATCCTGGGAGCCATACCAGATAGTTTCAAGGAAATTGTCCTTGAGCGCGCATTCGCTTGTCTGGGTAGATGTCCCGCCTGTCACTGCAGCAAACGCAGTCTTTGCCATGACCCACAGCGTGCACACATTGCTTATCACCTCTCTTATTGTCGCAACAACTGTGCAGATAGGCTTAAGCCATGATGATATGCCGTCGATAAACTCGATGACGCTGTCATAGAACTCCACCTGATCCCTCTTGTAGTTTATCTTGTTCACTGTGCTGAACTCAGGCCTTGTGAACAACGAGCCTGGCATGAATGGTATATCAATTGTCGCATTGAACCTCTCGTTAGGTGAATATACGCTGCCTCTTTCAGACGAGGCCTGTATGACCTCTCCTGCGCATAAGATCTCGACCTTGCTTGCTCTCTCAAGCAGCTCTTTATCGTAGTTAGGTATGTTTATGAGCAGATACTTTGATGTCCTTGCCTGGCCAGGGTAATAGTACTGCCCAACTATTGTATAATCCTCATAATCACTGCTTGCTGAGCTGTTGCCTGAAGACGAGCTTCTGCTGATATCAAGCTTGCCCTTGCATTCAATAACATCAAACGCGTGGACATAAGGCATGCCATACTTATGGACCAATGTGACATCAGCCCGGATTATTGTCCCTTTGCTCGACTGCCAAAGGAAGTTCTCATTGAGTTGCCTCTGCCTACCCACTGCTGCGAACTCTTCCCAAAAGTCAACCTCTTTTCCTTCCATCTCTGCTATGAACACGCTTCCTGTCGAGCTCTCAGATGCCTCATTCACGTTTCCTGCATTATCATAGGCAGTTATCCCAATCTCAACTACCTCTCCGAGCGGAAGCTGCCCGCCGTATTCCCATAGGCAAAGGTAGTCTGTCGAGAGGTTGCCGTACCTTGTGCAGCTTTCTGCAGCCATATAACCAAGGGAAGTGTCAAAGCCAGCAAGGTCTGCATATACCCTGTCTTCAGATATTCCGCTGAACTCATCGCTGACCACAGCAGATATCTCGACCACATCCCCTTCCATCAGGATCTCAAGCTCAGAGCCATAAGGCCTTATAGTAACATTGGAGAGCACAGGTATCTCCTCATCATATGTAAAGGTTGCACGGGTTTCGCCTTCGCTTTCAAGATAGCTTATCCTGGCATCATCAACGAGCCTTGTCACATAGACTTGCACAGAATCACCGTTGCTCAAGCCAGCAGCACTGATGCCTGCCCAATAACATTCCCAGTAGCTGCCCACATCTGTGCAGTTGTCTGCCTTCCTGTTGGTATACGCACTGTTGATCCTGCTTAGGTCAAGATAAGCCTCTGCATCATGCATGCCTGAGCCTGACTCTGTCACCTCTAAGACAAAAAGGTTATTGCTCCTGTTGACATAACCGCTGTTCTGTGTCCTGATCTCACGGACAACTGGCCTCCCTGAATCAAGAGGCAGGCTTACTTCATGGGTGTATGATGCACTGTTGCCAGACCCATCCTCTGCACTGAACATAAGCAGTCCCTGCCCTTCTATGCCATGCACGCTGATATCGTCCCAGATACACTCATACTCGCCTTCGCCGTCTGTTGTGCAAGAGTTAGGATGCACCTCAGGATATGCCCCAGAAACATCTGTAAACAGGGCTGAGAGATTGGCGCTGACATCATCTACAGACAGCCCTGAGCCTCCTTCAGATATGTTTATGTAGATATCTGCCGTAATCAGGTTAAGCGATGAATACAAGAGCGGGTGGTTGTTCTGCTTTAGTATCTTAAACGAGTCAGCGATGAATACAGGGGCGTTGTAATCGACAAAGATGCTGTCGCACTGTTCTGAATAAAAACCTGCCTTGTCATACGCCCTTATGCACAGCTCATTATCACCCTCCAGAAGGTTGAGCGATGCTGCAGATGTCAAGAATTCGCCCTGCAAAGAGCATCCCCCTTCATATTCATTGGCAAGGACGATCTCATCACCAACAAGAAGCTCTGCCCTGTCTATGCCAGAACAGGCACCTGTGCAGCCACTGCAGGCAGAATCGACAAGGCTGTAGCTTATCTCAAACTCCTCTGAAGTTGCGCTATCTGGGATGCTAATCCAGGAGAACACAGGCGGTGATCCGTCTACATAAAACTCACCCACTTTCTTGTCGAGCCTGAGCACCATAGACGAGTCATAAAGCGAGACCCTTGTATCATAGACCCGGCTGAGCCAGTCCTTCTCTTCGCTTTGGTATGTGCATGAATAGCTGCCGGCTGAGCCAGTGCATGATGAAAAAGGTATAGAGCCTATGTTGTTCAGGCTGAGCCTCAGGTAGCCTGGCAGAACCTCTATAGGGATGCCGTCATCATCTGTCATCCAGACGTTCAATGTTATCTCAAGATAGTCTGCAGAAGATGCGACAAAATCACTGACACCCTCTTTTCCGTGGACGCTCACGTCTGAAATCTTACCTATATCTGCAAACACAGACGAGGTATAGAACGGAATAGAGATTATCAACAGGCTCATGAACAATGCTGATGAGTTCAGTGCGTTTATCTTCATTTGCGCCTCTATCCTTAATGATATTATTCTATTTTTACTGAGATTGCCTTTGAATCATTATTGACATTATAGCTCAACATCATAATATTATATCGAAATTATAGCTTGACATTATAGTATTATTATTGAATTATATCGACATCATACTGACACTATTCCAATACTGGCACTATGCTAATACTGACATCATGCTAAAAAGCATCAACAGCATCTCATGCCAGCGCCAGCCTCACACAGGCATTAGCCGACATATGCGCAGATACAGGCATTGGCCAATAATGCCTTAACCTACTTAGCCAGCATTAGCCAGCCTTAACCTACTTAGCCAGCATTAGCCAGCCTTAACCTACTCAGCCAGCCTTAGCTGATCTCAGCCAAATTTAGGTTTCATTATGTTCCAGTTCAAGGCTGTACAATTGGCCCTGTCACCAAGCGCCCTTCCTATGTGCTCGATGAACTCTGGCGGGCCCTCATCTATTATACTGAATATTATCCCTCCTTCTGAATATAAAGCTTCTGGTCTTAGCTCAAACTCAAACTCAGCCCCTCCGCTGAATGTCGATGGTATCTCAACATCATCTTCTGGATAGTAGATTGTCTTTGAATCTGTAAACAGGTCTCCTTTGAGATACTTATACTCGCTGTTCCTGAATATGGTCATCTCTCCACTGTACCTCTCATTCCTAACAAGCATAAGGTCTGCCTTGTATCTGCCCGGGGCAAGCCTTATCGTATTGTCCTTAAGCGAATTATAGAGCAGGAAAGGGTTTACAGGGAGTACTTTATTATCATCACTGATACGTATGAGCCTGATCAGCACATTCTCATGTTCCTGGAGAGGCGCGCTATCAGAGTTAAGGTTGCACTCTATCACCTCCTCATTACTGGAGCCAAGAACAATGCCAGGATCATCATCCACCATATTGCGGTCAGGGATCACAGGCGGCTTGACAAAGTATTTCCTCACTGATACCTTCTTATCGACAACCCTATATAGGGTATAGTTCCTCTCAAAGGACTCGGATTCATTTACATCTCCGATAAGGTCCATTATGCCAAGGTGGTCGTCATGCTCTACAGTGATCAGGCCGCCACCAATGCAAGGAGGGAACCTTTCATAGAGGATGCCATCCTGGTCAGTCATGCCGATGAAACACTTATCAGCGAACCTTGACACGTTCTGAAGCGTGCCGTTTGTGTCATAGTCATAGATCGTGCTCGGGCCGCACTGGAACATGACCCTTGCATTCTTTACAGGGCTGCCCAGGTCATCAGCAACACTGATAGTCACAGGGCCGCTCAGGCGCTGGTCATTATGGCACTGGTAGGATGGTTCAGCATCCTCTTCAAAGCCTCCAAAAACATCTGAATACCTGACACGCGGGAAATTGTCCTTTAACACGACCTGGAGAGGGAACTGGAATATGAACGGGCTCTCATCTATATTTGACTTGCTGTCCACAAGCATGATAGTCACAGGAAATTTCACATTATAGAAAAACTTGTACTCAAACAGGCAGAATTTTGACACAAGAAGATTAACATCAAATGAATTAGGCTCAAGCACGCCTTTTGTTCCCAGGTCAAGCTCAAGCGGGAAATCAGGATCATAATCAAGCTGGGCTGTTATGAACGGGTAATTTGTCTCAGATACCTCTTTTACCATGTTCTTCATTATACCCTCAGCAACTGCCCTGTCCTTCTCATCAGGGAAATCTGCCTCTGAAACAGAGTAAGGCGTATAATCAGTATTTGCAATCTTGATGTATGGGATGTTCGCAGCGAGCATTGTCCTGAAATCATCATAGACATCATTATAGAGCCAAAACACCCTGTTGCTGCATGACTCAAACTGCATCCCTCCATACATGGGCGGCAGGTATCTTGAATCAAGCCTTGAGTAGGCTGTGATGAAATTCTTGGTCTGGGTCTCAAGGAACACATGGTCAATCTCAGCGTCCCTTATCTCTTTTGCAAGAGAATACACCCTCTTCAGCCTCACAGGAAGCTCTGTGCTGAAGACATCATAGCTCTCTGTGTTGTTGTTCCTTATAAGCTCGACAGGGTAATCCAGCTCGACAACAACCCTGCTGTCTGTAAATATCACCTCTGAATCAGGCTGGTCCTTGATCTTTATCCTGTACCCCTCTTTTTTGAAAGGCTTGAAGTTATCTATACAGGAGATTATATCCCTATTTATATACTGCTCAATCTGGTCCTGGATGGAACCGTCCCCTTCATAGGACTTAACAAGCCTGGGCATCTCTGAGGATTCAAGGCCGTCCTCATCCTGGTAATACCAATAGGGAAGCACAAGGCTGCCGTTGTACAACGAAAGATAGCCGCTATTAAGAGGGTCATAGACTGCAGACACTTTCTGGTAAGCATTGTGGTCAATTATGCCACCCTGCAGGCCTACAAGCATAACAGCCTCCTTTGCACTGCCCTTAAGGCATTCTGAAACATAAAGCCCCATCTCGCTGTCCTTTGTCTCACTAACCCTAACAATGTCATAATCAGAGCTCTTCATATATAATATCAGGAATGATGATAGGATGAGAACAATGCCAACGATTATAAAAATTGTCAGCTGGGATCTCTTGTTGTTGATCAAAAAGCCATTGCTCTTCATATTGTGAATCCCAGAGACATTGCTCTTCATGTTGTGAATCCCAGAGACATTGCTCTTCTTGTTGAGGATCCCAGAGCCTCTGCTTGGGATCATAGGTCTATGGTGGATCGCTAAGCTTAGTCTATCATTCATCCCCTCACCACCTTATAGCATGTAAACCTGTAATACCCTGAGCTTATGCTGCTGCACAGCTTTGAGATGTCTTCCTCTCCATCCCTGCCGGAATTCAGCTGGACAACTGAAAGGAAACAGAAGTCACGGGCCTCCTCGCTTGGCAGGCTCTCGCAATACGCCTGCGAATCTGCAACATCCATACCTGCTGTTATGCTCATCACATGCTCTATGTTGCTTACAGCATTGACAAAGAACAATGTTCCTGAAACAAGTATGAACAGCCCTGCAAAGATATAGAACATGTAGATTGCATATATAAACACCTTGTCTACAAAACAATGCATGCCGTCATCCCTGCCAGAGGTGAAATAATGCCTTTTTTCATACAGATACCACAACGGAAGCACATTCATTATAAGGGTCACTAAAAAAAATGGCATAAGTATGCTGTAAAGCGATGTTATCAATTCCTCACCTATTCCTTTCAGGAAAAATATGGAAACAAGCGAATTGATTATGCAGACCAGGTAGACTGCTATGCTAAAGATATGGCACCACCGCTTCCGGTATGAAAGCCCATACATTATTACGATTGTCGATATAAAGAACAGGAAATGCGTCAGCCTTGCTGAAAGGCCCCTTGTAAGGAACCCGAAAAAGATAGACATGTCAGACAGGAACACAAGCAACAGGTAAAAGAAAGCTATTATGCCAGAATATACGATAAGCACCCTTATGCCTTTTGGCAGGGCATTTGGATCTTCTTTATATGCCCTCCCTGTTATCTCTGCTCTATCTGTTATCCCTGCTCTATCTGTTCTCTTTGCCCTTCTAATATGCTCTTCTTTCTCAGCTTTCTCTTTAAGCCTTTCCTTTTTCTCTTTAACCTTCGTACTTCTCTTTATTCCAGCCTGGCTTTTGGCCTTATGGCTTTTGGCCTTATGATAAAGTCGTCCCTCTTTTTGAATCTTATTGCTCACCCTCACCTTGCCTAAGAATATGAGAAGGTCTATTTAAATAGTTTTTGTTTTAACAGCCACTAAAAACCACACTCCTGGCTTTAAGCCTACAAGATAAGGACCAGGATCATTCTCAGAACAGGGCACCTACTGCATTTTTAGCTATCATGAATATTGTCAATGAGATTATAGCTATCACTGGAAAGTACCTTAACCCGTATGTCTTGTTCCCTTCCTTGAACACTCCTATTAGCACGCCTGAAAAGAATGATGTCATAACTATCATTCCTATTGACATCCAAAATATGAACTGCTGTGAGATGTCAACGCCGCCGCTCGCAAGCCCAAGCCCAAATGAATCGCTTCCGCCCATGTCCTGCGCTGACTGCATTCCTGTTATTACGCCTACAAGGTGAAGTGAGATAGAGAACAGGAGCGGGCTTCCTATAACAACAGTAAAGAGGATGAACATCTGATAGTTCTTTGTGCTGGTCTCAAGATCCTGCTTAAGGCTTCTTGTCTCAGAGATATCCTTTGCAGTCTCCTCCATAAGCTCTGCCATATGGCTTCCTGCCTGCATGGACGTGATATATAGCTGGATCACCCTCTCGACAAGCATGGAATCTATCCTTTTTGTTATCTCCATCAGCGCATCCTTTATGCTGCCTGAGCCTATGACCTTTGATGTGGCAAGGTCTATCTCTGCCTTAAAGGGACCAAGCTCATCCCTCGCAGATGATTTCAAGGCCTGATAAGGTGTCTGCCCCGCCCTTATGTTTGAAGATATGAGATGAAGGAAATCAGGCAGTATCCTCTCGATCTTATCCTTTCTCTCTTCCACTACAAAGAAAAGCAGCAGATAGTCTATTACATAAACAACAAAGACTAGGAGAAACGCCCCACCAAGCGCATATAACAGGTACTGGCTCATGAATAGCGCAAAGAATGCTATAATGAGTATTGCCAAGATAAAGACTACCAGCGTAATCATGCCAAGCCTTCTTGTCATGGACCGGTGTTTCCCTGAGATTGCAATCAGGTGCTTGTACCTGCGCCGATATGGTGCAGGAATCACCCTCACAATCCTTCTTAGCACTTTTTTTTCAAATGACATCTATGCATACCCCTTAATATCAATATTGATTCCATTAAATTTGGTTCTATCAAGATTGGTTTTATTAAAATTGATTCCATTAAATTTTGTTTTATTATAAATAATAAAAATAAATCGTATTAAAAATTGATCTGTGGCCTCCTGGACTGGATCAGCCCGATTATGACATACTGCACGAGCAGGCACATGACTGCAAAAACCATGAATGTTGTCCTTGTTATGCTTGCGCCTGAAAAGCTGGTCATTATAAGCATGACAGTCGACCCTATTGTTGGGATCGCGACTGCAAAAAGCATGAACATGAGCGACCACATGTTAAGCTCCTGTGAATACTCCTTGATCTTGTCCTGGTGATCCTTTAGAAGGTCGTCTATGACAACACGGAGCGCTGACTTGAAATTGCTCCCTGACCTAAGAACATTGACCATCTGCCACACTGTCCTCTTAAGATACTCTGAATTGCTCCTGAGCGCCATGTTCTCAAGGGCCTTGTCCATAGGAACCCCTGCCTGGATCTGCCTTGAAGACCTCTCAAACTCCCTGCTCACTTCGCCATAGTCTGAGTTAGAGACAAGGACAAAGGAATCATAAAGAGACATCCCTGCGCTCACCTGCAACAGGAGATCCTTTAAGGCAAAGACAAGGTTCCTTTCGACCTGCTCTGCCTTTTTTCCGCTCTTAATCTTTGGGTATCGTACAGTGACAAAGAGTATCATGACAAAAACAAGAGCGCCAAGACCCAGGCTAAAATACAAAGACTCGGCAACTGTCCTCGCTTTTGTTATATTGATAAGCGAAAACAAGAAAACTGATGACAGAAAAAACCATAAGAAGGCATTGAACGTGACTAAGACAATGAAAGAATCAGCATCAAGTCCTATATTAGATGATTTCAGGTTGTGCTCAAGCTGTGGCATGAGCCTTGCTGCACACCTTGCCAGGCCTGAAAATTTCTTTGAGACCTTCTTCGCTATCCTCAACGGGAAGTATACAAAAGGGATTCTCGGTTTCATTTTCAAAGTTGTGCAAGCACATCTTCAACACTTGCATTTTTTCGGACATCCATAAGCAGCCTGCCCTTCTCCATATAATAGGCTTTCATGAGCTTGCCTATCATGTTTGTATCATAGACCTTATTATCCAGCAGCCACTGGAGGATCATCTTTTTCTGCTCTATGTTCTTCTTGATCTCCTGAAGTGTCATGCCTGTCCTAAGGGTAATATCCTCAATGAGCCTTATGCTCTCTTCGACATTCTCAAAAGTATCTGTTCTCGGCCTCCATCTGTATAGGTAATTGACCTTCAGGTCTGACTCCAACCCGCTGGTCCTGAGCACCTCTGCCAATTCCAGTGTCCTCCTTACGTTCCTCATCCTATCCCTGTGCTGGACAAGTATGATATGAAGCGCTTCTACCTCATTCTTTGGTATGGATATCGGCGGCTCGACAAGACGCCTTGCCATCTGCTCGACAGTATCTGCGTGCATAGTTGTATAGACGCTGTGACCTGTATGCATCGCCTCAAACATGGTCTCTGCCTGCTCCCTTGTCCTGACCTCGCCGACGATTATCCTGTCAGGCCTCATCCTTAATGCCGCGACAATAAGGTCAAGCATGCTGACCTTGCCGAACCCCTCGCTGTTCTCTGCCCTGCTGCACATGGGCACCCAGTTCCAGTTCAGGTCTACAGGAAGGCTAAACTCCCTTGTGTCCTCTATAGAGAGTATCCTTTGGTTCTTTGGCATGAGCGCGCACAGCGCATTAAGGACAGATGTCTTTCCTGACGCTGTCCCCCCGCATACAAGTATGTTCAGCTCAAACTCAAGCGCAAGCCAGAGGACTGCAGCCATCTCCATTGTCATCACGCCCTTCCTCGGCTCGATTAAGTGGGTCACGGTCCATGGGCTTCTTGCAAACCTCCTAAAAGACATCGTGTTCCCTGCAGAGCTTATTGGAAATATCGTTGCAGCGACCCTGTCGCCTGTCACAAGATGGGCGTCCATTATAGGGTTAAGGCTGTTTATGTCCCTTCCTACCTTTCTTCCGATCATCGAAGCAAAGTTATAGGTCTGCTCCTCGTTGTCTATAAAAACATTGGTCTTGACCCATCCATACTGTTTGTGGTAGACGCAGACTGGCCTGTCTGCCCTGTTTATGCAGACATCCTCAAGGTTGTTGTCTGCCATTATTATGTCCAGCTTCCCGAAGCCGTACATCCTCTGGACAATCAACCCTGCCAACGCCATCTGCGAAAAATCATTTATGTTCGGGAAATAGCCATGGACCTCTTCCAACGCACTCTCAAAGAACTTCGAGCGGAGCATGAGATTCTTATGCGGATCATTTATCTCTTCAGCAGTAACTTTTGTAACCCTTGCAAGCTTCTCTATGATCTCCTTTAATACAAGCTCTGTCGCCTCAGAGACAACAGGCATCTTGACATCATAGATAGGTACGTTCTCCTTCCTGACCTTTTGGATAGTGATTTTTGCAACTACAAAATCGCACTTGACCTCATAAGAGTCAATCTCCATGTCACTAACGGCCTTATCTGGCGCATTAGCTGTTTTTTTTGGCGGAAGCTTTAGAAGCATTTATTTTTCCCCTTTTTTGTTACTCTTCTCTTGCTTATGGCTTTTATATTTTTTTGTCCTGCAGCCTTTTTTACTACAACCCTTGCCTGATTTTTAGCTTGTTTTTTCTGTTTTTTCTGTTGAGACACATTATCAGTCTTACCTTTCTTAGCTGCCTTATTTGTTTTAATTGCTTTATTTGTTTTATTTGTTTTATTTGTTTTATTTGTTTTAATTGCTGTCTTACCACTTGCCTTACTACCTGCCTTAGTTGTCTTAGTTGTCTTAGCTGCCTTAGCTGTCTTAGCTGTCTTAGCTGCCTTACTGCCAGTTTTACTGCTTGTCTTAATACTTGCCTTACCTCCATCCTTACTAGCAGTCTTAATAGCGGTCTTACTTCCTGCCTTACCTGTCTTACAAGTCTTAAGCACATTCTTAGTGACTTGCTTACGCATCTGCTTACGCATCTGCTTAGGTATCTGCTTAGGCTTTGATCTTGGCAATTTCACTGATTTTGTTTTTCCAGCAGGATTGCCTTTCTTTGCAGTCTTTGCCTGCATGCCCTTCTTGGCGTTTGCCTTGCTTCCGGCCTTTTTTATTGGCTGGCTTTTTGCTTTTCTGCTTTGGCTTTTTGCATGGCTTTTTAGCTGGCTTATTTTATTTTTAGCAGGCATTTTTCCTGCAGCTGTTGGCTTCTTTGGTTTGCCATTTGCTTTGCCACTAGCTCTGGCATTTGCTTTGCTATTCCCTTTACTACTCTTTGTGCTATCCCTTCTTTTCAGTTTTGCTGCTGCAGACACTGCTTTTGATCTATAGGCTGGCTTTTTGCTGGTTTTCTTTATCGCTTTTGCAGGCCTTGTTGCTGCTTTTGCCAGCCCTGATGCTGACGCTGGCTTTGCAGGCCTTGATTGTTGCTTTGGTGCTTTCATCTGCACACCCTCAGCAGCCTCAGGTGCATCTTTAACACCTACAGAGACAGACTCATCTCCAAATGCCTCAGCAATCTTTGCCATTGTTTCCTTATCATCAACATCTTTATTTTTATTTGCAGAAAAAAGATCCTCAGGTGCTATCTGCTGATCTAAAACAGCCTCTTCACTTAAAACACCCTCTTTATCTAAAACACCATCTTCTCCAGCGCTAATCTCTTTATCAGGATAATCTTTGCCATCTCTGCCTTTCTCAGGATCACTCCTGCTATAATCTTCCTTGTCATTACCCCCTGCGCCAGAATCTCCATTAACACCTCCTGCAGAGAGATCTGCTTCCTTATCATGGACTGGCTCTGAAGCAAGAACAGCTTCTTTAGCAAGAACAGCTTCTTTAGCAAGAACAGCTTCTTTATCAGGAACACTACCCTTATCTTGGTCAGGGACTGGCTTATAACCAATAGATTGTGAAGAATCCTTCTCCATAACATCTTCAATAGACGGTGCTATCCCTGGCTCGCCGGCTTGCCCACCTGCCTGGCCATCAGCTGCCTGGCTGGATTCTACCTGGTTGGATTCTGTCTGGCCATCAGCTGCCTGAGCAGATTCTGACTGGCTTAATCCAGTTGCAGTATCATCCTTAGCTCCATTGATGCCTTCTTTACCTTTTTTATCTTCCTGAGAACTACCTTTATACTCTTTGGAAATCTTTTTGTCATCACCAGAGCTGCCTTTGTCATCACCAGAGCTGCCTTTACCTTTAGAACCTCTGCCAAGAACTGCTGCTATCTCTTTAACTGCGCCTGAGATTGCAAATGAAGGCTTTGGCGGCTCACCCTGCACAGGCAAGCTATCTACAGGATCTACAGGAGCTACAGGAGCTACAGGAGCTATAGGTGCGCTATCCTCTGGCGCACTATCCTTTGCCTCACTCACTTCACCTGCTCTTAAGAGTGGCTCTTTTTTCTGAACATCGACTTTTCCCTTAACATCATCTCTTTTCTGAACACCATCTCTTTTCTGGGCATCCCCTATTTGTTGGCTATCACTTTTTGTCCTTTTCCTAAATCTAAAATACGATGTTATCTTTTTCATGTAGGCTTTTTTCTTCTCTTCCTCTTTTTTGACATAGTCGTTTGAACAGAAGACTGGACAGCCGATTAAAGGGTATTCTGTATGTATCTTCTTATGCCGTGCAAGAAGGTCGCCGAACCTTTCAATGTTCCTTTTTGAAAAGCCAAGAATCTGTATCGCCTGCAGAATGTTGATCCTGCCGTACTCATTGACAAGAGAGAGAAATCTATCTATATCAGTCTCTCCAATAGCTGACACATCTATGTCAGTATGAACATTACCCCTTTTTTCATCCATCATCATCCTGACATGAGTTCCAATGGCCCTTGCTTCACAAAATCCCCCACACCAGACCTGAATATTGTATTTTCACCTGTGTTTATATATATTTTGTTTTTCGTGGATGAATTGAACTCAAGATACATTTCAACAGATGAATTGATGTTATCCTTTATATGCGCGGCCATGAGACCACCTGAAAGGTTTAATGTAAATCTTGGATAAGGTGTGCTGGCATTAAACTCAACATAAATGATGTTAGTACCAGATATATCAAGAGAATCATCTAACACAATAATCTCTTTGTCGTTCCTGTCTAAGACCTTAACCATAACCAACGTATCTCCTGGCTCTGTACTTACATATGAATCACTTAGGTTTTCAAGCATCGTGCTAACTTTAACAACCATGCCTATCTTTAATATATCATCTGGAGAGATTGCCGCAGAAAAGATTGTGCTATTTGCCTTACAGCTCGTTCCATATGGATATATCTCAAATGTCTCAGCCATATCAAGCGAGATATTGATATTAGCATGGACAGAGAAATTATCTTCAATATATTCAATGTAATCTTCCAGAATCTCCTTAGGATCTGGGTTCAAACTTGAAAGATAGAAAGTAAGATTTACATAAGCAGAATCATGGATTACACCTATGCTGTGCATATCAATATTAAATATCCTGCAATAATCCTGCGCGAGGTCAGACATCAGCTTATTGATCTTAAAAACGCTTACCCCTCCATTAAACCTTTCTTCGACCTTTTCTGAGCGATTGACAAAGGCCATTGTCGCAACCAATAAAGCACCGAGTATCATCAAGGTCAATGCTGTGAACAGCAAACCTTTTTTTTTAATCATTTGTACCATACCACCATCTCTGCAATAAAGATATTGTTATTGTATATGAACGGCGAGCTTAGAAGGACGCTCTTTTCAGGTATCTTTACAGGGCAGCCATTCTTTGTCCTGCTTATCATCTGATAACCTAGCTTGTTGTATATCCTGACATAAGAGCAGACATTCTCTGGCATTATATTGTTCATGAAAGAATGTATCCTTTCAGTTGAGCTTGAAGTTAGAACCCCTGAAAACTCTTCATTTGCCTTCAGCACGACAAGGGAATCTGCTGCAATATGGTACAAGTTCAGTTCACTGTAGCTGGGCCTTACTGCGTTGGATGAGATGGAATTTATAGCCAATATCATGATGATTGCAACCATTGCAGCAATCATCGCATCGATCGAAAAGAGCATGCCCCTGTTCTTAAGTCTCTTAAACCTTGATCCAATAAGATTTGAACAAGCAACCTTTAAGCAGACAACAGCTGAACTACCAAGCCTTAAGCTCTCTGCCTTTAAACAACTATCAAAGCTGCTATTGTTATTGAGATTATTAAGAGTATTGATTTTATTGGTATTGTTGATTTTATTAACACAATTGGTATTATTGATATGCCTTTTTCCCATTTGCATCTTTTTCATATTCTTATGCACCCATTAAACTCTAAAGCAACAAAACCTTCCTTGTCCAATTTCAACACCCTATCTATCCTAACAACAGAACTGCATTCTCCGGTATAACCTACTATATCAGAACCAACATAACTAAAGTCAGCATCATAATAGCTGATATTTATCCTGAATTCATATCCCGGGCCTTTCATCCCAAATATCTCCTTGTATTCTTCATAAGAAGAGCCATTATGCGATATAAAAGCAGACAATTTCTTATTGCTTATTATCCCATAGTAAGGAGATGCAAGCCCAATCCCTAAGACTGATGTCCTATTGATCTCAGTAAAGTTGTACCAGCCTTGGGGATTTCCAGAAGTAAGCACCAACGAGTCAACAGCATACCGTGAAAGCAACTCAAGGTCATCCCTTACCTCATTATTGCCGAAAGTCATCCTTATATGATCCCAGACCCCTGCTATTGAAAGGAAGATAGCAATAAATATTGATAACGATATCACCATGTCAACTGAATGTGTTTGCGCCTTTCTTTTTTTTGTAATCTTAGTGAGGGTCATTTTTGCAATTTTGGGGTCTAACATTTTCGTAATCTTGCGGTTTGGCATCTTGTAGTCTTTTTATTCCTGCTGCCTGGCATTTTATTAACCTTACTGCCATTTTAACCTTACTGCTGGACATATATCCTGCCTTCCTTATTTGAAACATTTACCCATCCGCTGCTGACTTCAGCAGAAGTTACATCTGAACTTAGCAAAGGAAAAGAATAATGCCTTTCATTATACCTTATCTCAACTACCCTTACATCAGGAATGACCAACAATAAAAAATCATCCACGCTCTCTATCCTATCCTGCACATATACCATTCTTGAGACATTATTCCCGCCAAGATAGACATCGTTTATTGCAATAGCAAGGGTCTCTGCAACATCCTTAGCAGCATATTGCTCTGGCTTTAAGACAAACTCATCCCTTCTTGCCTCAAAAATTCCAAGGAATATCAAGAAGAACACCAATAAGAGAGAGAGCACTATCATGAACTCTACTGTTGATTGGGACCTTCTTTTACGCATATCTGTTATGCATGACCCTCTCTTTAGTATAAGTGCCATCTTTTATGCTACATACCTTCTTTTATGTTATATAAGTGCTATCTTATGCTTCATGCCTGCTGCTTCACGCTTGTATTAAATCCTTATGCTTGCATTAAATATTGCATTAAAATTAAATATTGAATCAAATAAACCAGATTATATATATGAGCATTATCTATGGGCATATTAAGGTTTTAAGGGCATGAATTCTTATAGCATGAACCGCCCCAGCAATTCGAAAAAAATCCTGTCTTGCAACTGTCAACACATCTTGTCCCCCATGAACCCCCTATGCACCAGTCGCACATCCCATCTGCGATACACGCTGCACAATTTGACCTATCACCACAGTCCATGCAGTTAGTTTCGCCATAACAGTCAAAATCACCACAGTCTGGGTTTCCGTCGCAATCATTATCAAGGCCGTCAACACAATTTGTCTCAGTTGCACCGCAGCCTGAGTCTGCTGAATCTGTGCAGCCGTC
>JAFGRM010000070.1 GCA_016935125.1 Candidatus Woesearchaeota archaeon
TAACAAACAAGATTTATCTTTCTACGCAAACAAGATTTATCCTAATTAACAAACAAGATTTATCTTTCTACGCAAACAAGATTTATCTTACTTAACAAACAGATTTATCTTTCTACGCAAACAAGATTTATCTTACTTAACAAACAGATTTATCTTTCTACGCAAACAGGATTTATCCTAATTAACAAACAGATTTATCTTTCTACGCAAACAGATTTAGGAAGAAAAATACGGCAAGTTCTTACTTCCTTGCCATGTTGAGGTATGATCTCAGGTAGTTGTAAAGGCTATCGATTTCGTCTGTTATGATCCTTGTCTGCCTTGTTGTCTCAGCCCTGTAGATGAACTTGTCAAACAACAATCTCAAGAACCAGTATAAGGGCTTGCCTTCCCATTTGTTATCATAATCAGTCACAAGATAGCCAGTGAACTTTATCTGGAGCTGGCCATCATTCATCTTGACATCGATGCCGTCTTTCTTTAATACAACATCCTTCATCTTCTTTGCTATGATGACAATCTTTATTATAAGCTTATGGTAGTCTGTTGTCTTCTTGTATGGGTACATCTCAATCTCTATATCCCTCCCATCCTTAAGCATCTGCTCAAAGTTCTTGAGCTCATTCTGATCATAACCTTTCTGCCTTACCCAGTTCTCTATCAATAGGTAGAGCTCGTTGAAATTGAATATGCCCTCATACCTGAGCGTCGTCCCGTCAACAATAATCCTTCTCTCTGACATATATATTCACCCGACCCTCCTTCTCATAAGATTAAGATGGCCCTTGACATTGCTGTAGAGCTTGTTCACCTCTTCTGCCACAAGGCTTTCGTGCCTGTCTGTCGGCAGGTAATAGACAAACCTGTGCCAGAGTGATTTTAAAAAGAAGAAATATGGCTTGCCCTCCCATTTATGGAAATAGTCTGTAAAAAGGAAGCCTGCAAACCTGACCTGGACCTGGCCCTGGTTCATCTTAACCTCTGAATCACCCATCTTGACTTTGATGTCTTTCATCTTCTTTACCAGTATTATGATTTTAATGATAATCTTTTCATTCTCGTTTATCTTCTTCCATGGCTGAAGCTCTATCTCTATATCACGCCCGGCCTCAAAGACCTGCTCAAAATTCTTCATCTCCTGCCTGTCATAGCCCATCTGGATCTGCCAGTCGTCAATCAGCTTATAGAGCTCTTCCAGGCTGAATATGCCCTCATACCTGAGCTCCAGATTGTCAACAACATCCCTTTTCTCTGTCAAATAGGATCACCACATATTCTTGAAATACATGCCCTTGCTCTGCATGTCAAGATATTCCTTGATATGTCCATATATCTCATGCATCTTATACTGCAGCTTATCGCCCCATACTGACTCATACTTATGGTGGATCACCTTGTCGTACATGAACTTCCTAAGCGCTTTTGAGAACATCGAGGTGTCAAACCTGCCGCTTGGGTCTGTCTCGATCTTGCCCTGGATAGACATATAGAGCCTTGCTTTCATGAGCCGCTTTTTCTGCCCTTCGATCAATACATCCACCTCATTCGCGTCCCACATATGCATATAAAAGTCAATATATATCCTATGGTAATCTGTCTCATCACGCCATCCCCTTATCTCGTATTCATCCTCAAAACCAAATGTCTTTGTCTTGTGCTTGACCTTTTTTATAATTACCTCATAACCGCGTGTCTCAAGCCAGTCAGTGACAATCGAAAGCACACCTCCTAAGTTGAATATCCCCTTATATTTCAGGTGCAGCTCATCCATATCAAGGCTAACTGGCATTATACTCTAATTCTTAAGAACACTATATAAATATTTTGTTATTGTCAGCTCTGTTGAAGATCTCGCTAATGCATGGGGTTAGCATCGTAGAGATTACAGGTCATAGACATCAACATGATATTCTAAACCCCATCAAGAGTATATTCTAAACCATAAAGTGATAATAAAAGTATTTATATATATACATACAGGTTCCTTTAAGTATGGTCAAAGATCTATTGAAGCCAACAACAATGGTAATCGGGATAATCGGCTTTATAATCTCAGCAGTGTATACTGCTTCAGGCAGGTTCAATGAGATATTCAGCGGCCTTGGCAAGGACTTTGGCCTCTCTATAGGATTTTCATTCAGCCTGGTCTTTCTTATAATGACAATTGCAGCCATTGTATCGATAACACCATCAAGCGAGGAGCTAAAAGAACTGAAGTGATAAGGGATTAAAGAGCATCAAACATCAATCACTCATAAAAAAGACCAACAGATTAATATATTAAACATTCCGAAAATTATATATATAAGATAGCTAATAAATTAGATAACATTATTTATCTAAAAAGGGGGAGGTGTTCAAAATACCAAAAACACGCGTCAAATCACATATACTCGAAAAGGTAATAGGTGTCCTCATGGCCTTGTTTGGATTATCTGCAATTGCGATCTTTGTCCAGTCAGTCAGCATGGGATATTTAGCACAGGATATAGCAATGCTTGAAATACTCCTGATTGTTGTTCTGGCTATCCTTGCACAGACTATCGTGCTTATCAGGATTTACGAGCAGCATGACTAGAAAACAGTGCCATTAACAAAATTTTATTAATTATTGTCTTTTTCTTTTCTCATCATGATACTGTCTATCATTGCCTCAAAAAAGGATATTGCAGGGATGAACATAAAAGAGGTCCTGCAGGATGAGTTCGGATTCATTGATTCAGGGGCAATTTTTCATGGAAGCGCTGTCTTAAAAAAGGGCAGGACATGCCTTTACACTGTCGAGACAGACTCAGTTGACTGCAACAGGATAGACAGAGAGATAGATTCTGATATCATTGTATTTGCATCACGCCACCAGGGAAGCGACTGCAGGCCGATCTTTTCCTGCCACACACCTGGGAACTGGGCAGAGGCAGGTATGGGTGGGATTAGCTCTGAGCTCTGCATCTGCCCTGCAGCACTATTAAAAGAGACATTCCTCATACTAAAGCAGGAGCATGAAAGATCAGGCCTGGCTGGGTTTGAGGTGACACTTGAATGCACTCACCACGGCCCATATCTCGAAAAGCCCTGCATATATATAGAGATAGGATCAAAAGAAGAGCAATGGAAGGATAAGAATGCAGCAAGAGTAATCTGCAGAACACTGTCAAGACTATCTTCAGAGCAAGAAGCAGTGGCTAACCCAAAGGCAAGAGCTGTGTTTGGTATAGGAGGCCCGCATTACTGCAACAGCTTCAACAGGATACAGGATAATACTGAACTCTCTGTCGGCCACATATGCCCTAAATACATGCTCAGCCATCTTGACAAGCAGATGATAGGAAAAGCGATAGAAAGAACCATGCCAAAGCCAGATCTAATTCTTCTAGACTGGAAAGGCTTAGGCAGTGAAAAACAGAGGATACAGTCTGTTCTGGATGAGCTTGGGATAGCCTATAAAAAGACAAAAGAGATAAAATATGACCCTTAGATAATACTGTTACTACTTTAGGATACTTAAAAAACGAAAGCTTTATATAGTTCTTTGTCTACTAGAGAGTAGAAATAAAATCTGATTTAAATCGTATCAGATCGGTTTTATAGGCACAAAAAACCATTAAAAAACAAAAATAAGGCATAATAAGCCTTTTTTTGCCATAATAAATCATAATCACCTCTTTTTCCCGCGCAAACACCCGCGCAAGTGGGTGTTTGCAAGGGTTTTTATCTCAGGATAAGTTTTTACTATATCTATACAAAGATAAGTTTTTATTATCTCTATCTTAAGATTTTTATCACAAAATAACGAAAACTCACCACCCTGGCTAATTCCCAACCAAGACAGGGGCTTATTGAAAACAAAAGTTTTCAATCCAGTAAGCCTGTAGCTTGTATAACAAACATTTGTATAACATCGCGCTGTTAAATGAGGGTGAGCCGAAGGCGAAAGTGCAACGTCCCCTTGAGTTGAAACTTTGCCCAGTCTTAGAACCAACCAAAACCTGAATTTCTTTTTGTGACTTTTTTCTTTGGTCTAACAAGTGTTTTTTTGTATTTACCTTTAGCCAATTTTTTTACTTTATATGATCTTAATTTACCCAAGCTATCCTTTAATTTTTTAACAATAATTTCTCCAACTTTTTGTTTTTTAACCTTGGGTTTAGGTTTTTTCTTTTTTACTCTAGTTACTCTATTGCTAAATAATCCTCGATGAACTCTAACTGTAACCTTTTTATCATATTTTTCGTGACAATGACCACATAATAATAAAAGATTGGTTGAAGTAGTTTCATAATTTCTTCTATTTTTATGTGCATATTTTAAAGTTATCCCTCTTGGTTTCTTACCACAATGTTCACAAACAACTCTTCCAAATTTTTTTTTAACTCTTTCCTGAACTCGTTTTTTCATTAAAGCTGTAGGATTTTTTCTTGTAGCCATATAATTATCATATTATTTAATGAATATAAAAAATTTTCGTCAAGGGGCAAAGTTTCAATTTCATTTAACAAAAATTAAGAATCATAAAACCATATAGTCACTAAAGTTCATGGCTTACAGGCAGGCTTGTAACTAAAGCAGGGGGTATTAGACCTAAGGGCTAGGGCTAGCTACGCTAGCCAATAAAAAATAAAAGTTTAATCACTAAATGCTTCAGTGATTAATTTCAAGTTAAGTATTAATCCAGGCGCTTCAGATACGGGTTTGACTTTTACGCCGTTAATCCACATACCAAATCCTTTGGACAATATGCCGAAAACATGCCCGACGTTCCCACTCTTAGAATTCTTATTCCAATCCGCATTTATAGGTTTTGTTCCCTGGACATCTTTTGAGATATACTCCATATAATCATACATTCTATCGTAATCTATTTCCAAAGACACATCAATATCTTCTGGATTTTCTGAAACTGTTTTTGAAGCGATTATTACCTCAGGATTAATCGTAACATGCTTATATAATATATTATTCCCATTGCTATCTACTATCTTTACGATTGCATCAAAACTTCCTCCATACTTATCAGCAAGTTTCTTTATCTTTTCCATCCGTGCATCCTGATTGCCTGTTGAATACCCTGAACTGCTTGCTGTCGGATCAGTAATCTTAGTTTCTAATATCTTTTTCATCATATCTTTAGAAGGCATAAAATAAAACTCATAAAAGGTCTCATCACCTTCTTGCCATACCTTAAATCTCTCTGAATCAGTTTCATGGTCTATATCTATAGAGCCATAGCCTTCTTTGTTTTTCACACATCCATCTCTAATAGCCCCAAGATTGGAATCAATCACATGCATTAGGTATTGGTGTCCTGATGCAATTGAGAAATAATTATCTACACCCTTCTTAAATTCTCCAAAATACCATCCAGGAAAATCAGGCATAGCTTCTTCAAGAAGTTTTCTTATCTTTATCTCTTCTTTATATCTCGCTTCACAGATAACCGATTCTATATCAAGATCCCCAAAATCAACTGGAACATTTCCGTCAAGGATGTCTTGCTTATCATCCAATCGAACATTCACTGCAGCTATTTGTTCATTAATATTATTTAATTCATCTTTCAGGTTTGCGACTATTTCTTCATCTTCTTTATCGCTTATAGTTTGCAATATTCTTTCCTTTTCACTTTCTAATCTTTCAATCTCTTCGGTCTCTTCTGAAATATCAATCTTGCTTTGTTCTTCTTGGATAATACTATTAGCATAGCTTTGCTCTGCTTCAGAAATCGCTTTATCTATTGCTTTTTGGCTTGGAGGCAAACCCCACACGATACTATAACCTTCATTGCCTTTGTATGAACCGAACATGACTCCAAAATCTTTTGTTTCTTTCATAACATAACTGTCTTCACCTACACCACCAAACATCTGCTTTATATCATTCGCATTAAAGCCTTCAAAATGCCCTTCCTTTTCCAATTCTTGATATTGCTCTTTCAAGTAACTATTTACATAAACGACAAATTGAGCGATATCGATCGAACCAGAATTGTAATCGTCAATTATAGGATCTACTCCTGAAAGATCAATAGTTTCAGCAGAAACAGAAAAACTAAGTATGGTCATTAAAAAAAACATTATGATTATTTTTTTCATGATATTCACCTCTTTAAACATAACGATAAAGATACTATTTAAATATTGTCTTTTTAAAATATCCTTTTTGTAGTTTGTTCTGGCTGCCTTTTTTGATTGAACAGAACCCCATTGTCAATTGGACAGTTACACACCCTTCTGTCGAATTTACTTCGCACTGAAGTACAGAGTATCATTATCCCAGAATCAGCAACATCTATCTTATTATGGGACCTATCAATGATCATGGCCTCTTTTTCTTGATCCGGATCCTCAGGCAGTCTGAATCATCAGCCCTTCCCCTGCAGGCCAGCAAAAGAAGCACTATAAGGACGCCGGATGCTGCACCTAAAAAGAATGTCACAAGCTGGTTGTAGCGAACAAGGTTTTCCATGTAAGCCTTAAAGAACCCTTTGATTCCTGTTGCATTCAACCTGTTCAGGCTCACTGCACTGCTGCTCTTTAGTTTCTCATTCTCCCTGAAATACATACCCAGCTTGCTCAGCTCAAGCGCGTATTCAGAGAATATATGCGCAGAATAGATGTCTGGTCCCCTCAGGCTCTTTGTGTATTCATAATAGCTGTAGCCAAGTATAGGAAAGCTCCCCTTCTCCTGCTCGTCTGCAATCGCCCTCTCGATCAAGGACAGCTTGATATCGAGGAACTCATCCAGCTGGCCGTCATCTATGTTGACAAGGGAAAGGATCGCGTCTGCATCAGCTTTTGCCTTGCTCGCCTTAAAAAGGCAGAGCTCATAGTCGCCGTTGTCCATGTCCTGATAGCCATAGTCAAGCTCTTTACGTGTATCATCAAGCGCTGATGGGACATAGAGGCGCGCGAACTGGAACCTCTCCTCTGCTTCAGAAAGCTTTTTTATGCATGACTCCCTTATGGACTCATTGTCAACAAGGTAAAGCCTTGCCCCTGTGCCCATAAAAGATGACCATTCCTTTGCGCTGTTATGCCTCTCAAGCGCATATGCAAGCTTTGATACAGAAAGGTTAGTGTTATTCGCATCAAGCGCATCATATGCATCTTTCAGGTACTCCTCTGCCTCGATCAGCCTGTCGATGACAATTATCTTGGCCTGTATGTCAATGATTGTTTCAGCAGGCTTTTTTTTGATGGCATCCAGTGTATCAGATATGCTGGTCTCTTCAGCAGAGATCCTATCCACAATCTCTTCTGGGTCATAGCCGCAATCCAGGATGCTCAGCTCCCTAAGAAGGATGTCTGCCCGAAAGCAGAAGCTCGCAGACGAATAGAACGAGCCCTCATGCGTTGCATTCCCTGCAAGGTCCAGCATCTCTTCTGCTGTAGCATAAAGGCTGTTATTCTTGCCTTCATAATGATCCAGCGTGCCCTTGATCTCCTCTGCCCTGTTGCAGAGCGCATCATTGATCTTCCTCATCTGATCAGTGTATGCCTCTGAAGGGGAGATTGTTATATTGCCCTTCTCAAGAATGACCCCTGTGAATTCTGAGACCACCTCATCAATGCTTGCGACCTCAACAAGCTCTATTCCCAGCTCCAGAGCAACAGCAGTGTTGTTCTCTATATGTCCTGAGATGTTAAGGCTTTTGTTCCCATCATCAAGCTCAAGAACACTTCTCACTGCATCGCCCTTTGGGATAAGGACCTTTGTTATCCCTGCCTTCTCAGCAGCCCTTATCTTATCCTCGATCCCGCCTATGTTCCCTATAAAGCCACCGGAGTTTATCGTGCCTGTCACTGCAACCCTCTCGTCGAGCTCCCAGTCCATAAGAAGCGCCATAGTAAGCATTGTTATCGCAGCACCAGCGCTCGGGCCGCCGATTATGACTGACTCTGAACGCAGGGTATAGAAGAAATCATAGCCTGAGCAGTCCACATCGAAGTAATCGCACGCGATCTCTTTTGCAAACCTGGTCGATATCTGTGTGTCAAGCTTTGTGAGCGGGAAGGTGTCTATATAGAGCCGATCCTGCCCTGGCCTGATCTCAAGATAGAGGTCAGCAGTGCTTCCTACCTTGTCATCACTCTCAGTTGTTGCAAGAAGCGTCATATGCCCTGACATATCTGCAGAAACAGGGCAGGCAAAAGCTGATATAATAGATATCAACAAAACTGCTATCCCCAGCATACTGACCCTGCAACCTGTGCCCTGACCCATCTGACTGACCAAGACGAGGTATTATTAAAAGCTTTTGGTATCTTCAAAAAGCGATAAACCAAGTTCCATATTAAGCCTGTTGGCTGCAATTAAGCAACAGGTCTGCAATCCAGAAATCAAGGCCACTGCTCTTAAGAAAAAAAGCTTAAACTATTCTTCAAACCTGAACACTGTCTGGGATTTTCTTGAATATCTCATAAGGTCAGAATCATTGAGTATCTCAGAAAGCCGGATAAAGGGCTCGTGCTCTTTACGTATCTTAAGATAAAGCCTGTCTCCCTTGTCTGTCAATGCAAGGCAGCTGTTCTTGTATGATATCAGCTTTTTCTTCTCAAGCGTCTCAAGGTTCCTGTATAGCGCCCTTGCCTTTTTCTCGGTTATATTAGCCTTCTGCACAAGCTCGATAAATACATACTTAGGGATAGCTATCCTAAGATGCCTGTCCTTAAGCCTGCTGTTTAGCTCAGAATACAGCCTGCCCAGCGTGAACAGTATATACTGGTGTTTTTTACCTATTGTCTGCGGCATCTTATAACCAAACCACCATCTCCTAAACAAACCACCATCTCCTAAAAATAGAGAATAGATAATAAGGAGATATATTTAAAAGTTTATAATATTTAAAACATTATATCAAAATATCAGATATCAGAATATCAGAAAAACCATCTCTTTTGACAGCAATATTGTCTATAGGCATTTATCATAAAGCATTCAGGACAAAGCTTCAAGGACCTCTTTAAGCCTGGCTTCAATCTTATTCATTATATCTCCTAGACCCTTTTCGACTTCACTTAACTTTTTAATCTTATCTTCATCTTCTTCAATAAGCTTTTCATGGAACTGGATCATTGATTTTGCATCCTTTGTTGTCTCTTTCCATTTTTCCAAAAGCTCTGCGGATTCTTTCATTGTCTTATACAGAAGCTTATCACTTTGCAGAATAGTAGTGGATATTTCTATATGGTCTATAATGACCTTAGGATTAATGACCTTAGGATTATTTTGAATCTTTTCTATAGATGTAAACAACTTATCAATCTCACCCAGAATCATATTTCTATTCTGCCCTGCATTCTGCTTGATACTAGTTTTGATATTTTCCTTGACAGATTCGAGTTTCTTGATAAAATCTTCTTCTATCTTTTCCCCAAGCTTTCCCAGATTCAGGATATCATCATTGGCATTTTTCAATCTTTCGGATATAGTTTTATAGCCATTATTAATTTCAGTTATAATATTAGCATGAGCCTCTTTAGACTCTTCCTCTTTTTTATTAATCGTTTCTATATCTTTTTCAATACTATCCAGCCTTGTATTAAAACCATTAAATGATTTGATAAGATCATCTATTTTACTTTTGTATTCTTTCATCACAGGTTCTGCTTGATTTATTTTTCCAGTAATCGTATTAAAAAAATCACCAATATCTTTAAACCCCTGATTTACATTTGAAGCTAATGAGTGTAGACTATTCTTTACCTCAAGCAGAAAAGCCTGATTCTTACTAACAATCTGTGTCAGAGCATCGAATCGCGCTTGAATCTTCATATCATTCGCTCCTTGTTTGGTATTAATAGTTTGAAGAGCTTGAGTTATCTCCTTAAAAAAACTTTCAAACCTCTTTTCATATTCTTCAAATATATTACAGGATTTCTCAAAGAAGTCCTTAAATCTGTCTAAATGTGATATGATTTGTTTACACAAGGCTTCAATGTTCTCAGCAATCTTTTTCACTTTACCGACTTCATCACTGACTTCTTCAAATCCCTCATTCATCTTGCCCTGCATATTGTTGACAACCTTCTGCAGGCCATCGATCTTTTTTTCAAGCGGGTTGAGGTTGACATTTGAATTGCCGCTGCCGCCTCCTCCTCCACTGCTTTTGCCGCCTGAGCCCCAGTTCTTAAAAAGGCCGCCACCGCTTCCGCTGAACAGCCCGAATATGCTCATTATTGCCTTTACTAGCGCAATAGCAAACATCAATGAGATAATGCCGTAGAGCAGAGGATAGTCCTCTTCAAGCATATTAAATATCCCCTCTGCTGTGCCCTGCAAAAGGATAAACATTATGACAAATGCCCATGCAGCAGCGCTCAGGGTGCCTGCACCTGTTGAGGATATCATCTTGTATATGAAGAACGCGACAAACAGTGTCACGATTATTGCTGCAATGACCCCAAAGTCCATTATAGAGTAGCCGCGGTTGTACTCAAAGAAGCTGAGTGAAAGAGCAAGGATGACACCAAGCGCACCAGCTGCGCCTGCCCCAAGCTTCTCACCCATTGTCTTTTTAGCTATTCCGATAAAGATTATAAGATAGAGTATGAAATCAATCACAAGATGGTACCTGTCATAGTTCTCTGCAAAATGAAAAGATTCAAGAGCATCAAATATAGGCTCTAAGACATTATCAACTGCACCCAGAACTGAAGTTGACCCAATGGCAAATACCAGAACCAAGCAAAATACCAGCACCAACCTGTTCTTCTTCATCTATGTTTTCCTCTCTGTATCATTTATCATATGGTTTGATAATCATTTTAATGACTAAACAATAGAAAATTATGATACGCCTAATATATAAATCTTTCCAAAAGCAGGATAAGCATAAGAAGCCAGATGAGCATAAGAAGATATGAGCATAACCAGATGAGCATAAGAAGATAAATAAGCATAAGAAGATAACATAAGAAGCCAGATGAGCATAAGAAGATATGAGCATAGCCAGATGAGCATAAGAAGATAAATTAGCATAAGAAGATAACATAAGAAGATAAATGAGCATAAGAAGATAACATAAGAAGCCAGATGAGCACAAAAGCAGGTAAGCATGAGAATGGAAGAAAAACAAAGTGGGACTGAGATTTGAGATTACAAAAACTCATAAAAGCTTCAATCCTTGCTTAAAAAACTAAATATCCCACCCCTAAAAATAAAAATAAAAAATTCAAAAATTCGTGCTGCAAGAGCACAACAAAAATCTATTAAAGTTCTTTTTCTCGTTTGGCCTATAGCCTGATAATTTTACCAGGCTAAAAGATATTATAGTTGAAGTTATTTAAAAAGATTCTTTATCCCAAAATTCAAGATAAGCTAAAATAAGGGTTATAAAACTTTACAAAACTTTATAAAAACTTTTTTTGTTAAAAGAACAATTAAAAATAGTTATTTTTGCTTCAAAAGCATTATAAAGCCTTATTTGAAATACAAAAAATATTTAAAGATTGGGCGAATATTCGGTGCAGATGCCAGATAAAAGACCAATCATATTACTCCTGCTTGCAATAGCTATAGAGTTGATGGCTGTAGACTTTGCATCAGGTGCACTGATCAGCGGAGAGGTCTATGACTTCAAGCTGGAAAAGATCGACGAGGTCATAGTCTTTGTCGATTCAGAGCCTGTGCAAAGATACATTGTCAAGAACCACACATATTACTTTGAGCTTCCGCCTGGAACATATACTCTCACTGCAAGGACGTTTGACGACACAACAGATATTCTTGGGGCTGATGAGGAGATCCATGTAAAAGATGAAGGAAACTTCGTGTTTGACCTTATACTTGCGCCTGTTGAGCCAGGAGACACAAGCATCACAAGCATAGAGCCAGAGAAATTTCCTGGGATCAATTACAGTGTCCTGTTCAGGTACACAGATATAGCTGCGATAATACTGTTGGTTGGGATCAGTGCATATATAGCCTGGAGGGTCTATAATAAAAGGATGCTAGAAAAGAAGAAGAATGAGCTAAAAGAATTAAAGGACAAAAAAGCAAGAAAAAAGAAGCAGAAAAAGAAGAACAGCACAAGAAAAGAGAAAGCCAAGAGGCCAGCAGCTGATAAGCCTGATAAGCACAAGGACGATAACCACCTTATTAGCGGCAATGAGATAATACAATATGAAGAGACAGAGATAGACACTGATGACATCATAAAAGAGGATGGGGGTAGTGAGGATATAGAACAGGAAAAGCTGGATGAAGAGTTCCGCGACCCTGTTGCACAGGCAGTCCTAAACATCCTAAAAAAGGAAAAGAGGATCACGCAAAAGGAGATAAGAAAACAGCTTCCTGATTCTGAAGCCAAGATATCACTGGTCATATCTGAATTCGAGTCAAAAGGGATCATTAAGAAGATAAAGAAAGGAAGAGGCAACATCATAATATACAACAGCTGAAACAATAACTGCAGATTCTAATCTCCCAATTCCATATACACCATATAATTATTCTATCTAATATCCGACCAAAGCCAGGATGCAGATGCATCCTCTAGATAATATCTAACCTGCTCATATATGCACGTGCATCTTCTATATAGTATCTGACCAAAGCCAGGATGCAGATGCATCCTCTGGATTGATAATGGGTGATCACTGGTCACTGGACATCATCCTGTGAGGTATTTAAATCATCCCGGCACATAATAGAGTATTCCAATTTTTGCTGCATCAAATCTTTGCTGCAATCAAAAACCCCTCAGCAAGCAGCAGGGTATATTAATCAAATTTTAATCAAATTCAAATCACGCTTCCGCCGGGCTTATGACTCCATAGCACGAATGTGCATGGCATGAAGCCAGGTTGAAATAAAATGCGAAAAGCAAGGAGGTAATTGAAATGGAAAACAGATATGAAACAGAAGAGGACATAAATGAGAATATGAAAGGCAAAAGCACTTTGCCGCACAAGAAATTCAGGGCAGGGCCTGTAATTGCCACGATCTGGCAGAATGAGGCGCTCTCAAAAGATGGGACTGCATATAAGTTCAGCACAATATCTATTGAGAGGGGCTACAAGGACAAGAAAGGCTCATGGCAGAACACCAGCTCAATGCGTCTCAATGACCTGCCCAGAGCAGCTCTTGTAGCAACAAAGGCATATGAGTATCTTGTTCTTAACAACGCTGCTGAAAGCTCGTGAATGTTCGCGAGCAGATCTGCGCGGCAGTCTTTGGCATCTGCAAAGATATGCGCAAGACAGCAAACGAGCAAGACAGCAAGCAAGATACCAAGCAAAACACCTAGCAAGATATTCGCAGGTGACGAAATATAGAGACCACTTACCCCCAACCAATCTTTTATCTTCCAGCAGAGCTGGAAGATTTTTTATTTTTTTTAGAACAGATTCGTAATACGCTCACAAAGCCATATAAAATCCTGAAAAGTTATATGCAAAGAGAATGATGATAAATTCCAGATGATAAAATTTTAATAACCGAGGTGATACCAGATGATGGCAAAAGAACAGATGATTGAGATGGAAGAGACAGGCAAAACACAGGAAGGGTATGAAACAGAGACAATAGATGATAATGCCTGCCCTGAAAGCCCAATTGAAGATGAGAAAAATGAGGATGAAAAAAAAGCAAGGGCAGCCAGCAGGACTGAGAAGCAGCCAAGGATAAAAAAACCGCAGACAGTAATAGACCTTCCAGGTGTTGGTGCTGCAACAGCAGAAAAGCTCTCTGCTGTCGGCTTCGGAGACCTCATGTCTATTGCGGTCGCAAGCCCTGGTGAGCTCGTGGACGCAGCAGGTGTCACTGAGGCAGCAGCAAGAAAGATGATTAACATGTCAAGGAATGCACTTGATATGGGATTTGAAAGTGGTGATGAGATACTCAAGCGCAGAGAGAAAATCGAAAAGATACCCACGGGCAGCACTGCATTTGATGCGCTTATGGGCGGCGGGTTTGAGACTGGCGCAATCGTTGAGATATTCTCTGAGTTTGGTGGCGGGAAGACACAGATCGCACACCTCATGTCTGTCAACATAAACAAGATGAAAGGCGAGAATGATCCTGTCGCTGTCTTCATCGACACTGAAAACACGTTCAGGCCTGAAAGGATAAAGCAGTTCGCGCTAGGTGCTGGGCTTGACCCAGACAGGATCCTAAAGAACATAAAAGTGGCAAGGGCATATAATTCAGACCACCAGATGCTTCTTGCAGACAAGATAGAAGAGCTCATAAAGGACAAGGGCCTAAATGTCAAGATTATCATCATAGATTCCTTGACAGCCCATTTCAGGGCTGAATTCATCGGGCGAGGCACTCTCGCTGAAAGGCAGCAGAAGCTCAATAAGCATATGCACACGCTGCTCAAGCTTGCTGACACATACAACATATGCGTCTATGTGACAAACCAGGTGATGGCTAAGCCTGACCAGTTCTTCGGCGATCCTACAACAGCAATAGGTGGCCACATTGTCGCACACGCATCAACATTCAGGATCTACATGAGAAAAGGCAAGAAAGGCTCAAGGGTCGCAAAGCTTATCGACTCACCAAACCTGCCTGATGGCGAATGCACATTCTTCATCACTGAACAGGGCCTAAAAGACATGTAACTGGCCATTATTTTTTAGTTTCTCTTTGTTGATTTTAACAAAAAATTTATAAACCTGCATTAAAAAACATCATATTGTGTTGCACTATATGTGCAAAGATTGAAATAGAGTAAATTGGAAGGTGTAAGTAAATGTACGGAAACGATAGGGGAGGTCATGGATTCGGACCTCAAAGGTTTGCGCCAGTAAAAGTTGGCGATGAATTAGACGTAAAGATTGAAGCAGTCGGTGAAAAAGGCGATGGTATCGCCAAGAAGGACGGGTTTGTATTGTTTGTCCCAAATGTAAACGAAGGGGATGAAGTCAAGATAAAAGTCAACAAGGTCCTTAGAAAAGTAGGTTTTGCAGAGGTTATAGGAAGCAGCACCGGCTCAACTGGAGATTCAAGCTCAGATGATGTAGCTGCGAGCGCTGAAGAAGAGCCAGAGATAAGCGAAGAAGAGATGAAGAACGACAGCGAAGACTTCGGCGAAGATGATGACGACGATTCTGAAGAGGATAAAGAGCCTGCTGAAGAGGACGAAGACGAAGCAGATGAGTCTGAAGAGGACGAAGCTGACGAGTCTGAAGAAGAGCCTGCTGAAGAGGACGAAGACGAAGCAGATGAGTCTGAAGAGAAAAAGGATTAAACCTGTATTTTCATTTTTTTATAATTTTTGGATAATTTTATATTCTAAAGAGAAACATAATAATTCTACATGAGACTCTTTATCGCATTTGAACCTGACAGCAAAACATCACAATACCTTACCATGCTCCAGTCAGAGATGGCCTTATCAGGACAGGGATTAAGGCCTGCAACAGGACATCATATTACATTGAGGTTTCTTGGCGAGCTAGATGAAGAGAAGGTTCCAATCATAAAAAAAAGGCTATCATGCCTTAGGTTCAAAGGCTTTGCTGCAAACAGCGCAGGGATAGGGTTTTTTCCAGACAACAAGAACCCAAGAGTGATATTTATCGGAATTGAGCCTGATGATAAGCTAAAAAGGCTAAAGGAGATGGTAGATGACAGGATAAGAGGCCTTGTAGCAAGACAGGACAAGCGATTCTGCCCGCATATCACTCTTGCAAGGGTCAAAAAAGAGCTTGGCAGCGATGCTATCAACAAGATCATGCAGCTAAAAACAGACAAGCATGTCTTTGCTGTTGATTCAATCAGCCTTTACAAGAGCACACTTACGCAATCAGGGCCCATCTACTCCAAGATACTGACTATCCCTGCAGAAAAAGGATAATATTATACCGCATATGATAATATTAATATGATAATATTATACAGCATATGATAAACAGGACAGCTGTTATCTACTCCAGCCTTTCAAAAGAAAGGACTATCTTTTTTCCCTTGATCTTCTCTTCTGATGACGTGCTGAACATTTTTTCTGGGCCAACATCTGAAGACTCCAGCAGGAGCTCATCTGCCCCAACCTTTGCCTTGATATCCTCTTTCCAGGCAGAGATGCCCTCTGCAAGATCCTTTTCTGCGCATATGCTCAACCTTATGCTATCTTCCTTTCTTAGCCCGGCTTTCCGTCTCATGACCTGGATGCGCCTCATGATCTCCCTGGAATAGCCCTCGTTATCAAGCTCAGCAGTCCTTGCCCTGTTCAGCCAGACCTTTCCATGCCTGAACTCGAACTCGACAAGGTCATCTGAAGCAGCAGGCTGTTTATCTGCAACAGAGATCCTCTTTACATTTGTCTGAATCCTGATTATGTCAGCTGTTGCCTTAATCGACTTCCTGATGTCCGGGCTTGCCGGCAGGAATATTACCTCAAGAAGTGGCCATCTCTGGCCGAGCTGGACCTTTTCCCTGCCTGAAAGTATTGTCTGGATAGAATCCTTTGCAACCTCAAAGTCAGACTCTAAGCCCTTATCGATCATCTTCTCGTCATATTCAGGCCACTGCATAAGATGTATGCTCTCTTCTTTTAGGCCAAAATGCTCCTTTAAGTTCAGGTATATCTCTTCAGTTATCATAGGGCAGACTGGTGAGAATATCCTCAGGGCATTGAAAAACACCCTGAATATCACATCTAAGACAAGCTGTTTTTCCTTGTCAGTCCCAACTGATGACTTCTCCCTGACAAGCTGGATATATGTCCTGGAGAGTTCCAGGTAAAGCTCCTCAGGCAGATCAGGCGCCTGGTTCAGGAGATAGCTGTCAAGGATCTCAGTCTGCTTTTTTACAAGCGAGTTCATCTTTGATATTATATACCTCTCCTCTAATGAGAAATCCTCTGGATTGGGATCTTTTGGCCTGATCCTGTTTGTGGCTGAAAGGTCAATCATAAACTTAGCAAGGTTCCACAAGACTCCCAGATTCTTATGCTTGATCTTCATATCATCAAAATTATAGTTTATGTCAACACCTGGGTTTGTACCGCTGACCATGTAATACCTCAAGGTATCTGCCCCGTATTTCCCTATGACCTCTTCAGGAAGGATATAGTTCCCAAGGCTCTTTGACATCTTCCTTCCCTGAGAGTCCTGGACAAAGCCGTGCATGTAGACAGACTTAAAAGATGGCTTTTGCATAGAGACCATCGATGCGACAAAGAGCAGGTTGAACCATCCCCTTATCTGGTCGATCCCTTCAAGTATGAAATCCGCAGGGAACATCTCCTTAAACAGCTCTTCTTTCTGCGGGAAATTTAGGCAGTTCCATGACGCTGAACCTGCATCGATCCAGACATCGAGTATATCAGCTATCCTCTTCTTTTCGCTGCCGCAGCTGCATCTGTAGCTGACTTCATCTATCCATGGCTTATGGAGGTCAGAAGGCAGCTTCCCTGCCTTTTTCTCGAGCTCAGAGAGCGAGCCTATCACATCATAAGCTCCGCAGCTGTCGCATTTCCATACAGGAAGCGGAGTTCCCCAGAACCTCTGCCTGGTTATTCCGTTGTCCCTCAGGTTATCGAGCCATGAGTCAAAGTTCCTTGAGCCAGCAGAATCAGGAACCCAGTATATCTTCTTGTTCAGCGTGCGCATCTTCTCTTTTAGGTCTTCAATCCTGAAGAACCATTGTGTTGTGGTCCTGAAGACAACCGGCTTCTTGCACCTCCAGCAGTGTGCATAATCATGCTCAACAGGGGTCGATGCGATAAGAACGCCTTTCTTATCAAAGTATTCTATAAACATCTTGTCGTCTGTTTTTGCCCTCCAGCCTGAGAAGACGCCCATGTCGCTTCCAAAGACGCCTGACTCAGAGAGCTCATTGAACGGCGGGATGCCCTCCCTATGCCCTACCTCATAGTCTTCAGGCCCGCATCCAGGAGCCATATGCACGAGCCCAGAGCCTGCGCTGAGGTTCACATACTCGCTGCTTAGAACAACAGTGTGTATCTTTTCAGACCTCTTCCTCAGCTCACTGAACTTGCCCTTAAGCTCATCCTCTAGCGGGTGCACATATCTTATGCCATTAAGCGCTTCCCCTTTGAATTCCTCTAGAACCTCAAAACTCCTGTTCGCGACAAAATGTATAAGGCCTCCTGCAAGCCATTTTGCAACGACCCATATCTCATCACCGACTTTTGCCTTTATATAATCAAGTTCAGGGTTGACCATAACACCCAGGTTGAATGGAATGGTCCATGGTGTTGTTGTCCATATTATAAGGTATTCATCCTTCTTCCCCTCAACCCTAAACTTCAGGAAGATAGAATCATCCTTGACATTATGGTATTCTAGCTCGTGTTTGGCAAGCGAGGTCCCGCAGTTTGCGCACCAGGTCATGGTCTTCTCGCCCTCATAGAGCCTGTTGTTCTCATGCGCCTTTTTTATGAGCCACCACTCCCCTTCTATATACTCCTTTGTTACAGGCATATAAGGGTCTGAGAAATCCATCCATACACCAAGCCTCTTAAAATCCCTTGTCATAAGGTTCATGTTCCTTATTGAAAGATCCCTACAGGCCTTGACAAACTTCTCAACGCCCATCTTGACTATCTCGTCTTTGTGCCCTATCTTAAGCTCCTTCATAGTGGCCTGCTCTGTGGGCATGCCATGCATGTCATAGCCTGCCCTATCCCATACATCATACCCTCTCATGCGCTTGTATCTGAGGACTATATCCTTTAGCGACTTGTTCCAGGCAGTTCCGATATGGACCCGGCCAGATGTATAAGGCGGCCCATCAAGAAAATAGAACCTCTTTTTTCCTGAATTCTTATCCTTAGCCTTCTTATAGATTGAATGCTCTTCCCAATAGTTAAGTATTTTAGGTTCAACTTCTGAAAAGGCATAATTTCTCGGCATATTTGGCGTATTATCCTGCATAAAGATCAACTCGTCACATATCAATTCTTCACATATCAATTTCTAAATATCATATTTTTATATGTCAATCCCATAAAGATTGACTCTCTACTCTTTTAGCTCAATTATTGTTTTATAAATTATTGTTTCTTATAAATTATAAAGAATGGCATCAGCAGGGAATATTTAAATATATCGTAGAATAAGCGGCATTTAAATATATCGTAAAATAAGCTGCATTTAAATTATAGTTGAATAAGCACAATCCAAATATATTGTAGAATTATTGTAGAATAAGACCA
>JAFGRM010000071.1 GCA_016935125.1 Candidatus Woesearchaeota archaeon
CTGAATAAGAAAGACATATTAAGACAGAACAACCAGTTAGCAGAGTTTAACTGCAAGCTAAGATTTAAAAAATTATTTTGAAAAAAGTTATTTTGTCTTGCCTTCTGTAAAATCCTCTTTTACAGGTCCGTCAGGTATGCGCTCAGTATACTTGCATTTCGGGAACTTGCTGCAGCCAAGGAACGTCCCGTATATCGACTTCCTCAGAACCAGCGGATTCCCGCACTTAGGGCATTCCTTTTCAACAACACCGTTTGCCATCTCATCTGTCTCCTGCTTGACCTCTGCGTTGCTGTTCTTTTTAGACGGGCAGTCGTTGTTTATGCAAAGCTTCTGTGGCCTCTTGCCCTTTCGTATCACAATAACAACAGGGCTTCCGCAATGTTTGCATACCTCCTGTGTGCCCTTGACCAGGCAGTTGTTCGGAAGATTGAAGGTGTTCTTGCATTTTGGATAGTTATCGCACGCAACAAAATAGCCAAACTTGCCCTTTGTTATCGAGAGGTTCCCACCGCATTTTGAGCATTTGCCTATGTAATTCATCTCATCCCTTGTCTCAGATATCGCCTTTATCATCTCTTTTCCGATATCAAGCTCATTTTTCCTGAACTTATCCAGGATATCTGTAAGCTTTGCCCTTGCTTCTGAAAGCACCTGTTCTGGGGTCGCTTTGTCCTCCCTTATCTTTTCCATCTCCTCTTCAAAATACTTTGTGAGCTCCTCGTCTATTATCTCAGGAGAATATTTTGACAGGATATCAACAGTACGTATACCAAGAGGTGTTGCCTCAACAGAAAGCCCGTTTACATAACCCCTGTCAAAAAGCGCATCGACAATCGCTGCGCGCGTTGCCTTTGTGCCTAGGTTGCGCTTCTCAAGCTCTCTTATTATCGATGCAGGGGTATATCTTTTCGGAGGCTGGGTCTCTTTTGCATGCAGGATGATCTTTTCGACATTGACTGTGTTTCCTTTTTCTACACCTGGCATCTCCTGCTCTTCCATCATGACATGCGAGCCATAGAACTCATGCCATCCCTTCTCTATTGTTCGGGTTCCTTTAGCAAGAAATCTCTCTGAATTAACATCTATAGTGATAGTTACAGTCTCCCTTAAAGAAGGGTCGCCAAACGCAGCAAGAAACCTCCTTACAACAAGGTCGTATATCCTTGCCTTGTCTCCGGATATCGCTGTGATCTGCCCTGTCGGGTAAATAGCAGGGTGTGCAGGATCTGTCTTTGGGCCGTTGTTCGGCTTAAGAGCATCCCTTAAGAGAAGCTTCTCTGCATAGGGCTTGTAGAAGCCCTGTTTAGAGATATTCTGGATAATCCCCTTATATCCTATCTCAGGAGGCAACTGCTGGCTTGATGTCCTTGGATAAGAGATCAGGCCTGCTATATACAATTCCTGGGCAAGCTCAAGTGTCTTTTTTGGCTGGATCCTAAGCGACCTATAAGCCTCTGTCTGAAGCGTGGTAAGGTCAAATGGAAATGGCGGGCTCTGGTTGAACTGTTTCTTTTCAATATCAGATATTCTGCCGTCATGACCTTTTGTATTCTCCATAACAGAATCCGCCTTGTCCTTGTCCCAGAACTTGTCCTCTTTATGCCAAGCAGCTATCTGCTGCCCATCTGCAATGCCGTTAAGCTCGATCTGCCAGAAAGGGACAGGCTTGAACGCCTGGATCTCCTTTTCCTTCTCGACAAGAATCTTTAATGCAGGACCCTGCACCCTGCCTGATGAGAGAATCTTAAAAGAGCCTGCATTCTTGACTGCAATCGTAAGCGCCCTTGAGAGGTTTATGCCGTAATACCAGTCAAGCTCATGCCTGGTAAGGCCTGCTTTTGCCTGGCCCCAGTCAATATTCTTTGATGCATTCTCATATGACCTCTGAAGCTCTGCTTTTGTGAGTGTCGAAAACTTCATCCTCTTTGCATCATCCCTCTTGCAGATGTGCTTTATCACATTGTACCCTATGACTTCTCCTTCGATATCATAATCGCACGCAACAGTGAATATGTCTGCATCCTTGCTCAGGCTCTTTAACGCATTGACGTATCTTGATGTGAAGGCAGATGCCTTGCTTGTCTTGCTGGACTGCACCCATTCGACATCAAACACAGGATATGTCCAGCCGTTCCCTGTTTTTTTGCCTTTAGCGCCTGATTTTACAGCAGGCTTTTTCTCTGCAACTGTAAATAGATGGCCTACTGCGCAGCCGATAACTATATCCCTGCCAGAATGTGTCAATTTATAATACGGAACCCTGCTTATGTTTTCCTTTACAGGCATCCCATCTGAAAGAGCATCAGCCAGCTTTTTTGCTGCCTGGGGCTTTTCTGTAATTATAAGCTCATACGACATAACTCAAAAGAGGAAACTGCCCCTTTAAAAAATTAACTGAAAATCAGCCAGAAAAACCTATGTTATCATTTCAGCTACAAAAAAATATCCGATATCATTTCAGGCAACACATGCCATCTCAGGCAACACTGGCAACATTTATATAATATGCAGGCAACCATAGGATTATGGACAGAAAAGAACTCAAACAGATGATAGAGCACATAAAGGCAGGAAGGGCCAGACCAATATCAGAAGGCAGCCTGGAAGAGGGAGCAAAAGAAAAGGGCAGTATGCCAACCAGAAGAAGCAGAATCTCTCTTGCAGAGCATGCAGAAGAAAATAAGATAAAGCATGCAGAAGAAAATAAGATAGAGCATGAGAAAGAGGAGCAGGGCATAATAAGTAGTGTAAAGATAGATAAGATAAAGGATGCAAAGAGCTGTTTTATCCATATAACAAAGGTTGGGTCAGAAAGCTGTGTCTGTTTTGTCGACGGCGGAAGCGCGGTCATAATAGATTCCCCCTCTCTTGCTGTGGGATTAATAAGAGCTGTAGGGATCGTTGTTAAGAAAAACCGTTGCATAAAGGCAATAAAAAAGGAGTTCTATGTCATGGCAGAATCAACACGTTCTGATGAAGAGGGAGAAGGCATGGCGATCTCATACAGAACAAGGCTTTATGGTGATAAAGGGATGATCAACATCAACAGCTTTTCAATAAACTCCCTGCACAAGAGCTATTCAGCAGCAAAAGAGCGCTTCAGGGTCTCAAAGATGATTGACATCGCAAGAAGGCTATCAGAGATCTCTGTTGCAAAAGAGGCAGCTGAAGAGTCGCTGGGCAATGCAGATATCGTTGTTCTTGACGGAAACCTAAAGGCCATGAACAGCGTCGAGAGATGCTATCTTGACGAGCTATACAGCACAGCCAAAAAAAAGGGTGTTTTAGTCTGCGCAATCCAGAAGAGCTGCACAAAGCTGGATGAGAAAGGCGACTGCCTGCTGGACTCGCTCTCAAGGGACGCTCCTAAAGGCATATGGTTCTGCCGCCTAAAAGAAAAGAGGCTCTCAGAGATGCACAGGGCAGAAGCCTTTGTCGCAAGGATGAACAACAGCTCAAAATATCTCTTCTTTTGCGAGATTTTTGATGAGCAAGCAAAAAACGCAGACCTTACCAAGTTATTCGGATTTTTCTCATTCATGTCAAGGGACCTTGCATTCCCTGGCTATCCTTACTGGCTCATAAAAGCAGACTGCCTTGCAAGGGTTGCAGACACAGAAAAAGAGATGGCCTCAGCAATCCTTCTTAGTTCTGACAAGGAGATTGAAAATAGCCTGATGCCATTTGTCCATTCGCTTGATGCACATCAGGTCCTAGACAACATCAGATAAGATGGAACCATATAGGCGGGAATCATGATAATCACAATAATCATCAGCTACAATGACCTATGAACAATAAGGAAAAATAAGGAAAACAATCAGACATAACATAAAATTTATAAATAAATAGAGTCATCTATAATGATAATTTTATCTGATTTTGGTAGATTAAGGTGGGATTACAATGGATGTCAGGAACAAAGAAGAACATGCAATTATACTTGACTTCCTGCCAAACGGCTACCCTTTTGACAACAGGCCTGTACACAGGAAAACTGCTATTGCTCAGGCAATAGGCACGAAAAGGTTTACACTTCTTGAGCTTGTACCAAAAAAAGGAATATTTCTCCAGCCTTATGAGAAGATATACATAGGGGAGGGAAAAAGGGACAAGATACACCATATAATGGGCAAGCTTCCAACAGGCAAGCTCACAGGGACTGCTAAAAAAGAACTGGAATTTGTTATAAAGGATATTGTAGACAAGAGCATGGAAGAGTTTGTGGACTTCTTCAACAAGGCTGCACCGCTTTCAACAAGGATGCACCAGCTTGAGCTCCTGCCAGGACTTGGAAAAAAGCACATGTGGCAGATAATAGAAGAGCGCAGAACCGATGACTTCAAGAGCTTTGACGACATAAAGACAAGGGTAAAACTGCTTCCTGACCCAAAAAAGGCAATCATCAGAAGGATCCTGCTTGAGATCGAAGGAAAAGAGAAATACAACCTTTTTGTAGACATATGATAGTCAGATGAGAGTTATTGTTTATGGATGCATAAACAGCATATATGCGTATGGTTGCAGCCAGGAGATGCAAGCAACTGCTGTCATATGCTCATGCTATTTTTCTATATGATTAAGAGAGACTTTAGCCGCATCTTTCGATAGATTTATATATCATAAACCAAACATTTAAACAGCATGGATAATAAAGTTACAGACATAATGACAAGAAGGGTAGTCACTATAGAAAAAGGCAAGGGCCTAAGACATATAGTAAAAGTGATTGCAGAATCAAACGCAGGGTCTGTGGTCATAACAGAAAATGGAAAACCCATAGGCATTATAACTGAAAAGGACCTGATTAAAAAGATACTCCTAAAATCAAAAGAGATATCAAAGACAAGCCTGGATAAGGTCATGACAACTGGTCTTATAACCGGCTCAAGAACAGCAACTGCAAATGACGCCACGCACATAATGAAAGAGCGGAACATTACCCACCTGCCGATAATGGACCAGGACAGGATAATTGGAATTGTCACTGAGAAGGATATTGCAAACAGGGCAAATTTTCTTTTCAAGAAGAACCTTAGGTTTATGAGATACCAGAACATCCAGACTCTGATAATCATGCTCTTTTTCGTGTTCCTGATTGCAATCCTTATCTATAAGAGATATACCGGATAGATTAGAACCTGCTGCTCTTTTTTTATCTCTTCCTTCTTTATCCCTTATGCATCTTCTCTTTTTCAACAACAGCAGCAAGCGCAGCGATAGCGACCTCTACCATGCTCTTGTCTGGCTCTTTTGCAGTCATCGCCTGAAACATCCTGCCAGGAACCAGAAAAAGCCTCATGAACCAGCTGGACTTAAGCCTATAGCTGAGCTTTAGGACCTCAAACGAGACAGAGGCAACAGGTAGTATGAAAAGAAGCCTTACCACAAAATAGACAATCCTCTTTTGGACTGCTGAAAGAGACTCTATGCCTGGAAAGAGCATGCCTGTAAAAAAAGGGATCAGTGAAAACAGCAGTATCATGACAAAAAAGACAAACATGATAAAACTTGTGCCGCACCTGGGGTGGAATGTAGGATAACGTATGCAGTTTTCTACAGACAATATCTTATCTGCCTCATAGCAGTTGACAGCCTTATGCTCAGAGCCATGGTAGCTGAATGTCCGCCTTATGTCCTTTAAAAAAGATATCGCGTAGATATATCCTGCAAATATGCATATCTTGATCAGCCCGTCTACTGCATTGAAGATAAAAGCGTTTTTGTCTTCAGAGAACCCGAAGAGGTAAGTTGCAAAATATGGCAGCAGGACAAAGAGTCCGATCCCTATAAGAAAAGATACTGCAACAGTAATCGCCATCGCAAAACCAGAGAGCTTCTCTTCTTTCTTATTACCTTCTTTACTTTTATCTTCTTTATTGATCTCTTCTTTATCGCTATGCTCTTTATTATCATGCTCATTCCTGCTCTTGGTTTTATCATTATCTGCTTTATTATCCACATCATTATCGTTATCTGCTTTCTTACTCTTATTCTTATCCTCATCTTTATTGTCTGCAACTGTGCTATCATCAATAGCTTCAGAAGCAAGCTCTGCTGAGCGCATAATAGATGACATGCCTATACAGAGCATCTCAACAAGAGAGACAATGCCTCTTAAGAAAGGCCAGTTGAGATATCCCATCTTCTCGGTCACAGAGATATGCCTTTTTACATCAACATGTATTGTGCTGTCTGGCATCCTGACAGCGACTGAATAATAATGCGGGCTCTTCATCATCACGCCTTCAATAACAGCCTGGCCGCCAACAGGAAATCTCTGTTCACTTTGCAGAGAGGATTTTTCAGGCTGCTTTTTTGCTGAGCGTGTCCTAACAGATCTGTCTTTTTTCATTTTCATAAAAACCATAAATCATAAAAACCAAGAACCAAAAAATCAACTGGGTTTATAAAGATTTCCTCCAGATATTTCATATAAGGATCTTATTTAGATATTTCATATAAGCGTTTTATCTAGATATTCCATATAAGGATCTTATTTAGATATTTTCCTATAATCCTTTCTTCAGGTTTGTTTCTCAAAAGATTTCATCAATGCATAACCCCTTAAACAACCTATCTATGCATATTCTATGCATATTCAATCAACTATCACTGTTTCAGGCTTTGTCAGGTTGCAGAAGTCTGTTGTAAAATTATATGCCCCTGCATTCAGAAAGACTATCTTGTCACCTACACGCGGCTCTTCAAGAAATGCCCTATACCTAAATATGTCCATTGAGCAGGGTGTTGAGCCTTTGACAGTATATGCCTTACCCTTGCCATCAGGAAGCTCTCCTTCTATAAGAAGCCTTATATTGGCAACAATAGTGTCCATTGCTGAGTTATAGACAGAGCAGTTGACAATTATGTTGTCGTCATATATGCATTTTATCTCAGTCTCAAGCCTTGCTGCAGGCGCTGCTATGAACCTCCCTGGCTCAATCATCATCTGGATCTTCCTTGAGTTCAGCCACTCCCTAAGCTCTTTTATCTTGCCTAAGATATGCTCCATCACACCTGCCCTGTAGTTCTTGTATCTCACAGGCATGCCGCCACCTATGTTAAGAAGGTCTATCGCATCAAGTGTCGTATCAGACAAGCACTGCTCAAGCTCGGCCTTAAGCGACCATTCGCTTATGTTCTGCGTCTTCCTGTGAAAATGGACACCGAGCATCCCTATATTCTTGTTCTTCCTAAGCTCTGGTATTAGCCTGTTTATCTGCTCTGAATACATCCCAAAAACATAATACTTACCTGTATGGATGGTGTTCTCTTTCAGCCGCATCCTCAGAAGGAGGTTTAGCTTTTCATCCAACTTCTGTTCATCTAACTTTTGTTCATCCGCATGCATAATACCATCCAAAGCATCCAACAATAAATCAAGATCCTGGATGTTGTCTATTATAAAATTCCTTATGCCCTGGCTTACAAGCCTTTTGATCTCATCAGCATCCCAGCCCTGGGCACAGAACCATACCCTTCCCATATCAGAGATCAGGCCAAGTGTCTCGTGCATATGCACTGTAAGCATGCAGTCAGTCTCTTCCTCAACAATCTTTCCGACATGGGTATTTGTCTTATAGCTGTACGACACAATATCTGCGATTCTCTTGCAGAAATCATGCTGAGCGATCGCCGCTTTCCTGCTTAGGATAAATCTTCCCTGGTCTTCCATCTTCATTCACCTTTGAGCAACCCTTCACCTTTGAGCAACCCTTCATCACTCAGCTTTTCAAGAGCTGCGACCATAGCGAGAGGGAATGTTATAGTAACATCGCCTATGACTGTAACTGCATCGCTGTCGTCCTTGACCTTTCCCCAGCTCTTTGCCTCCTGGGTCGTTGCGCCTGACATAGAGCCTGACGAGTGCCTTGCTGTCGTCATATAGAGCGCATAATCAAGGCCGCCGTTTAATAGGCATGCGAGGATCGCATGGTGCTTTGATATGCTGCCGCCAAGCGATATCATGCCTTTTATGTCATCATGCGTGGTGCTGAAAAGGATGTTCTTAAAGTCCCTTACCACATCAACGACAAAATCAGGATGGTCCTGCTGGAACATAAAAAGGTGGAACCCGAACGAGCCGTCTGTAATCGCAGGGCAGAAGATTGGGATATCGTTCTTTGCTGCCTGGTAGAGGATCGAGTCCTCGCAGTCAAGCATGAGCCCTATCTCCCTTAGCATATCAGACACTGCCCATCTTTTTTCCTTTTCATAAAGCTTTTTTAGCATAGGACCTATTATGTCCTCGAACCTGGCATAGCTCTCGTTCTCAATGAACAGGTTTCCTACCCTGTTGACACCCTTTTCATAGAGCGCGACATCATCTGAACTAAAGTCGCCTATTATGAACCTCTCTCCTGAAGACTTCATTATGTCCTCTTCAAGCCCGCCAACTGTAGTCACGACAACATCAGCAACGCCAAGCCTGAGTATCTGGGCAAAAAACCCCCTCAGACCGGATGTGACCATGTTGGATGTAAATGTGAGAAACACCTTTGCACCGGACTTGTTCATCTTGACAATAAGATCAGCTGCTTTTGCAAGCTCTATGCTCTGGAACCCCACATTCATGAAACTGTCCACTATTTCAGACACCTTCATGCCTTTCTTCCATCTTAAATCCTTGACATATGACATTTTTTTACCACCATCAGTTATTAGCGTCATTAGCTATTTATTAACCATAGTTATTAGTTTTATTAGCTATATTTATCAGCATTAGTTATTATCTTTCTTTATTTTGTTATTTTCTTTGTTAACTGTATTTATTAGCCAATAAGGCATGAGCCAGAAAGGCAACATAAAACAAGATTAGCCGATAAGGCATGAGCCCAAAAGATGCATAACGCAAAACGAGCCCATAAGATATAAGGCAACATAAAACAAATAAAGCCAAAAAATAAAGCCATATAAGAGAATGATAAAGAATACCAGCTATCTGCCAGAGCAACTGACACTATCAAAAAGCTCCCTGCTAAACCGCTTTAGCTTTAAAAACCGCTTCACAGGCGATACACTGCCTGCTGATCCCATAATCAGCCCAGTAGTTAGCACCATAGCCTGTCCTGTTGTCAGTCCTGTTATAGGCATTACCATAATTACCATATCATTAGTGATTTTTGCATTTGTTTAAATAATTTATCGTTTAGCTAATTAGCACCCAACTGCTGGTTTTTTATACTTCGGTTTTCATAATTATATTCCTGTTTTCTATCATTTTCTATCAGTTAGCTATCTATCAGTTTCAGTTGGACTAAAACAAGACTAAAACCAAAAGATTTAAATATACAAAAAGCTATACTAATATATAATTTAAACAAAAGATACATAATTTAGTAAATTAGAGTATTTTAAAGTATAA
>JAFGRM010000072.1 GCA_016935125.1 Candidatus Woesearchaeota archaeon
ATATACTTCCTTATTTGTTATATCTATACAAAAACAGATATATCTCTAAAAATGGAGCTAAACTTTTTTAATGTAGTGGAGAATCTTGAACCAAAGTGTGTGAATTGCGGCATCAAGGTAGATTACGGTGTGACTACGCGCTGGGATGATGAGCTTGAGATGCACATCTGTCTGAGCTGCGGAAAGCCTGTCGATGACAAGGTTGAATGAGCTCTTGAGATTTTAAAGGGACCTGTGAGGGACATTATTTTTTTATCTCTTATTCTTTTTTATCTATCAAAGAGAATAAATGGGCCCGGCCGGAGTCGAACAGCTTTTTTCTCGCGTTTTGCTCGAAAAAAACCTGGGAAAAATCATCAAGTACAGCATTTGCTATGCAAAGCTGTACGAATATTGACAGTAAAATTCCCATAAGTTATAATTATATTTAAGAAATTAAGAAAAGAAAATGGGCCCGGCCGGAATCGAACCGGCGACCTTCGCCGTGTAAAGGCGACGTCATAGCCGCTAGACTACGGGCCCGCATAGAGCGCAAGACTAGCAGGACTTATATAAATTTTTCTAATAAGAGATGTTCAAGAGAGATGTTAAGACTGGCCAACAAAAGCCTTCAGATGAGACTGAATATTTTCATATCATTTTTATATTAATCTTGATTCCCATCCATATGCATAAGAGGAAGGAAAAAAGACCAACTGCCAAGCCTAAAGGACCAAAGTATACAAGATATTTCTATGTGTATTCAGATAAGATGATAACTGACATGTTATTAACCCCAACAAACGTGTTAACTGGACTCACTGGCAGCCCTTTTTCTGGAGATATTCTTCTAGATGATGAATTCCTTTCAATCGAACTTCCACAAACAAGTGGGGATATACTAGGAAAGTATGGTGTCCTTGTTGTTCCTGAATACAAGTGCAAGGAATTCTTAGAAAACGGACCTGAATTTAAAGAGAAGAGGCTTGCAAAAAGAGAGTTAGATCCTGTTGAAAGCAGGCTTGTATATCTGGTAGGCTTAGATCTCAAGAATGCTGGGTATTTGGAACTAGGTAAGCATATTGCCAACACCTATGAGGGAAGCAGTCTTATCCTATATAGGACAACTGTCAGCTCAACGCCTATGCACAATCTGCTAAGCAGATATGGACATACGCATGAAATAAGTTTTCCTTATTTGGAATTAGGAAACCTTCCATTTAACCAGGTGGGAATCGAAGTGCCCATTGATGAGTTTAGAAGGATTAAAACATTTGGCATAGAGCAGAAACCAAGGATACACATCTTTGGTTTTAATGATACCTGCAAAAAAGGCCCTCTTTGTACGCGCGTATCAGAACTCCTGAAGATATACGCTGGACTCATAAAGGAAGCTGGAATATATGAAATAGATGCACAATTTCATTATGAAACAGATTCACAAATGCCAGGTTCCAATGCAACAATCCTCCCTGGCAGTTACAATAAGCTTAAATAACAAAAACCCGCCACTCTGGCTTATTTATCAGATTATATTGTCGGCCAACACATTCAAAACAGATTCAATATATAACTGCAACTAGAACCCTTCTGATCTGGCTGAACCTTACCTTTCCAGGATCAGGCTTTGGGCTGTTGTCGCCTTTCATGATATAATAGAGCCCCTGCTCATCCTCACCAATCTCAATGACACGGTGGATTAATGTCCCGTCTGCATATTCTGATTCATACGCGACAATGTCCCCGACAATGATATCGCTCTCCTTTGATGGAACAATGTGTATTGCATTTGCACCTGCATCGATTACTGGATCCATTGAGTTTGTATCAGTAAATGTTGACCATCTTGGATCATCTATCTCGATTATGACCCTGTCATCATAGACATGTATCTGGCTCTCTTTTATCCTGTCCTGGGGGGATGATCTTTCCTTTAAGACTGCCTCGCTTAAGGCAGATGCAAATCCTGTTACCTTCAACTCATCGCTTTCACTGTCCCATTCATAATATGCCATGTCTTTGGCAATATAACTACACACGCCTTTTGTGAACCAGCCAAGTATGAATACCAGCACTATCAATGATAATATTCTTCTGTCCATAAGTTGACCCCCAATAGTAGTAGTGAATATGGCTGAGTTTATAAATATTTCGTTACTTTATAGTAGTTATAATTTTTTGAAACCATCATATAGTTCCAGACAGAGTCTAAAGAAAGAGATCTGGCAAGGTCAAATATAGGCCTGGCAGAAATACAGGTCTGGCAGAGACAAAACATAGGTAAAAAGAAATCAGAGAGAGATAAAACAAAGGCAAAAAAAGGTCAGGCTAAAAAACATAAGGTCATATGAAAGGTTATTATATGACATAGAGAATGGGTTTAGATTGATAGATAAAATGGATTGATAGATAAAAGTATTGACAGGGAAATAGTAGGCATATGTGAAGACCTTATCTGCGTATTCCATATGCAAGATAGGAATTACCACCACTCTGTTTTAGTGAGCTGACATCTGGAGTCTTTGACAAAAAAACTTAAAGAATTAAACATAAATTAAGAAAAGTTGCCAGATTACCTTATTCTTATGGTCTCAAGGTTTCTTGGAGTTGAGGTCTCTATCCTATATGCCTTATGGATTGAGCTTGCAAGGTCAAGGCACCTTGAGCTTTCTCCGTGGTTGATTATTACCTTCTTCGGTTTAGGATTGCACTTGTAGATGAAGCCCATGAGCTGTTTTCTCCCTGAATGCCCTGAAAAGCCCTCAATAGTATGCACATTCATCTTTATCTCATAGACTTCCTGCTTGTTCCCTGACATAAAGGCAATCTCTTTTTCGCCACGCTGAATCCTTCTTCCCAGTGAGCCTTCTCCCTGGTAGGAAACAAAGAGTATCGTGTTCTTCTCGCTTGAGCAGAACGCCTTTAGATACTGCACGCTTGGCCCACCCATAAGCATACCTGATGTAGCAAGAACAACGCATGGCCCGCCTTCTTCAATCGCTTCAGTTCTCTCTTTTCCGGATCCTATGCGCTTAAAGATGTCTGAGAGGAAAGGATTCTGGTTCTTGTGGAAGATTAGCTTCCTTACATTTGAATTAAGGTATTCTGGATACGCAGAATGGATTGCAGTCACATCCCACACCATGCCGTCAACATAGATAGGTATGTCTTTAAGCATCCCTTCACGGAACATCCGTTCAACAATGAGCATGACTTCCTGTGCCCTTCCCACACCAAGAACAGGGATAAGCACCCTTCCCCTGCGATCAATTGTCGTCTTTATGACATCAACAAGCTCTTCATCGCATTCCTTTTTCGGCGGCAGGATATTGTCTTTTCCGCCATATGTCGACTCAATTATCATTGTCTCAAGCCGCTGGAACTTTGTCAGGGCAGGCTCTAAAAGCTCGGTCCTCCCAAACTTCTGATCCCCAGTATAGAGCAGGTTATGCAGCCCGTTCCCTATATGCATATGGACCATTGCACTGCCAAGTATATGCCCTGAATTATGGAGCGTTATCCTCACATCAGGTGTTATGTCGCTTACCTCATCAAAATCAAGGGTTATAGTATGCTTGACCATCTCCCTTACATCGTCTGTTGTAAAGATCGGCTCTTTGCCCTCATGGCGCATGATCTTGATAAAATCAAGCGCGAGAAGAGACATCACATCCCTGGTCGGTGCTGTACAGTAGACAGGCCCCTTGTATCCGAACTTGAACAGGTACGGCACAAAACCGCTATGGTCAAGATGGCTATGGCTGACAATCACTGCATCAAGCTCATTTATGTTGAATTCTGGAGCCTCAAGATGAGGGTATGCGTTCTGCTCAGAAGCGACATCGATCCCGCAATCAAGAAGTATCCTTGATTCAGGTGTCTGGAGCAGCAGGCATGACCTTCCTACCTGTCGGCCTCCACCAAGAACCGAAAGCCTTATCCACTCATGCTTCTTTTCCCTTATCCAACCATCATATACCCTATGTCCTGTCTTGTCAAGGAACTTTCTCCTGTATTCGCTGTTCTGGTATATCACTGAACGTATGTTCTCTATAAGCTGTGACCTTATGGCAGGTGTCCTGCGGATCACAGGCACCCATAATGTCTTTGCCCGGATCTCCTTTAAGAGCATGCCCTGTTTTCCGATTGCAAGGCCTGGCTTTTCTGCCTCAATAACTACGATAGAACGCTGAGGATCAAAGAGTATCTGGGCGACGCCAGCTTCTTCAGGTATGATATCCTTTATCTCTTTTTCAGCTTTCTCAAGATCAAGTGTTATAGAAGGGTCAGGCCTCAGCTCTACCCTTTTTTTGATATCATCAACTATCTCTTTTATCAGGCCGTTGTTGTTGAACAAAAAGTCCCTGTCTTTTGTGTAAAGGACAATGTTTGCCCCTTCAAAACAGGCTTCGCTTATCTTGCCATCAGGTATATGCTTCAATATCTCTTTTATTATCTTGCTCATGATTATCACAATGGTTTGCCAGAAAATGTTAAGATTTCATTATCATTGATTCCACTATCATTAATTTAATTATCATTAATTAATTTAATTATCATTATAGTTATCATTAATTTAGTATCATTAATTTAATTATACTTATAGATTAGCCAGGTTGACATTGACATCTTTATCCAAGACCTGTTTCAATCCGGCTTCTGTAATTGTCACTACGTTGATTCCATTTCCTGTCGCGTTGTCTCGCTGAAGCGCTGCATTTATGCATTTGACTGCGAGCTTGACCCCATCATCAACAGAAATATCCTTATTGTATAGTGTCTCAAGCACACCATATGCCATGACACTTCCGCTGCCAGAACAGACGTAATCCTCAGTATCTGTAAGCGAGCCGTCAGGGAAGATGTCATATAGATAAAATCCTGTATTGTCCTTCCCTCCAAGGAGGAAATGTGCAATTCCTGGAATCATAGACATCTTCCTTATGTTTGAATAGACCATATTTGCCAAAAGGTTAGCAGACTCCTTGACATTGTTCTCTTTTCCTGTCCTTATCTTCTTGAGCTTGAGCTCTGCTTTGATGAGTTTTGTCAGAAGCTGGGCATCTGATACACCGCCTGCTGTTGTAACAGCCATGTCATCAGCGATTGTTACAATCTTAGGCGCCTTCTTGTTAACAATAAGATTTCCTGCTGTAGCCCTCTTGTCTGCAGCAAGCACTATCCCATCCTTGCATACAATCCCAACAGTAGTAGTACCTTTTAATATTTCCTGTTTGTCCATTAAATAACACCCTCTCAGAAGTTTGTTACGGTATCTTGTAATAAGAAACTCACAAACAACAAGTAAAAGAGAGTTATTTATAAATCTTTTGGTTGACAACAGGAATATTTTTAAATAGACGCTTTTTCCTGACAATGAAGTTAAATACAAGCCGTAAGAATTAAATAGGAGTCATATAGAACCCATAAGAAAATAGCGAAGATAACAGCAAAGAAAAGAGCTGTAGCAAAACCAACAAGAAGAGATTTAAAAAAAGAAGATAAAAAAATAAAAATAATCTAAGCAGAAAGGATACAGGGCATAAAAAGATACAAGGTATAAAAAAATGGTACAAAGAATAGGTGGATTCAGGAGAAAGACAAGATTCAAGCTACAAAAGCCCTTGAGGCAGAAAGGAAAGATAAGCATCACGAACTATATAGCAACATTTGCTGAGGGGGAAAAGGTTGTCCTGAATGCAGAGCCTTCGGTTACAAAAGGGATGTACTTTCCAAGATTCCATGGCAAAGCAGGGATTGTGAAGGCCAAAAGAGGGACATGCTATGAGATTGAGATTAGAGACGGTTCAGTCATAAAGACTATGATTGTCCACCCTGTGCATCTAAAAAAGGTGATCTGAGATGGATACCAAACCAGAGATCTTAGAAGAGACAGAGATTCCCATGTTTGAGATCAAAAAAGACATCGCAAAGATAAAAAAGCGTGACACTGAACTCAATTTCAGGACACAGAAGACTGAAGAGTATCTCAACACCTTCATAACGCTCAAGGATTCAGAGCTAAAATCACTTCTGGATGAATTAAAAGGGCTTGACATACCAAGGCTCAAGGATCTTCATATATATAAGATTGTGGACACGCTGCCTGTCAGTGTTGATGATGTGAAGCTGATACTCCAGGGGTATACTCTGACTGTATCTCAGGACAACATGAAAAAGATCGCTGAAACAGTAAAGAAGCATCTTCCTGAAAAAAAGAAGTAAGCCAGACATCTCAACATATCATTTCAGACATAAAGAATATTGAAGATAATATCAACAAGATCAATGTCTTGAGTATTGATTCTGGTCCTGCTTATCCTTTACTATTATCTATCTCTTTATTATTTTATCCTGTCTATATCTCTACCAGATTAAACAGATAAGATTTATCTGATTTTGCCTCTTGCTGCTCTTATAGCTTCCAAACAAGATAAGCCTATCCAGGCTGATAAATACTAATCAACAGAAAAATATTAATATAAGCGCCAGAAGTTATCAATATAAGCTCCAGCTTAATTAGTATAAGCATATAAATAAGCACATAAGCAAGCACTAGATGAGTTATCTGACTTAAAGAAGGCTTAGGTTAGGATACCATCTGATCTAAAGAGCATCAATCTAAGAAAAAGGTGAAGCATGATGATAAGGATATTGGTTGTTGACGACTCAGCGTTTATAAGGAAGATGTTAACGAGCACTCTCACAAAGTTTGGTGTCCATAAGATAGATGAAGCAAGCGATGGTTATGAAGCAATACAGCTTGCCCGTACAAATAACTATAATCTGATATTCATGGATATCATGATGCCGAAGATGGATGGCATCCAATCTATAAAAAACATAATTATGTTCAATCCAGAAGCAAAGATTGTTGTCTGTACATCAGCTGGGCAGGAACAGGTTGTTTCAGAATCGGTAAAGGCTGGTGCAAAAGACGTGATCACAAAACCATTTGAGCCAGAGCTGATCAAAAAGATTCTTCAAAAATACCTTGGCCAGGATAATAATAAAGGGATATAGACAGTTAACGTCAACATATCTTATATTCTGCACCTTTATAGGGTGATATAAATATAGAGGGTTGCATTAGAATTTATATGAGGGCTAAGAGATAAACAACAGAATACTTTTCTCTTACTGATGCTTGCTATCTAGATAGTTTAGGGACAGCCATTTAAAAAAGGAAGTATTTATAAATAATACCTTATTTATAAACCATTTATAAATAAGACACTATAGGGGGTGTTTAAATGACTAAAAGAGATATTCAAGTAGTAAATATAGTAGTTTCAACCTCATTAGAGCATGATATACCGCTTGAAAAGATGGCAGCTACGCTTAGCAATACTGAATACAATCCAGAACAGTTCCCTGGCCTTGTAATCCGTATTAAAGACCCAAAGACAAGTGCTTTGATATTTTCAAGCGGCAAAGTTGTCTGCACAGGCGCAAGAAGCATGGATAAGGTTGAAGAATCCATTAAAAATATCATCAAGAGTCTTGAGAAGATCAATGTCAAGATCAAGATCAAGCCTGTTATAAACATCCAGAATATTGTAGCAAGCGGAAGCGTTGGGATGGACCTTAATCTTAATGTTCTGGCAATGAAGCTTGAGAACACAGAATATGAGCCTGAGCAGTTTCCAGGGCTTGTCTATAAGCTTCCACAGGCTAAAGCGACATTCCTGCTCTTTTCAAACGGCAAGATCGTATGCACAGGAACAAAAAGCGAAGAAGAAGTCTACAAGGCACTTGACAAGCTTGTTGAAAACCTTAAGAAGGTCTCAACTGCAAAATAATTTTTTTGTTATTTCACACTTTTTTTATGAATGATTGGTATCATAACTATTTGGAAGAACCCTGGTCGATAAGATGGAAGTAGGTGAGCAGATAAAAAGGTTTGAGGACTTTATCCAGGCCAATTATTTCAAGGAATTAAACGAGAGGGTCAGCAAAGGGGACAAATCGATAGTATTTGATTTTGTAGAGCTTACAAAGCACGACCCTGACCTTGCTGAACTGCTTCTAGAACAGCCTGAAGAGGTCATACGTGCTGCTGAGATTGCCCTGTCTAACTTTGACCTGCCTAAAGACGCCAAGAACATCAGGGTAAGGATATCAAACATCACACCTGACCTCAAGATGCTGATCAGGAACATCCGTTCTGAACACCTGGGAAGGCTCATGATGATAGATGGTGTGGTCAGGCAAAAATCAGATGTAAGGCCGAGGGTAACATCAGCAAGGTTTGAATGCCCTAGCTGTGGAAACGTAATAAACGTGCTTCAGCTTGACAGCAAGTTCAAGGAGCCGTCAAGATGCGGATGCGGAAGAAAGGGAAAATTCAAGCTGCTTAAAAAAGAGCTTGTCGATGCACAAGGCATTGTGCTTGAAGAGGCAACAAAAGACCTTGAAGGCGGCGAGCAGCCAAAAAGGATCAACGTCCTGCTAAAAGATGACCTTGTAAGCCCAATATCTGAAAAAAGGACAAACCCAGGAAGCAACATAAGGGTAGTGGGTATAGTAAAAGAGGTTCCTATCATCCTAAGGTCAGGTGGACTTTCGACAAAATTTGACATCGTTGTTGAAGGGAATTTTGTTGAGCCGCTTGAAGAGGACTATTCCAACATTGAGATTTCACCTGAAGAGAAAGAGATGATTGAAGAGCTTGCTTCTGATAAGAGGATACTTGAGAGGCTCTCAAAATCCCTTGCTCCGGGCATTTATGGCCATGACAGGATAAAAGAGGCGCTGATACTCCAGTTCTGTGGAGGGGTAAGGAAGATGAGAGATGATGGTGTCTCTACAAGAGGTGACATCCATATCCTTTTGATAGGTGATCCTGGCGCAGGAAAGTCCCAGCTCCTAAAAAGGGCTACAATAGTCGCACCGAAGTCAAGATACGTATCAGGAAAAGGTGTCAGCGGCGCAGGGCTTACTGCATCGGTCGTAAAGGATGAGTTTTTACATGGCTGGAGCCTTGAAGCAGGAGCGCTTGTGCTTGCGAACAAGGGTGTTGTCATGATCGATGAGATGGACAAGATGGGCAAGGAGGATAGGGATGCCATGCATGAGGCTCTTGAACAGCAGACAGTCAGCATATCAAAGGCGAACATACAGGCAACACTAAGGTGCGAGACAACTGTCCTTGCAGCTGCAAACCCTAAATTCGGCAGGTTTGACCCTTATGAGACCATATCAAAGCAGATCGATCTTCCACCAACACTAATAAACAGGTTTGACCTGATATTCACGATAAAAGACATGCCTGATCAGGACAAGGACGAAAAGATGGCAAAATTCATACTGAACCTCCACCAGCAGGCAGATGGAAACTATACAAAAAAGGAAAATGTCCAGGATGACATGATACCGACAGACGTACTTAGGAAATACCTTATCTATTGCAGGCAGGTAAAGACCCCACTACTTACTGACGCAGCACTCGAAGAGCTGAAGATATATTATGTCAAGATGAGAACCTCAGGCTCAGACGAGGCAGGAGCCATGAAATCCATACCTATCTCTGCAAGGCAGCTTGAAGCTCTTGTCAGGCTTGCAGAAGCCACAGCCAAAGCAAGGCTAAGCGATAGGGTAACAAGGAAGGATGCAAAGCGGGCGATTGCGCTTCTCCACTACTGCCTTGAACAGGTCGGGCTTGACCCCGAGACTGGAAAGATAGATATCGACAGGATATCTACAGGAATCCCGTCGACAGAGCGAAACAAGATCGCGACAATAAGGGAGATAATAAGCGAGCTTGAGGAAAAGATTGGAAAGGCAATCCCAATGGAAGAGATAACAGCTGCTGCAACTGAAAAAGGGCTATCTGAATCAGATACAGAAGAGGCTATCGAAAAGCTCAGAAGAGTCGGCGACGTCTTCATGCCAAGGCATGGATTCATAAGCAGGATCTGAGCGCTAAGCTTTATAGCTTTACATTAAGCTTTAGATTCTTCTCTTTGTCAGTTCTATCTGTTTTATAACAGAATATACAGCAAAACCAAAACTATTTATAATTAATATCCACTCCATGACATACTATGGTGGGAACTGATAACAGAGCAAAAGTGCCTGCAAGGCAGGTTGCTGTCAAGAGCTGGATCTCTGACATAATTAATGGAAGATATGTAAAAGAGGAAGGCGACTGGAACCCTAATTATGTCATAACACAAAGAAAGATCAGGGTATCAAGGACAAACATCCTCGGGGTCATGGTCTCTGAGCCTGCTGTTGACCCTGGGCATTACTCTTTTGTAATTGATGACGGCAGCTCAAAGATAACTGTCCGCAGTTTTGATGATAAACCACCTAAGGATATCGCCATAGGCGATGTGATCAAGATAATAGGAAGGCCGCGCGAGTTCGGATCAGAGATATATATAATGCCAGAGATCATAAAAAAGATAGACAACAACAAATACAAATGGCTTGAGCACTGGAAACTCGAGCTTGAGACTCTATACAGGGGCATACCGCTTCAGGATATCACAGATGAAGAAACCCATGGCAGCAGCCAAGCCCAAAAAAGCAGGATGGAAAAGGCTCCCCTTTCTGAAGAGTTTGTCGAAGACCTACCTGAAACAGCAAAACTTGCAGAGAACGCTACAAGACCGCTTGACAGCAAAGGGTCTTATGGGAATCATAAGAAAAAGGCTGAAAAGCCAGATGACAACGCAGCGCAAACAAGTTCCAACCCAATCGACCTGATCCTGGAAATCATAAGAAAATCTGACAAAGGCGACGGAACTGACACAGAGAACGTGATTTCTGACTCTGCACTAAAAAGAGAGAAAGCCGAACTCATAATCAACAATCTTCTTATGGACGGGGAGATATTTGAGGTCAAGCCTGGAAAGCTGAAGGTCATGGAATGATCTTGACCTTGGGTTGCAGTTTAAATCATGATTCTTTAGGTCAAGCATGATGCATAACAAGATTATGATCCCTTCTGGCCTAGCTCACATAAAGATATAACAATCAGCAGACCAGGCCGACAAAGCCGGGTGTCATAAAAACCTCAACCAGGCCTGCAATGAATATCACGATAAATGATATGAGAAGCAGGTCTGCGCTGTCAAAGACAATGTCCATAAAGCCTTTTGTCCCGAGCCTGTGGCGTATGACTGCAACAGAAAGGATTCCGCCTGCAAGTCCTGCCATGAAATACGCAGCGATCTCAAGAAGCCCATGTGGCAGGTACCGCACAAAATACCCGCAGCTGTAGATCTGGATATAGCCTGCTGTGCTGACAGCACCCAACTGCTGGGCAAGGTTTGCAAGATTTGACTTTATGAACTTTGCAATCGCAAACCCTATTACAGATGCATTCCAGGTAAGGATAAATATTGCTCCAAGGCCATACAAGAACGAAAAGGCAGTGCACCAGAACAGGACTTCAAGGTTGTTCATGAATATTCCAAAGAACCTTCCAGACATAGAAGTAGCATTGGCATTGACGCTCTGCATCGTCTCAAACTGCGCTGAAAACAGATTCAAAGATATGCTTTCTGGAAGCACAATGTTCCATACTGAAAAAGAGAGTGTTATACCAAGGAAAAGAAAGATAAATACCTCAAGAGCCCGGTAGTGCTCTTTTAAGAGCCTTACCTCGCTTAGGCCTTTCTCGTCCTTTGATTCCTCATATTTTATCGTATTGTATATTATCGGCATGCATGCCATAACTGTAAAAAAGACCATCAGCATCGACGAGTTATTGGGTGATATTATATAGCTGAACATGATTGCAACAGAGGAATAGAACACTCCGAGAAGCATCATCTGCCATGGCCGCTTTTCTGCCTTCATTGGCGTAATAAAAGATTCAATAACCATAGCATTAAACCTTTAGAAAGGGATATATAAATATTTTGAAAAATTCAGGGATCAGAACCGGATAATGGATAAAAGGATATGAAGGGTAGAAGATGCAGAATACAATAATAGACAGAAGACAAATAAGAGAATAAGAAGTGAAGAATAAGGAAAAAGAGGAGAAAAGCAACACTAGATGCCAAAGAATATAAGAATAGATAGAATAATATAAAGGATACAATAAATACCGCGGATAATCAACTCACAGCTTTAGGCCAGGATACAAAGGGAACTGGCTTGAGAGCTCATAGACCTGCTCAGAAACATCTTTCAGGACATCAGGCTTGTCGTGGTTGTCCAAGACTTTTGCCATGAGCGCTGCAATCTGTTTCATCTCGCTTTCCTTCATGCCTCTTTGAGTAAGTGCAGGTGTTCCGAACCTTATCCCTGATGGATCAAACGGCGTACTTGGGTCATATGGGATCATGTTCTTATTCACTGTTATTCTTGCCTTATCAAGGGCTGATTCAGCTTCTTTGCCTTTTATGCCCTTGTTCTGCAGGTCGACCAGTATCAGATGGTTGTCTGTGCCGCCTGAGACAAGCCTCACATCAAGTGAAATCAGCTCTTCAGCAAGCGCTTTTGCGTTCTTTACTATCTGGCGTGCAAAGACTGAAAACTCCGGCCTGAGTGCCTGGCCAAATGCAACCGCCTTTGCAGAATTTGTATGGTTATGCGGGCCTCCCTGGAGGCCTGGGAAGACTGCCCTGTCAATAAGCTGTGCAAGGTTCCATTTTGAGCCTTTGTGGTGTATCTCCTTAAGCCTGTCTTCCTGCCTGGACATGATCATTGCCCCTCTTGGCCCGCAGAGCGTCTTATGGGTTGTTGTTGTGACAACATCAGTAAATGGAAACGGGCTGGGATGTGCACTCCCTGCAATGAGCCCTGCAATATGCGATACGTCTGCCATTGAATACGCATCAATCTCTTCGCATATCTCATGGAAATGCTTGAAGTCAATTGTCCTTGGATATGCTGTTGCACCTGAGACAATTATCTTTGGCTTTTCTTTTTTTGCTATTGCCCTGATCTCGTCCATGTCAAGGAGTCCTGTCTTCTTGTCAACACCATAACTTACAAAGTGGTATGCCTTTCCTGTAAAATTTACAGGAGAGCCATGTGTGAGGTGGCCGCCCATATCAAGCCTCATGCCCATAAGCGTATCACCGAAATCTGCAAGCGCAAAGTATACAGCAACATTTGCAGGGCTGCCTGAATAAGGCTGGACATTTACATGCTCAGCTGAAAAGAGCTTCTTCGCCCTCTCAATAGCAAGGTTTTCAGCAACATCTATGTACTGGTTTCCGCCATAATACCTTTTGCCAGGATACCCCTCTGAATACTTGTTGTTCATAGGCGAACCCAGCGCCTGCATGACTGCCCTTGATATAAAGCTCTCAGAAGGTATCATCTCAAGCCCATGCTCCTGACGCTCAAGCTCATTCTTTATTGTAGAATAGACCTCTTTATCAGTATCCTCTAGATTATTCATAAGACCCTTTAGCACATCTGCCATAAAACCACCCCTGTAATGATTAAAAAAAGGATATTGGGTGCTTATTTAAATTTTTGCAAAAAACCGCTGATAAAAGATCAAAGGATCAAAGTTAGATTAAGAATACAAAGGATCAAAGTAAGATTAAGAATACAAAGAAGGGTAGAAGATGCAGAATACAAAGAATCAAAGTTAGATTAAGAATCATGAAGAATCTTAAGAATCTGGCGTGAGCAAATGTAGGGCATTATTGCAGAATCATGCTGCATTTGGCAGCTTTTTCTTGATAGTTATAGGGACCCTGCCCTGCTCAAACTCTATATTTGCAATCCTTAGCACATTGTATTCCAGCTCTTCAAGCTGCTTATCGTCAAGCTTGACCATGAAAGGCGCACCCATAGAAAGCTGAAGTGCCCTTGCACCTATGATCCTTGCTTTTTCATACTTGGTATAGTCCATGTCCTCTGCCATCTCCTTAGATTTTGTTCCTTTAGCCATTTTCAGACATTCCGGGTTCAGAAGATATATAAAAAGCTTTCTGTATTTCAATACTCCATCTACTCCAGCATAGAGGCAATTAGATTAATATCATTAGATTGACAATAACCCCTTTTCTAACCACAAGACCTAACCCATTTCTAACCATAAGACCTGCTCCTCTTATCTGTCCATGATCTTTATCTGTCCATGATCTTCCTTAGCTTTGGCCAGTGCCTCTTGTCAAGAATATAGCCTATGCAGTTCTTTGAGCCGCAGTTGCATGGATGCTTGTCATAATCATCGAAACCATACCCATAATTATACGATATCTCCTCACCATGCTTGATCCTCTTTTTTGCAATGATCCAGATATGGCCCCTTATAAGCTCAGCTTCACAGTTAGGGCTGCATGAATGGTTTATGTATCTTGCTGTATTCCATGGAACATTCCCATCGATATCATGGCTCTTGTTAAGCTCGAATATGTACACCCTGCCGTTAGAATCATCATTGTCTGCCAGGCTCATGTGTGCCTCAGACCTCCTGTCTGCCTCTGCCTTTGTAATCCTTTCACCTACATACTCTATGACCCTTGCACCTTTAGGGATATCCTTCTTTGCATAAACCCCCAGGTTATGGATGCCTGATTCCCTGACCTCAATGTACTCGGATGTTGTCGCTTCCATCAACAAAAACCGCATATGGGTTATTTTTAAGTTTTTATATTCTGAAATATTATAATCCTTAGACTATAATCCTAGCAACAGACATGCCTGCCAAATAACACCTTTTTCTATTAAACATAGTCATTTAAACATAGTCATGCCCATTGAACCAACACACAACCAACGAAAGATTTATTAATGCTCCAGCCATCACTAATTTTAGACAGGAATAGTTAATGCATAAATGGGGGTAGTCATGAGTCAGCCAAAACTGATATTTCTAGGAACAGGAGGAGATGCTATAGTCGTAGGAAAGCAGATGCTTTCAAGCGGCGGGATGGTGCTCCAGGTTGAAGACAACCAGATCCATATAGACCCTGGGCCTGGTGCTGTCGCAAGGGCAGCAGACTATGGCATAAACCTCAGGAACAATGTGGCATTATGCGTAAGCCACAACCACATCAACCATGCAAACGACGTAAATGCAGTCATATCATCCATGACGCATGGCGGACTTGACAGGACAGGGGTCCTGATAACAAACAAGAGCGCATATGAAGACAATATGGAGATGCAGCCTATGCTGAACAGGCATTTTAAGGACAAGCTTGAAAAAGACATTGTCCTTGATGTTGGAAAAAGAGTAGGGATCAATGAGGTCGAGATCAGGGCAACGCACGCAGAGCATACTGACCCCCATACGATAGGGTTCAAGTTCTTCACGCCAAACTTTACAATGGGCTACAGCTCTGACACAAGCTATACAAAGGAGATGGTCGAAGACTACAGGGAAGTGGACCTCATGGTCCTAAACTGCCTTTCTCCTGGCGAGAAAAAGATTATAGGCCATCTCAATACAGAGGATGTAAAAAAACTCCTGCCTGAAATAAGGCCGAAGCTTGCGATAATAACGCATTTTGGGGTCAAGATGCTCGAGACAGACATCATAAACGAAGCAAGGCAGATCCAGCACAAGACAGGTGTGCAGACAATCGCAGCAAAGGATGGCATGGTGCTTAACCCATTATCCTATTCTGTCAATCTCAGGCAGAAGACCCTCAACCTGTTCAAAAAACAGTAGATATCCTCTTATAACTGCTGCATCAATACACTATATTCTTCTTATTATACTACTAATTATCCTCTATGTGGCAATTATCATACTCTTTGATGGATGAACCCTGGATGATTGCCCATCTATTAGTCCTATCTGTCTTATCTCAAGGCCAGAGTTAGGCTTATATCTCAGAGAATGGCTTATCTCAAAGAATAAGTGTAATAAGGTATCCTGCAACGCATCCCATAGAGATAAACGGCATTGCAGGGTAGAAAGTGTCCTTCTTGCCATAGTACAGGAGCAGGAACAATGCCACTGTTGTAGTGATACTGACAATAAGCGGATCAAAAAAAGAGCCTGTTGTCTTAAAGACAACGCCTGAAAAGAGCAAAGGGAACGCGATATCTCCACCGCCAAGTATCGCTGTCTTAAAACCCTCTGAAGAATGCATCCCCTCATCTTCTCTTGCCTTATCAACCGCCATCTTCTTATGGCTCAGATCATCTTTCCCATCCTTTCTGTCTCCGCTACCTTTTCCAAGCTTATGCACCTGAAGGGATGCTGAGCCAGCCATCGCCTTTTCTATGACAATCCTGCCTGTCTTCTTCTCATAAGGAAGCATGAGCCCTGCAAATATCTTGCTTTCTGTCTGGTATTTTGCCATCTTCACCATATGCCTGCTTTTCCATACTGCATACATGTCATATAAGGATATGGCTGCAAGAAGCGCGAATGCAGATATCATGTTAATGATAGGGACTATGAGCGCTGCAAGCCCACCGTATATGAAGAGCTCTGAGATGTTATGCACAACCATATTAGGCCTAAATACCTTATAGAACGCAACTGCAGCTGCAATCACAAGTGTTGCATAAAAGGAATACGCAGCAACAGCTGAGAAATTACTGATAATCCTGCTAACAAAGGGTGCGATAGCATACCTAAGGCAGTAGAAGACTGCAAAAAAGAACCACAGCTTCCATAGATTCTTCTGCTTAAACCTGATTATAAGCAGAACCATGACCGTACCGACCAGAACTGCAATTATTATGAGGATCCATGTGTAGCTCTCGTTCTCAACCTCTGGCGGCTGGACACCGGTAAGGTTGTATGCCTCTGCATTGACAACAGTCTTTCCTGTCTCGCTTGTCTTCTCGACATCAATATACTCGTTTATCACTGCAAGACCTACAAGCTGTGACACAAAAAATATCATAACAAGAAAAAAGGTAATCTTCAGTGTATGCTTCATAGAAGATTCATAGTGATGCCCAATATAAATGTTTTTTGGAATTATGACAGAGGATATCTTACAGTATACCTCAAGGATACCTCAAGGATACCTCACTGGATACATCACTGGATAACTTACCAGATAAATTACAAGATACATTATAGGATATCCCACAGGATATCTTATCAAAACTTTTATATAATGATAAACTAAACTTCAAGGATGATAAGATCAGTTCAAGAATTAGAGGATAAGATATCAAATTTTATATATAAGAGAGAGATAAAAGAGAAAGATTAGGAGAGATAAATAGATAAATAAATCTTAAAATAAGACAGATAAATGGATTAAAATAAGACAAACAAAAGATAAACAGGTTCAAAAAAAGGCAAAAGTAAATTGATATAAAATAAGATAAAGGTGGATAAGGTTGTCAAATTTCAAGGTAACGCCATGGGAAGTAACAGGTGAGGTTGACTACAACAAGCTCATAAAGCAGTTCGGGACAGAGCCCTTGACTGAAAAGCTCATAGAGAAGATAGAAAAAGCAGCAGGCAAAGAGCACCATATGCTCAGGAGGAAGATCTGGTTCAGCCATAGGGAGCTCGACGTGCTCTTAAAGGAACATGAGCAGGGGAAGGGGTTTGCCCTCTACACTGGCAGGGGCCCATCAGGCAACACGCATATAGGTCACCTTGTGCCGTGGATATTTACCAAATATCTCCAGGACGCGTTTGATGCAGACCTATATTTCCAGATAACTGATGACGAGAAATTCCTGTACCAGCCAAAGCTTGGCCTTGCTGAGACTAACAAGCTCGCTTATGACAACGCCCTTGAGCTTATCGCACTGGGCTTTGACCCGAAAAAGACACATATCATAATAGATACCAACTGTGCAAAGACCCTATACAGGATCGCAATTGAGATCGCAAAGAAGGTCACAGCATCGACTGCAAGGTCTGTTTTTGGGTTTACCAATGAAACAAACATAGGCCTGTATTTCTGGCCTGCTATGCAGGCTGCACCATGTTTTCTGCCATCTGTGCTTTCAGGCAAGAATATAAGGACCCTTATTCCAGCAGCGATCGACCAGGACCCATATTGGAGGATAGCAAGGGATGTTGCACCAAAGCTTGGCTACAAGAAGACTGCAGCAATACACTGCGTGTTCCTTCCTGCCTTAACTGGCCCTGCTGGAAAGATGTCAAGCTCGACTGGCGCTGAATCGACAATATTTACTACTGATGACGACAAGACAGTGAGAAAAAAAATTATGAAATACGCATTTTCAGGAGGCAGGGACACAGTAGAAGAGCACAGGAAATACGGTGGCAACCCTGACATCGATGTCAGCTACCAATGGCTCACATTTTTTGAGGAGGACGATGCCAAGCTTAAGAAGATATACGATGATTACAGATCCGGACAGCTGCTTTCAGGTGAGCTCAAGCAGATCCTGGTCGACAAACTAAACAGCTTTCTAAAAGAGCACCAGCACAAAAAAGAGCTGGCCAAAAATGATATAGACAGGTTCCTGTTCAAGGACAAGCAATGACGACCTGCTTTGCAATACTAACATCTATTATTTATAATCAATATTTGTCTAGTCTATAATCAAAATCTATATAAGATTTAATTTGGATCTAAGATTTATCTAAGTTCAAAATCAATATATATCTAAGATTTAATCTGTATTTAAGATCCTTCAAAGAAAAGGCAGACCATGCCTAAGGGAACTCTTCTTGTGCAAGCACTAATAAAAACCGCATAAATACATGATATCCTATCTTACAGCCTAAATGCCTTCACACCCTTTATAAGATGCAGCCTGTTCTTGACTGCCAACTTAATCCTTTCGACTTCTGCAGGTGTCAGGTCAATTATCCCCGACGAGTTCTTGCCACGGAAACAAAGCGAGATTGATTCATTCCTGGGATGCAGGATATCCTCATTTATCAGAATGTCCTTTATCGCGCCTGCTGACTCAAGCCTCACAACCCCATCAGGGTTAGATTTCCTTATCTTAAGCTTCATGTTATGCCCACCTCACAACCGGTTGTATCTATTATATAATGGTCACATGATATATAAATCTTTTCAATTCTATATCAAACAAATATATAAAATGATATGCAGAAGATGCTTATAATAATATACATATAGAAGATGATAGAATATACAATAAGAAGATGATAGAATATACAATAGAAGAGGATAGAATATACAATAAGAAGATGATAGAATACTATTAGTAATACTAAAAGAAGCTTATAAGAAGGATAAGAAAACAGCGGACTAGCTAACCGCTTTGCTTGTCAGGAGCATCCAAAAGTGCATCCCTTTGCTTCTTATACTGCTCAATATCATCAAGAAATCTTTTTATAGTGTTCAGGACATGCTCTGGCTGTGTCCTCAGTATCTCTGCAGTTCTTGCAAGCGCATCGCCCTTGTATGCCTCAATACGCACAAGCTTAAGCTCGCCATCGCTTAGGGCCTTGCCCTTCTTCTTTGCCTTCTTGCATCTCTTCCAGAGCTCAAACAGCTCCTCTGCCCTTGCAGGCAGCTGCTCAGGCGTTACATCAACTGAACTTGCGACCTGCATAAGAAGGTCTCCCTGAGATGTTGATATCTGCTCAAGCGCCTCTCCTGCGATAAAAGTCAGCCTTACTATGCCATCCTGTACCTTTGCAGACCTGATTATCCTTATCTTCCCGACTTCAGATGTATTATGCAGGTGCGTGCCACCGCAAGCCTCAACATCCACGCCAGCTATCTCGACAACCCTTATCTTCTTACCAGGAACAGCACCGCCCTGGTAAAGTGCCATGCCATACTGCTTCTCAGCTTCGCTTCTTGGCATGAACCTTGTCCTGATAGGTATCGCTGCTTTTACGATTCTGTTTGCCTCATCCTCTATAGCCTTTATCTCGTCTTCTGTAACATTCTGATAATGAGTTATATCCAGATGCGCTTTTTCTGTTGTCTTTTTTGCGCCTGCCTGGTTTATATGGCTTCCAAGAACCGCCCTTGCAGCGGCATTGATTATGTGCGTCTCAGTATGGTGCTGGGTGAGCTGAAGCCTTCTCTTGAAATCTATTTTAGCATTAACTTTTTGTCCATTTTCAAAAGGGATTTGGTTGCAATTTTCAATGTTGATTATATGTCTAACTAATTTTCCTGTTTTATATACTTCCTTAACTTGAAATCCATCGATTGTTCCAATATCATGAAGTTGCCCACCTGAAGTAGGATAAAAAGCGGTCTGGTCTAAACATAAAGAGCAAGATCTTATTTTTCTATCTTTAAATTCTCCAACAGAAGTTCCTTCTGTAACTCCAATTACAGTTGCATCAAATTCTATTTTTGCATAATCATCATAATATAGGATTTTAGTTTCAGGTAAATGGTCAAATTTATGATCATCCTCTCTTGCTGTAGCATGCACCTGTTCCACATTGTCATGGAGCTCAGTCACTTTTGCATAGAAATCATCTGGGATAATGACCTCTTTTCCTTCTTTTGCCGCTTCGTGCGCGATAAGCTCAGGGCTTATTCCATGGCTGTCGTAGAGCTGCAAAAGCTTATCCTCTGTCACCCCTCCTTCCTTTATCAGTCTGGCGACAATCGCTCTTGACTTCTGCTTAGTTGCATTGTATTTCTCTTTTTCAACATTAAATATCTTTTTCACATTCTCAAGGTTCTCCAATAGCTCAGGATATATTGGCTTTAGGTACCTTGCATGCGTCTCAAAAAGGTCATGCATGTCCACATCCCATGCTTCTTGGTCTATAAAGGAAAGTGCCCTCCTCAAGAGCACCCTTAGATTGTATGCGTCGCCCACATTGCTCGGCAGGGCGCCGTCTGAAAGCGCAACAAGGAGCGCCCTGGAATGGTCTGCAACTGAATAGAGCTTTGAGAGGGGGATTATTGTCCTCTTCAGCTCTGCTGTGCTCACGCCCAGCTTTTTTGAGATCTGCCCCCATGCCTTATTGATGTCATCCACCTCGTCAACATTAAGGTTAGATGAATAAGGAAGAAAGCTTTTCAGGAGCTGCGTATCATGGTTTACGCCAGTGAGCTTATACAGCTTTTTTGTGACATTGGGAAATGTCGTATCATAGCTTGTGGATGTGCCTTTGGAAAACCATGCGTTCCTCTCATGGCCCATACCCATGTCAAGCACCTTCAGTTTCAGCGGCTTGTCACCTGAAGGCGTCTGCTCATAGAGCATGTATACCTGGTTTCCTAGTTCAAGCCCGCGGCTGAAATACTCCATGCATGGACCGAAGTTCCCACCGCCTGCCCATGCATCTTCATGGAATGTAATCTCCTCGTCAGGAAGCCCAAGGCCTGTCTTTAGCCAGTCATGGATGTCTCCAAAAACCTTTCCCTGGTCCCATTTATCCTCAGGAAGAAAGGCATGCTGACCTATCATGTCAAAACAGCTGTAATGCGCGCCTGTTATCCCAATGTTATCAATATCATTAAACCTAAGGCAGAGCTGCGGCACGACAAGTGGGTTTGCAGGCGGCTCAACCTCACCGCTCACCACATACGGCTGGAAGTCATATATCGATGCCTTGACAAAATAGGTGTCATCGCGCCACCTTGCAACAACAGGATACCTTGGTATAGGCGTATAGCCCTTTTTCCTAAAAAGCCTTGAGAACTCCTGCCAGACCTCAACATAGTCCATCTCTTTTTTCGCAGGGGTGCTGCCTATAAAACCAAAACCCCCTGTACACGCAGGATCGCCGCATGTCTTCTGCTCAGGATTGACTGTCCAAAAGAAGGTTCCGCACTTGCACTGCTTTCTCATAAAGCCCTGCTGTTTTAGCACAGATGTCGCATAATAGCTGTCAGGGCTCTTGCTCGCCTTAAGCTTAAACTCCTTTTTTACAACCTTGTCTGGCCTCATATGCAAAAAAGGCTTTGTTGAGAATATTTAAAGATTGCTGTTTTTTTAAAGAACAAGTATGCTGTAAATCCTGCAGGGTATGATAAAAAGACAATGTAAAAGACGGAAAAATATCTTATAAGAAACAAGTGATATTCATCTTATAAGCAACCAGTAATTATAAGCAACCAGTAATTATAAGCAACCAGTAATATTAATGCTGCAGCAGGAATCCTGCATAGAGAGCCATCTTCATAACACTATCCATAACATTTATAAATAAATATCCAATACTCAAACGATATGGCAAAAGATAAGATTTCAATGCCCAGCAGCACTGCAGGCATAACAAGATATTTTGATGACTATAAGTCAAAGATAGAGTTCAAGCCAGGGCACATAATAATACTGATCTGCATAATAATAATCGTTGAGATAATTCTTAAAGCATACGGTGCAGGTCTCTTCGGCCTATAAATGGCGGCTAAGGTGTAAAAATGATTCCAGGAATGAATCCAAGGATGATGAAACAGGCCATGAAAAAGATGGGCATAAAGCAGGAAGAGATCGATTCAAATGAGGTCATAATCAGATGCCCTGATAAGGAGATAGTTATATCCCCTGCCTCTGTGCAAAAGGTCAACATGATGGGCCAGGAGACCTTCCAGGTCAGCGGCGATATCTCTGAAAGAGAGCTTTCTATTGAGCCTGAGATAAGCGATGATGATATCCAGACAGTGGTTGACCAGACAGGCGTATCTAAAGAAAAAGCAATAGAGGCTATCGAAGCAAGCAAGGGTGACCTTGCAATAGCAATCATGAACCTTCAAAAAGAAGGCGAAGACTAGACCCTTTTATCTTCTTATAAGTTTTATAATCTATAGATTTATCTATATTTAAGTTAGGATAAATCTATATAAGAGAGGATAACTAAAGTATAAGGATTTTTAAAGTAAATGGGTTTTAAAAAATCTGGAAGATATAAGAAAAAATCAAGAATATAGAAGACTTAAATCAAAAAAAGAAATCTATACCATCAACTCGACCATAATCTCTGTTATAACTTTATATATAATCTCTGTTATAACTCTATATAACATCTCCTTCTTTTAATCCTCTTCCTCAGGATTGTACGAAGGGACAGCTGCTTTTGATATTATCATTATATCCCCAATGGACTTTACAAGCTGATGAGGCACAATGACACCTTTAGCGCTACCTAATATCTTGTTCAGATACGAGTTCTTGGTTGACTTCACTCTCCAGCCGAATACCTTGTTCTGAGTAAGTATAGATTCCTCAACATCACCAAAGTACTCGCCAGAGTCTGTAAAGACTTTCATTTCATAAGTATCAACAATGTTTTTCATATTGAGCATTTTATATCCCCTCCGGAGTAATCAATCATTATATCAGTTGGATTAATAAAAATCTATATAAGTATAAAAAGCTTTCGAAAATTCAAGAAACCTACAGGTTTCAGGTAGCTGGCTTTAGAGAGAATATTATGAGATTTAAGCCAGGGTTATACATTTTTATCTTATATTATAGACAATTATCCTCTGTTATAGACTATGATAATCCTTATCTTCTGTAATAGACTACGAAGATCCTTATCCTCTGTTATAGACTACGACTATCCACAGACTATGA
>JAFGRM010000073.1 GCA_016935125.1 Candidatus Woesearchaeota archaeon
AGTATCTGGCAACAGTATGTAGAGCATACAGTATGTGAAGCATGCACTATGCAGAGGGTTACAATGGCAGCACAACTCAACAGCACGATCCTAAATAGGATAATAGAGGTCACAGAGCCTCTATACTCAAAGGTTCTTGTAGCAGTAGTGCTTGTCGTTCTTGGATTTATTATCGGAAAGATAGCTGGAAAGCTCATCCAGAAGATACTTGATGAGATTGAGGTAAACAAGATAGTGAAACTTACAACAGGCCTGAATATCAAGCTGGAGCAGATATTAGGGGCAACTGTCTCGTACTTTATCTATTTTATATTCATAATGTGGGCGCTTGAGCAGCTGGGGCTTGGCTCTATGATCCTGAACATAATAGCAGGAGGGGTAATAGTCCTGATAATCGTTGCAATCGTTCTTGGTATCAAGGATTTCATCCCAAACCTGATAGCGGGGATATATATCTTGGTAAGAGGCTTTCTAAAAGAAGGCGAATACATAAAGCTGAACTCAGTATCAGGAAGGGTCACTTCAATAAACCTTAGTGATACGATAATTGAGACAGATGCCAAAGACACTGTTGTCATACCGAATTCTATGCTTATCAGGGAAAAGGTCATCAAGATAAAGAGACATAAGCCAAAAGGTGGAGGTTAAACAAGTGGCTAAAGGCAGAGGCCTAGGAGAGAGGGATTATTATTCTATTATTCTGGCAGGCTGTCTATAACATAGACTGTCTATAATATTATATTAAGTTAAATTATATTAACTATTGGCTTTGGTACTATTGGCTTTGGTGAGGTTGCCGAGATTTCTGCATATAATCATATTATCTAAATGACTTCATCGCTACTTGGATGACCATGACTTTATTGCTATCTAAATGACCATTGCTGCAAGGGTGGGGTTTGCAAGGAACTCTTCTCTTTTCAGGTCCTCTATTATGTAAAAGATCTGTTTTGACTTTATCCTGAACCTTTCATCGAGGATTTCGCAGAATTGCTCAAGCTCTAGGATGTTTTTGAATACTGCCTCAGCAAGGAAATCATAGCCGTTGTTTATCCTAACTACTGAGTTTATGTTCCAGTTCCCTAGCAGGAATTTTCTCAGCTCTTCCTTGTCATCCTTGTTGACCTTGAGTATTATGTTCGCTCTTGTGCTAAAGCCTAGCTTTGAAAAGTCGATTATCGAGGTGTGCTTCTGTATCAGCCCTTTTTCATGCAGCTTTAACCTGTCAAAGATTGTTGATACAGGAACCTTTATCTTCTTGCTGATGTTTGTCAGTGTATCGCGTGCGTTTGCCCTCAGGCTCGAGAGCAGCATTATATCACTATCCTTCATTTTTTCCCTCCATGATGGGGTTTCTTGTCCTGATATAATCTTTACCCTTCATCCAGATTTCTTTTAATGCTATTTACTTCTTACGTTCTTTTCTTACGTTCTTTTCTTACGTTCTTTTCTTATGGTTCTTTTCTTATGGTTCTTTTCTTATGGATATATTATACAAACATTTTCCAATATAATTCTGGGATATTACATCGTTCTAAATTTAAAATGAGTTCTTATGTTTATATTGGAAGAATTTCATGTTCAATGGAAAAAGCAATGCATAATATGGAAAGTTTACATAAAAGAATGAGATTGGCTGAAACCATTTCATGATTTGTGAATCTACAATATTGCATCTATGCAACGGCATAATCTTGAATTGTACCTGGATGTGATGAATGATTTTTAATGTTCTTAGAACGAGATCATAATCTCTTTTTTGAGCTATCTTATGTGCAGCTCTACTATGTCCTTGTCTTTTAGTGTGTGGTCGGTCTTGTGGAATATCTGGCCAGGGAATTTGGCAGAATTGCCCCAGACTTTTGCAAACCTGAACCTGTCCAAGAAGTCCTTGTGAAGCTTTGTGCACATCGTTGCAATCGTGACAGGTTTTTTTAGGATCATTGGAACATCAAGGTCTGCTTTCTTGTTTACCTCCTTGCAGTATATGCGGATGAACCCCAATGAGTCAAATATCCTTTCCTTGAGCTCTTCTATTCCAACGCTCTTCTGTGCTGAGATCAATATGTCAGGCATTATCTCTTTTTTTAGCTCATGGATCTCCTCTTTTGAGACTGTGTCTGCTTTTGTTATCAATGTAATCCCTGGAACATATCTCTTGTTTCCCTCGATCACGTCGATGAGCTGGTCAGCGTCTATGTCTGTCCTTATTATGACGTCAGCATTGCTGATCCTCATCTCCCTTAGGATGGCTTCTATAGTCTTCTTGTCGATCTTTTTCAGCCTTACTGTGGTTCCGATGCTGATTCCACCCCTTGCCTTTTTTTTGATCCTGACATCAGGGCTCTGCTGGTTTAGGCGCAGCCCTGAATCGTAGATCTCTTTTAGTACAGCATTGTGGTGTTCAGGGTGGTTCGCGTCGACGAGCACCATGACAAGGTCTGCATTCCTCATGACTGCGAGAACCTCTTTTCCCCTGCCCCTTCCTGATGCAGCTCCGTGGACTATCCCAGGAACATCAAGCACCTGTATCTTTGCATGCTTGTATTCAAGAAGGCCAGGTATGACATCGAGTGTTGTGAAATCATAGCTTCCTACTTCAGATTTTGCGTTGGTCAGTGCATTAAGCAGGGTGGATTTTCCTACAGAGGGAAAACCTATCAGGATTACAGTCCCATCGCCAGTCTTCCTTACTGAATACCCCTCAGACTTCCCCTTGCTTGATGACCTTGCGATATCCTGATCCTTGAGTTTTGCTATCTTTGCCTTAACAAGGCCTATGTGGTGTTGTGTGCGCTTGTTGTAAGGGGTTTTTTTCAGCTCATCTTCAAGCTCTTTTATGCGTTGCTGGTAATCGACCATAGTAAAAGATGTTTAGAACAAGTATTTAATAAGATTTTGCATAAATTCAGGGTTCTTTCTGGTCATCTGGGGGGTATACTATATCATACCCTATCTCTATCTTGCCCATGATAAGCTTGTTCTTTGGCTGTTTTTTCTTTTTCTGCGTTCGGTCTTCATAATAGAATATGTTTATTGTGGTCTCTATTGCATCATCCTCATTAACAGATAAGATCTTCATCAGCTCAGAGATTATCCTGCCCTCACAGGAGCGGTATCTGCTGTTTATTATTATGTCAATCTCAATGCTGTCTTCAGTCCTTATGAAGATGATGTTCTTCTCTTTGTCTGGCCGCACAGAGAATTCCCATTTCTCTATGGCGTATTCCCTGAATATCCTTCTTATTTCCAGGTTGATGTCCCTGCTCTTTTCTATAGTCGCTTTAATGATGTCTTTTTTGGTTAGGTTCTTGCTCATTATGCTTTTTATGAGCCTGTCTGCATCAGCTCTTGTATCTGACTCGAAATTCTCGATATGGTCAAGCCCCTCTTCATTTATATATCTCTTGAAGATCTTCCACTTGTTCTTTTCGAGCCTTGCTTCTATCCTAATCATAAAGCTCTTTGATCTCTTTTCATAGCATATGAGATCCTGTGATTCTTCTATCTTCTTCCACATCTTCTACACATAAGATGATATTGTATTTAACTTTTTTGAAAAAAAATACAGAAAAAAGCTAATAAAAGCGGATTTAATCCCCAGTTCATGCCTTTTTTGCAGGCTCAGGCTTCTTGTTTGCCCCATCATCTGGCTCTTTTTCTTCAGCAGGCAAGAGCGGTTCGTATATCACATTAGGGATTCCTGCCTCATCGAGCTTCTTTGCAATCTCTGTTCTCTTCTTGTTTTTCATCTCAGAGATTATGCTTTTTGCTTTTGCCTCGAATTCAGCCCTCTTCTCTTCCATCTCTTCCTGGAGCTTCTTTTTCTCTTCTTCCAGTTCTTTTATCTCTTCTGCGCTGAGTTCTGTCTTTCCTGAGATGATCATCTCACTGTACTTGCCTGATTTCATCTCTTCAAAAATCTCAGACGGTCTTTTCCCTTCTACAAGAATGCCCATTGATTGGCATGTGCCAAGGATCTCTTTTACCTTTGCAATGTTGTCTGCGCCAAGAAGCGCGTCTGATTTCATCTTTGCTATCTTTATTACCTGCTCCATTGCAAGGTCTGCTATCTTGTCGGTCTTTGGGTTTGATGCGCCTTTCTGTATCCCTGCTTCCTTTTTTATGAGCTGGCTTGCTGGAGGCGTTCCAACTGCAATCTCAAACTCCTTTGTATCCTTGTCAACTGTGACCTTGACAGGCACTTTCATCCCCTTAAAGTCTGCGGTCTTGTTGTTGATTTCAGCAACTACCTGGCCGATATTTACTCCAAGCGGGCCTAGGGCAGGACCAAGAGGGGGTGCAGCTGTAGCCTTGCCTCCTTCAATAAGAACATCTATCTTTTCTTTTGCCATCTTAATCTTTCTCCCACATCACCATGTCTTCATGGCTTAGTGTTGGATGCCGGTTGTTCAGGAGCATGCCCTGACGCAGCCAGCTACCGGTTTTGAACATAAGCATAAGGTATCTATGAATTATATGACGATATTATGCTTCAACTGAAACAAACATGTGCCAGATATCCTAGTCATTATCGACCAGATCCTCTGTATCCCTCCTTATCACCTTTACAGCATCAATGCTGACTGTGATAGGGATAGGGACTGCAGCTTCCAGGAGCTCGACAATAACCTCTTCTTTTGCCTTGTCGATCCTTGTAATCTTGCATTTCTCCCTCTTGAACGGACCAGAGATAATCTCTGCGATGTCATTCTTCTTGATATTGATCTCATGCTTGACCTGTTCAAGCATATGCTCTATCTCGTTGTATCCTACTGTACTGGGCAGGACACCTCTTGCATAGGGCACGTTAAATGCACCTTGCTCTGCCTCGCTTCTCTTTGATGCTTCAAGGAATATGTATCCTCTCATGCCATGCGGCCTTATGATGCTGTATATCTCAATGCCTTTCTTGACGACATTTGAGCTCAGGAAGTCCATAACCTGCTCTTCCCTGTTTGCAGTTGTCCTCAATGCAAATATGTTTGATTCAGGGCCAAGCCCTGTGCTATTCTCTTTGTTTGCTTCTTGTTCAGCAGGTTTTTTCATGTCTTCTGTGTCTGCGTCATCTCCCATATCCAATGCGTCGGACTCTTTCATATCCATCATATCCACCTATATGCCTTTTCTCTTCAGTACTTCAACCGTCATGTGTATTATGAATCCCATAGCACCAATGACTGCCATGCCAAGGCCGCTTACCTTGATTATTGTCTTGAACTCCAGCCCGTTGGGCTTTTTTGTTATCCTAAGGACTCTCCAGTACTCGTTGAGTTTCATCCTGAGCTTGTTCATAGTAAACATTTTCTATACCTGTTTTTTCGTCATTGTTGTTCTAATCCAGTTCTTGGCCTATACCAAATTGTGATATATAAACAAAATATAATCAATCCAGGAACTCTATTCCTAACTCTGATTCGATCTCTTCTTTATGCGTGTCAGACATCTTCCTGGTTTTTCCGAATATCTGTGAGGATTTTACACCTGTTACTATGAGCATCGCCCTTATTGTGTTTGACATGTCATCATTGATCTGGGCGCCCCATATTACCCTTGCATCCTCATCAAGCCTGTTGCTTACAGTCTCTACTACCTTTCTTGCCTCATCAAGGGTCATGTCGTTTCCACCTATGACATTTATAAGGGTTCCGTTTGCACCTGTGATGTCTACATCTAGGAGTGGGTTGTTGAGGGCTTTTTCGACAGCTTCAACAGCCCTGTTCTCTGAATCAGATTCACCGACGCCTATAAGCGCAACACCGCCTTTGCCCATGACAGCCCTTATATCTGCAAAGTCAAGGTTGACAAGCCCTGCTTTTGTCACGAGTTCTGCAATGCCCTTTACTGCGTTTGTCAATATCTCGTCTGCGACCTTGAAAGCTGTCTGGATTGGAAGGTCTGGTGCGATCTCAAGCAGCTTGTCGTTCGGTATCACTATAAGGGTATCTACGACCTGCTCAAGCTTTTCTAGGCCCATGACTGCGTTTTCATATCTTCTCTGGCCTTCCATTGCAAAAGGGATAGTGACTATTCCGACAGTGAGTGCACCTACCTTTTTTGATATCTCAGATATGACCGGCGCAGAGCCTGTGCCTGTCCCGCCGCCGAGGCCGCATGTTACAAATACCATGTCAGCGCCCTGAAGCGCATCCCTTATCTCCCTTTCAGACTCATGTGCAGCCTCTTCACCAATCTTTGGTATAGATCCTGCACCAAGTCCGCCAGTAATCTCACGCCCTATAAGTATCTTCTTGTCTGCTGATGTGTAAAGAAGATCCTGTGCATCTGTATTGATCGCGATGATATCTGAGCCAACTATACCTACTTCAGATATCCTGTTTATGGTATTGTTTCCGCCTCCGCCAGCCCCTACAACCTTTATTGTTGCCTTTTGCGTAGAGAGCAGCTCTTCAAGCTCAGCATCGATATCAAGCTGTCTGCTTGACTGCCTGATCACTGGGTTTGTGTTGATTTCCATCTTTTTCTGCTCATATGTCTTTATCTCTGCTGCCTTTGGCTCCTGCTTGTATGATGAAACAGGGTCTGCATCAGCTTTTGGTTCCTGCTCTGCAGGCTCATCATCGTTTTCTTCTACTATTGTTGACCTGAATACCTCATCATGGTCATCACTGTTACTGTCTGAATACTCTTCAGTATAGTTATCCTCATCCTTTTTTGGATTGATAAACCCATCCATTTTATGCCCCACCTCGTATTATTATGATCAGATCATAAAAAACCCTTGGTAAATATGGGGGCACTTATATATAAATCCTTCGGATTTTTTTTCTATTATTGGTTAGTGACTTTTTCCTGTCCTTTTTCAGTTGATTCTGTTTCTTTTCCTGTCTCTTTTGCTCCTTCTTTGCCCTTGGCTTCTGCTTCTTTTGCCTCTTCTTCAAATGAGACCTTCCTGATCTCAGGGACAAGCTTGCATATCTTTTCAGATAATCTTGCTTCTACCTCAGTTGGCAGGCTCTTTTTGAGATTGACTTTAAGCGTCCTGTCTGAGAGGCTTGTGCTTGCGCCTTTCATTAGCATCACAATCTTGAGATAGCTCTCTGCTTTTTCTTTAGGGTCTTTTAAGATCCTTTTGACATTCACACTGTAGACAAGCTCTTTTGATGCAAGCGGATGGTTGAAGTCGACCAGTGTCCTGCCGCCAGTCACTGTCTTTATTGTCCCAGGCATGCCGTCAATCTCTACCTGCAGGCCAGGCATTGGCTGGATGTTCTCTTTTGTGAATTTTTTTGTTGAGACAAGCTGGATCAGGCTTGCGGATTTCTTGCCAAACCCATCCTCTGGCATGAGGTTTACCTTGTACCTGCCAAGAGGCTTTCCCACAAGAAGCTTATCAAGACCCTTTAGGATCTGTCCCTCACCTATGCAGACAATGATCGGGCCGAATACCATGCCTTGCCTTGCGATGCCGTATTTTTCAGCAGTTTCCTTGTCTGTCGTATCAAATACAATATCTTCATCCTTAACTTTTCCTGTATACTCTATCTCAATAAAGTCATTCTCCTTTATTGATTCTGCTTGTGCGTCTTCTGCTTGTTTTTTTTCTGCGTTCTCCATCTTAGGCTCCAGGTATCCTTTTACCTTTTATAATCATATAATCTGCTTGCATCTTAATTGCCTTTTATAATCATAATCTGCTTGCATCTTAAGCTTATCATTATCAGGCTTATTTTTTAATTTTTAATGTTCTTATCAAGCTTATATCTTAATCTTTAATTATCACTACCTCCTAAATTTTTATGCCAGAAGTAGATAAGAATCCGGAAATACGGCTCATTTATAAATGTTGTTGTTTTGTGTTGTCTTTGTGTTATTTGTTATTGTGTTGTACAATCTCTTTCAGCCGCCCGAAAATACACCAGTGGTCCCCTCTGTCCTTATGCAAGGATAATATCTTAAAATTCTTGAAATCTTTTTTCATTAATGTTTTTGTGTAGATGAAATGGGGCACCCCTTTTTCTTCACCATCTAAAGGAACATATGTTCGTTGCTCTGGCATCTCAAATCTTGAAGCCCTTCTTTTATACTTGTTTGCAGAAACTGTGATGAATATCAGCCGGTTTGGCCTTAAGACCCGTTTGATCTCAGAGATGCAGAACTTGACCTTCTCATAGTAATTGTGATGGATGACCTGTGTTGAGATTACTGCATCAAAAGAATTATCCATAAATGGAAACCTTTCATAACAAGAGCTTTTTTTTAATCTTGCAGAGAGGTTCTCATGTTTCAGCCATCTGCGGGTCATCTCCAGGCCTGTATCTGAGACATCAGTAGCATAGACATCAAAGCCTTGCTTTGCAAGAAGAACAGTATGCCTGCCAGTGCCACAGCCAAGATCAAGAACCTTTTTTGCCTTATCTTTTTTTAGAAGCTGCACAACCCCTCTCATGTCTTCCTGATCCTCCAGGAAAACTCTTCCATTTTTTTTGAATATAGACTCCCAATCACCCATTGTTTAGATAAAAATTGATTACTTAATAAAGCTTTGGAAATGCTAAAAATGAATTAGCATTAGGGTAAATCTGCTATCAAATCTTAAATTCTGTCATCACCCACTGGACATGCATTTTCTCTTCTGTAAAACCAAAAATCTGCCAGTAGACATTGCCATGTGAGTTATATAAAGCCTTTTTACCTTATCTTATTGATTATTATTGATTGTATGCTTTGATCATTGTCATTTTGCTTTAGTTATTATCATTATGCTTTGATTATAGCTAACACTAAGCTAGAACATCATGCTTGGAGCATAAGGCTAAGAGCAGGCCAGGAGCACCAGGCCAAGAGCACTGATCCTGGAGCACCGTGTTAGGAGCATAGGAAACTAAAAAGCAAAAAAAAGCATAAAAAACACAAGGAAGGTGGAAAACATGAATGATTATGTTTTACTAAAAAAGGGCAAGAAGATATCTGTTAAGAGTTATGAACAGGGCCATGACTCCAATAGGCATGACTTCAATAGCCAGTATATCAATAGCCAGGATTTCATATGTAATATTGAGAATTCTCTTGAGAATTCTGAAGCTTATCCATCTTCAACTGATGATGACATATCTGATGATTATGTCTCAGATGATGATAGCGTATCCAAAGATATCCCAGATCAAAACATATCTGATGATGACTTAGAAGATAAATCAGATAATGGCTTAGCAGATGAATCTGATGATTATCTCTTAGATGTTGAGGAGATGTCTGATGATGACAGTATATCAGATGACAATGTACACAATGTACATGGTAAGGCGCCAGATGGAATCACTTGTGATATCCCAAACCTGAATCTGGCAAGAAGGGTTATGAGAGATACGCCTCTTGCAGAGCTGACATTCAGGAAATATGAGATCCCTTATGAAGCAGACACAAGAGAGCTTTTAAGAAAGTTCTGCTTGAGCATAGGCCTTCTGCAGCCAGGTGATTCACGGGATGTGATAGTTGATGTGTTGTATGTTCTTTTGCAGGCAAAAAAAGAGAAAAAGCAGTTGAGCTCAGATGATATCAGGAGCCATGTTATTGATAAGCGCAGATCCCTGAACCTGCCTCTTATCGGTGTTGCAGGCTCAAATGTAAGAAGGCAGATAAAGAGGCTTAGGGATATGTTCATAGTAGAAAAGGTCAAGAATGAATATATGATAACAGAGTTTTTGGCACTTGAGCAGACATTCACAGAAAAGGTTGAAAGCTATCTCTTGCCTTCTATCATGGGCAGGCTAAAGGAATATTTAAGGAGCATAGATAAGAGGTTCTGAGCCCATCTGGATTTAGGATGGCTTGTGCATATTAGTCTTAATTATTTAATTATTCATTATCCTATCCTATGCTGTTCTTATGGGTCTTGAAGGCTGAAATAAATCCTCCTGTTGCTCTTGCCCTTGTTCTCTGCTTTTATAAAGATTATCGCTCCAATCTCACTTAGGTCTTTTAGGTGTGTGCCTCCGCATGCCTGCTTGTCAAGGCCTTTGATGTTTATGACCCGTAATCTCTCAAGCTTTGGCATGAGGTGCTTGCTTGGCGCGCTGAAATCATCATCGCCTATAGCCTTTTCATAAGATGTCTCTTCAATCCTCACATCCAGCCCTTTTTTTATGATCTCATTTGCCTTCTTAATGCATGATATGATCCTATCCTTGTCAAATCCTTCTAGCGTGAAGTCAATCCTTGACTGCTCGATTCCTAACTGGTTGCCAGAGGTGTTAGCGCCTGTCTCATTGTAAAGCACCCTTGCAAGCACATGCGCTGCAGTGTGCATCCTCATCAGCTTATACCTCCTGTCCCAGTCTATCACACCTTTTACCTTGTCGCCTGGCTTTAGGCCTGGCCTTAAGACCTCATGGCTTATCATATTGTCGAACTTTCCTACATAGACAACAGGGAATTCAGACCCATCGCTTTCCCTAAGAAGTTTTCCAGTATCATAAGGCTGGCCGCCCATGTTTGGGTAGAATGCAGTCTCCATAAGGACCACGAACTTATCGTCCTTTACAGATTCGACAGTAGAGCTGAATTCTTTCATATAACTGTCCTTTAGGTATAATGCAGGTTTCATCTGGATCATCCTTGTTTTTGGTTTCAGCAAAAGAATATCAAAAGATCAGCAAACAATAAGATGATATGGCAATATTAAAATAAAATAGTGATAATAAAATAAAGTTATAATAAATAATAACAGGTCAATGGACTCCAATAAATAATAATAAAAATAATAACTGCCAGGATCTGGCAGCTCAGCAGCTTCCTCCTTGAGGTGCAGTACTAGCTGTTGTGGAGATAACATTGCTGCACACAGATGGCTCTGTACTGAATCCTGCGCATATAGCTTTCTTGTAATAGTCAGGCTGGCTATACTTATAGACATAGTTTGACCTCTGGCTATTGACAAGCATGGTCGGTGATCCGCTGGCACCTGCCTTGTTTGTTGCTTCTGCTTCTGCTTTCATCAGCTCAAGCCCGTCATCATCAAAGCACTCCTGGATCTTGTCTGCATCAGCACCTGCAGCCTCTGCTGCAGCTTCCCAGCATGAGCCGTCGCTTCCGCAGTTGTTGTTGACATATGTTACAAAGCTCCAGAATGCATCCATGCCATAGTCCCTCTTGACGCATACTTCCCTTATGTTCTGGTCTACTTCAGGCTGGCCGTGAAGCGATCTTACAGTGTCATCCTGGACAGCCACTATGTAATGAATGTCCCACTCGACCTTGTCCTTTAGGAGCTCATATACAGGCAGCATTGTGTTTTCTGCCATATTTCCATAAGGGCAGAAGCTCATGACATAAAGCTCGACCTTTGGTTTTTCGCTCTTTGGTATTGATTCAAGCTCTTTTTTCTCTGCTTCAATCACTGCTTTCTCTTGCTCTGTTTTAGCAGACTCTGCCTCATTACAGATCTCTGCGTTGTTTGTGTATTCGCACATCAGGATCTTAAGTGAATTCGTGTCTTCTATTACTGAAGGGATAGTAGATTCTGATTCCAGGAGAAGCATGAATCCTGGAGCCTCAATAGGCTGCGGATATTTTATCTTCCTGAATGCCATCTTGCTCTTTTCAGCCAGATCTTTTGCAACAGGCTCGATCTCATCACATATTGTTGTGCATGCATCAGAATAGAGATAGATGAACTCATCTGTCATAGTCTCTGTTGCAGCGCCTGTCAGTATTATTGCAGGGCATTCTGTCATGCCTTTTCCATTGCAGATGCTGTCTTTTGACATCACCAGGACAAAGAACATGATTGTCATAAATATTGATGTATAGAACCAGATCTTTCCTGTCCTTGACATTGTATCTGAGCGAGATCCTGATAGTTTATCTCTTGATGTTTGGATTGTTGCCTTTGTATCTGTTGTATGGGCCATATGCTCGCTTGGCTTAGCCATGTTATGTCTGTGCTTTTTAGCCTTTGATTTCATTATTGATTCACCCCCTTTGATTCCACTATTCAACTTAGATTCAAGTATAGGCCAATAGCGATCGTTTATTGCAATACTTAAATGTACTATATATATATAAAAAATAATTGTAAATATACATATAAAAAATAAATTGTGAAAAATAAAAAAAGGGTTTCTTAATAAATCTTTCGCATTGGGCATGGTGGCTTTTGCATTGAGTCTGCATTGGCTTTTTGCATTGGTATGTGCCATGGCTTTTTGCATTAAGCCAGGATAAAGCTCTATCTCAGCTTATAAAAATTATTAAGCTTACAAAAATTATTTAAATGATGCTGCTTATACCCTATCAATCATGGATTGGCTATCTTTGCTCTGGATTGTTATTGTTTGGGTTCTTTCAGCGATTCCTCTGAATATTGCAGTAAAGCTTCTTCGTGGCAAGAGCACACTTATAAAAGCAATCCTTGTAAACCTTGTTGTTGCTGTACTGACTGCCCTTATCAATGGCTTTTTTGATGCGCATACATCCATTGCGTTGATTGTTGGGTTTATCGTGCTGCTTTTGGTATACAAGGTCATGTTCAGCATGGGCTGGCTCAGGAGTTTTCTTGCATGGATATTGCAGTTTGTGATAATTGCGATTGTCATAGTTGTGCTTGCCTTGTTTGGCCTTTCACTGCATCTATTGTAGGTGCCTCTTTTGAGCATTTTTCAGCTATCTCTTATAGCTTGTCTTGTGGGCATCTCTTCAGTTTGCTGAGTATCTCTTCAGAATAATTCTTTTAGGTATCGATTTGAGATATCTCTTCTATCTAATCTTCTTAGCATCTCTTCTATCTAATCTTCTTAGCATCTCTTCTATCTAATCTTCTTAGCAT
>JAFGRM010000074.1 GCA_016935125.1 Candidatus Woesearchaeota archaeon
AAAAAGGTATATTAATAGTGCATTGTAACTGTTGGGAAACATATGATCGGGAACAAGCTTGAGCAGGATATTGTACATCTTTATGATTCTAATCTAGTCAATCTCTTTAGCATAAATCAGATCTCGCAAAAGCTTGGCAAGAGATACCCATACATCAACAAGAAAGTATCAATGATGCTGAAAAGCGGCATAATGAATAGGATAGTGGTCGGAAGGTCACACTTATGCTCGCTTAACCTTGACAATTACAGGACACTGCTCCTCTTAAGCATGAACGAGCTGAACAAGAAAAAGCCTGCTGTCGCTGGTGAGGTTATGGCCTTTGCAGAGAAAAACAGCCTCAGCACAACGCTTCTTTCAGTAGTGTACTACAAGAACACCCTGCTCTTTGTTGTCGACGACCTCAGGGACAGGCGGACTATCCAGAGATCGTTTCCAAAGGCGGTCGTCGTTGACAAGCCTGCGCTGCTGGACATGCTATCGACAGATAGCGAGCTCTTCAGGAACCATAAGGTGCTTTATGGGTTTGAGAACTTTTTTACCCTGTTGAGGCTGGAGCTTGACGAGATAAAGAGGCTGTATTCGCCGCTAAAATACTAAAAGATGATCAGAGATAAACGGAGATAATCGGAGAATGACCAGAAGGTAACTGACGGATAATAAAACTGGAATAAATAAAACAGAAAGATAAGAGGACATAAAGATAAGAGAATTGATGGATAAAAATTAAGGGCTAAAAGAAGATGGATGTACAAAAGAGCTGCAGGAAAGAGACAGGGATCGCAAAGATAGCTGTGCTGCTCTTTTTAGCGCTTTCTTCTCTTTGTCTTTTTGGCAATGCAGGAACAACAGTTGGAGACCCAGGTTACCAGTATGATTACCAGTATGCCATAAACCTCAGTTCGCTTCCTGTTGCTTTTGGGCAGGAGGTCGTGCTGGACCATTCTGCAGCTAACAACCTTGAGCTCGTGTATGGAGACTACCTCTCAGGGCCAGGGGTTGTTGGTTTTATAGGATATCTGACGACAAATGTGACAGCCACTATCGCATTGCCCAAACTGCTTCCGGGCATCTACCACTCAAGCCTGAACACTTCATCTGGCCAGACAGTATCTTTTGAGTTCAATGTGTTTGATGACCCTACTATGGATGATTTTGCCATAAGCACAGACAATGGTTATTATGTTGTAAATGAGACAGTATTCATCACGATCTCTGCACCGAACAGCACGGTTGTCTTCCTTGACATAATAAGCGACCATAAGAACAGCAGCTATAATACCACAGTTGAGAGCAGCACGATGCTCATGTATATCCCTGAACTTCCAGGGAACTATACAATAGAGGGAAGGTTTAGCATTGGCTCACTTAATGCAACTCTCACAAAGGAGATTATAGTCAGGGACAGGTTTGCATGCAGGATAGATGCTCCTGATGCTGCAACAATGAATGTGACAGCATATTTCAGTACTCAGGTCCAGGGCGGGCAGGGACCATACCTCTACACATGGGATTTCGGAGACAGCTCAAAGTCCAGCTCTGCTGCACCTTACCATTCCTATAACCAGTCTGGCACATATTATGTTACGCTTATTGTGAGGGACCAGGTGAACGATTTCGTGTCGTGCGGCCATAGTATTGTTGTCAGCCCGCCAACATATGGCATCAAGCTTGATGTTGTCGATAATTCAACAGGGAATCCTGTTGGTGATGCAGAGGTAGAGATAGACGGCATAATGAAGAAGACCAATGTCAATGGCAGGGTGTTCTTTTACGGCCTTGAGTCAGGCAGGTACAGGATCAGTGTTGACAGGGAAGGTTATGAGAGGTACAGGCTGTCTTTTGATCTTGACAGCGATTCCGGGCTGCAGCTCAACATTACCCCTGAGACACCTGACCAGTCCCTGCTTCCTGAGATCCAGATACTCTTCCCCGTAGACTACACAGTGGTCGACCATTCCGACCCTGTAAACCCCGACCTTCAGGTTGAGTTTTCGCTTAAGACAGATAGTGAGGTTTCTGTCTGCAAGCTTCTTCTGAATGAGGTTCCTTTCCTTGGCTATAGGATTGCTGATTCATTGGAGAACCTGAGCTCAGGTACCTATAGGCTGTCAGGGGAGCTCTCAAATGCAGACTACAATGTCAAGCTCTCATGTGAAAACGAGTTTGGCCTTGTCATGTCAGACAAGTTTAAGGCAAAGGGGGTAAATTACCCTGAGACTGCCGGCCGTGCAGCCTCTCTTCAGCAGGGATCTGGCAGCCAGGCTGCTTCAGATGCGGGTGCAGCAGCAGACGGTGACGCAGGGAGCGCAGACGCAAAGAGCGCTGATGCACAGGAAGGCTATGAGGGAACTCTTGTCTCTGCAGCAATCAAGGTAGCGACAGAGCGCTTTGATAAAGCCCTTTCTGAGCTGAACTCATCTGCCGATGCAATCAGGTCATATACTGGTGAGAAGAAGAGGCTTGTCGAGTTCCTGGGTTTTGAGAAAGAGATAGAGGATTACCGCTCAGAGATAAGAGGCCTAAGAGAGCAGGCAGCAAGCCTTGAGAGGCTGTCTATCCCAAAATCAGAGTATAACCAGAAGAGGACCGAGCTTATGAGAAGGATGTCAGAGATAGAGGACAAGATCCCTTCAGGACTATCTATATTGAGTGAGGAAAGCTTTGTCCAGGAAAACGCAGCGCCTCTGCCAGATGAAGGGGTCAGCGACTACCTCTCATACAAGGGCAAGAACCTTAGTGAGAAGGAGATGAGCTCATACCTCAGGCTTGCTGAAGATGTCGTGGACACTATAAAGATAAATGTCGACATAAAGATAGTAAATGTTGTGTTCCAGTCAGGGAAGACTGAAGAGTATTCTATGATAATAAAGCTTTTCGAGGTGAATGAGAACCGGAGCGGGTTAGCGCTGGTAGAGAGCATACCCAAGTCTGTTGCTGAGAGCATAAACGACATCATGTTCTCTTTCAGCTACGAGCTGATAAACGATGACCCTGTGGTAGGGATACCTATGGATGGGAACAGCGAGGTATTCTATCTGATAAAGCAGAGGCTCAGCGTTGATGAGCTTAGGAAAGCAAGGACCCTTATCCTGCCTGACCCCAACCATCCTAAAAACAGGATAACAGGCATGGTGGTGTTCGGCACACAGCTAAGCTGGCTGAGCGGGAGAACACTAATCATATCGCTTTTTGCAATGATAGTGCTATCGACGAGCTATCTGTCTATCTACAGGAACGATGCGCTGAAGAACGCATTAAAGGCAAGGGTAGGATCTTCTGGTGCTGTTGTAAAAGGGAAGCATGGCAGGAACAGCCAGGTTGGTCAAGCTAGCCAGTTCAGCCAGTTCAGCCAGTTCAGCCAGAATAGCCAGAATAGCCAGGGCATGTCTGGCATAAAGCCAGGATCTCAAGAGGAAGCAGAGAAGGAGGCAGCAGGTTCCGGTATCTGGCCTTATGCCACGGCTGACGACAGCCAGATCCTTGCCCTTCTTGATAAGTCACTTGACCTGATCAATTCCGGAGACAGGGAAGGGGCGTTTGCATTATACCCCCAGATACTCTCGCTTTATGGCACGATAAGTGCAGATGCAAGATCAGAGATCATGCCAATAATGTCATATCTGGGCAATGAGATAGAGGTTTACCACCTTATCTCGCTTATCAGCCGCGCTGAAGAGATGATCCTTTCAGGTATCTATGAGCTTGATGGCAACCTCAATAAGGAGATCGAAGATGCGTATGATGAGATTCCAGATGAGCTGGTATCAAGGGTAGCTGGAAGGTACAATGATTTTATGGGGCTTTTGAACATGAAAAGGTTCAGGAAGGACCGCCAGATCAAGATGAGCAAGATAGGTGAAGATGGCCTTTTGGCAGTAGACAATTCGATATATGGAAGCAGGCAGATGGATTAAGCATGGAGGTAGATGGATTAAGTATGGAAGCAGGCAGAGGGAGAAGGTGATTTATTTATTAGGTGATTTAATATGTTGGAATATGTTGGTATGTTAGGTGCTTTAGGTGTTGGCTATGAGGATGTTTTTGATAAGCATGTCTTGATATTTTGATGTATGGTGGTATTTTGAAGATACCATTGTTTTTTGGTGGATATAACAGTATTTGATAACTACTGTAGGATAAGAAACAAGATATTTAAACAATAGGAAGTAAAAGTGGTAGAGATGGGTAAAATTAGGGCAATGCTTATCATGGCGATGTTTGCAGCGATAGCTCTGTCATCCTTGGCTTTTGTAGCTGGCTATAGCATTGAAGGGGGAGAGATCTCGCTTGTCAGGCCGGATTCGCCACATATTGATTTCAATTACATACCCCCCGAATACCTTTCTATAGAGGATCTCGTGTTCTATACATGCATCCCTGAAAAAGACACGCCTATCAAGTCATCAGTGTTATGCGTAGACGACGTGAGCTTCACAGACCTTGATGTTGTCAGATGGGGCACAGAAGGCAACTGTTATATTGCAAGCTATGACCTTGAGGGGCATGAGTGTGAAAATATAGTGATAGAGTCTGAGTACATCAAAAATGATGAGATTATAACTATCAGCCAGCCTGTCAAGATAAACAGGTTCTCTTCGATTCTTGACCTTGTCCTGAAGAACCAGTACAGCGACGGCGGCTGGAAGACTGCTGTCGATACTGCTGCAGGCATCTGGGTACTGAGCAACTACAGCAACATCTTTTCTGATGAGATCGACCTTGCGACAGACTGGCTTAAGGAGAACAGGGACAACGAGTTCAAGTGCTGGCCTAACGAGGAATGCAGTGTTGAGCAGACAGCGAAGATACTTTCGTTCCTGACTCTTGCAGATATAAATGACAGCAAAAGGATCATCCATGATGGGCTTGTCTTCCTGCGCAAGTGGCAGAACTACTACACTGTAGACGAGAGCTGGAACCTGAGCATAGTGCCTTTTGAGTCAGGCACGACAAACTGCATAATAAGCCATGAGAGGACACACCTGAACAACGAGAATTTCACGATGGCTGAAAATGAGACCATGAGCTATATGATATCTGCTTATCCGACAGGCAGGCTGATTCTGATCTGCGACCAGAACATCTATGCAAACATGACTACAGCAGACAACGACCTCGTGTTTGTATATGAAGGAGACAACCTGTCCTTTACCCTGCCGTACCCATGCTGGCCCCTTGATGAGAAGTGGGGCGACTGTGACCTAAGGACCACAGAATTTGCCATGATGACAGAGATTCCTGACGAGAACAAGGATGCTGGTATGATATATCTTGAGAGCCTTCTTATGACAGGCAGGATAGGCGAGCAGTATCTGGGTTCTGAGAACAACATTATCGAGACAGCGCTTTACACTTACCTGGAGGACCCATCTGATGAGGAGGATACGACCATTGCCTGGCTTAGGTACAGGCAGAACAACAACGGAAGCTGGGGTAACGGCACGATATATGATCTGATCGACCCCACTGCGTATTCTATCCTTGGCCTGATGGAATCTGGCTTTTCGAGGAACAATGAGGTCATAGAGGATGCAGAAAGGTGGATATCCAACCAGGAGTACCTTATCGCGTCTAACAAGACCTCTGAGTACGCTGGATGGAACACGACTGAAAAGAACGCGCTTGCTTTTACTGTGCTAAAGAACAACGCAAGGCCCATAATAAAGTTCGATCCTATGCTGATCATGGTCGATGAGACTTCAAAAGAGGTTGAGGTCTTCAACCCGACAACATTCCCTCTTGATGACATAAGCTATGAGTTCTCAACAGAGATTGACGACGTGGTGCAGATCGATGACTATAAGGAGGAAATACCTGCCTACTCATACGTTAAGATATCCATATCAAGGACAGCTGCACAGGCAGAAAATATCTACGGCTACCTGACTGTTAAGAATGCAGGCGAGGAGATTGCAAGGGCGCCTGTGATGGTAGTAAGCTTCCCTGAGATATCAATAACTCCGCAGTCGCGATCCTTGATCGTATTCGGGACAAAGGCAAAGGTTGATTTTAATGTCAAGAAGACTGCACATGCTTTTGCCTGCAGCCTGGAATGGGACGATGATGATATCTCATCAAAGAGCGAATTCAGCTCTATATCAGACACCTTGTCTGTTGATGTGAGCTTTAGTGATGCTGAAAGGGTGGAAAAGACATACAAGGGCGAGTTCAGTTGCACTTCATCTGGCAGCGAGTTCAGCATCCCGTTTTCTATCGATGTCAGCAGGTATTCGACATTTCCTTTTTCAGTCGATCCTGACAGCATTGTCGTAAACATGTCTGGCCAGCACGCGACATTCATCGTGACAAACAATCTTGATGAGAGCCTGGAGCTCGATATGAAACTCACAAAACCAGACAGCATGTTCAAGCTGAGCCATACTTCTATACTGATAGACCCTAATGACCAGGCCAACATCACAGTATTCAACAATGTTCCGCCGGAAACAAACCTGACAAGGACAAATTCAATAGACATCACAGCGCTTGGCCAGCAAAAGTCGATAAACTTCAATGCCTTTATAGCATCTGAGCCTAAGAAGAAAGCAAGCCCTATCCTGATTTATGTCATCCTGCTGCTAGCTGCAGCTGCGCTTGGCACTGCAGGCTACTTTGCCTACAGCTACAGGAGCGTTCTTCTCTCATACTTTAAGAATGAGTCAAAGGTCGACCTTGTGAAGATAAAGATCAAGAAGATCGAGGAGAAGGAGAAGAAGACTGCTATCATGAACATGGTCAACCTGATGAGGATCCTGAACAAGGATGATGCACAGATACGGAAGAAGCTCATAGAAGAGGGGTTTGCAGAAAAGGAGATAGATGAAGCGTTTGAGGAGCAGGAGTCTGAAACAGAAGGGAATGAGGGCGAAAAAGAGCAGGAGGAATAATCTTTGATATCCTGTTTTTATTATCATCCTTTATTATTCCTTTTTTATTCATCCTGTTCATACCTTTTTTCTTGATGGTTGAGGATTAGCTTTTTTGAGGGTATATTGTCAGTTTTATCAGTTTTTTTGATTGTCTAGGATTAGTGTTCTTGATTGTCCAGAATCAGCTGGATTTTTGCTTATCAAGCAGCATGTTTTTTTTATGCTGTTGGGTTTTTGTTTTTTTAGCTGCATGGATTAGTTAGACTTTTAGTCCGAAAAAGGGAAACTGTTAGTTGGCTTATGATCTGGATCCTGGTTGTGGTAATCTATCTTGAGCCAACCAGAGCATTTATCCTGATAATCCTAACAAGCATTGATGAATCTAAGCAGCGTTCGACTAAGCGAAGTAAAAGGCGATTGGCTAAGCAGCATAAGCAGCAACCGACTAAGTAAGGTAAGCTGCAAATGACCAAACAGATATTGACTATGCGGCAATCAACAGCAATCTTTAAAAACTAGCGCAGTTTCCTATTATTTTTAACATGGGGGGATATGAGAGAATCATCTATGACTTATTCTTTGATCGTGTTGATGGAATCTGTTGTTGGATCAAACACCATGGCCTGAGATTAATTCTTGCTTTAATATGCGCTTTAAGATGTTTTAACATGCGCTTTAAGATGCAGATGCAGCCAAGATGCAGATGCAGCCCATGTCCTTCTGCTGTTTTCGGAGGTGTGTTCTGATGATTGATGTCAACTATAAGAGGATGTATAAAGAGCTTAATGAGAAGAATGAGGAGTTTGAGAAGATACTGATGGCACTTAAGGGCAGCCAGGAGCTGTCGACAAAGGACATCATCAGCATGGACGACCTGTCTGTTGATGATATTAAGCTGATATTCAGGATAACCTATCCCTTTAAGGAAGAGTTCATAAAAAGGCCAAACAAGAAGATACCCCTTCTTAAGGGAAAATTCCAGATGGACTTCTTTTTTGAGGAGAGCACAAGGACACGGACAAGCTTTGAGCTTGCCGGAAAGCATCTCAGCGCAGATGTCATAAACGCCTCAGGATCTTCGACATCTATGGCAAAGAAGGGCGAGACGCTTATGGATACTGTAAGGACATATAACTCCATGGCGATGGACATAATAACCATGCGGCACGGATGCTCAGGCGCTGCGCAGATGATCGCAAACGAGATCAGATGCCCTATTGTCAATGCCGGGGACGGCTGTCATGAGCACCCCACCCAGGGCCTGCTTGACATGTATACGATATATGAGGCAAAGGGAAAGATAGAAGGCCTTGATATAGTGATCGTTGGTGACATCCTCCATTCCCGTGTTGCAGGCTCGCTCATAAGGGGCCTGAGGAAGATGGGCGCAAGGGTCAGGCTTGCCGGGCCGCCGACCTTTATCCCTTATGGTATAGACAAGGTCTTCGGCGTCAAGGTGTATGACAATCTCGATGAGGCGATAAAGGATGTTGATGTGGTATATGCTCTAAGGGTGCAGCTTGAGCGTGCGGCATCCGGCTTTATCCCGTCAGTAAGGGAATATTCGAAGAACTTCTGCATCACGCCTTCAAGGCTTAAGATGGCAAAGCCCGACGCTATAGTCATGCATCCTGGTCCCATCAACCGTGAGGTCGACCTTAGGACAGAGGTCATGGAATGCGCCCAGTCAAAGGTGGAAGAGCAGGTCACAAACGGCTTCTGCGTCAGGCTTGCCCTGCTTTATCTTCTTGTTAGAGGTGATCCTGGAAAGGTCCACAGAAAGGATGCATCTCTTATGGAGATTATCAGATGCGGCAATCTTAAGGATAAGCGTAAAGTTTCAGAGGCCAAGACAAGGGGTGGCAGAAGATGAAGCTCTTGATAAAGAACGGAACAGTAGTTGATCCTGCAGGGAAGATGAGCGGGGAGTATGATGTTTTGGTGGAAGGTGGAAAGATAAGTTCAGTATCAAGGTCAATAGTTGAGAAGGCAGACAGGGTCATAGATGCAAAAGGCCTTATAGTCTGCCCAGGGTTCATAGATATGCATGTGCATCTTCGCGAACCTGGAAGAGAGGATAAGGAGACTATCCTGACAGCATCAAGAGCCGCTGCAAGAGGAGGGATATGCACTATAGTAGGGATGCCGAACACAACACCTAATGCTGATAACCAGACCGTTGTCCATTACGTCACTTCAAAGGCAAAAGAGGAGGCGATAGTGAATGTCTATCCAGTAGGCTCGATCACAAAGCAGAGCAAGGGAAAAGAGCTTGCAGAGATTGGTGACCTAAAAAGGGCAGGCGCGATAGCGGTAAGCGATGATGGAGAGCCTATAATGGATATGGATGTATACAGAAAAGCCCTGCAGTACCTGCGGATGTGGAAGCTTCCCCTGATCTCTCATTCAGAGGACAAGGACCTTTCAAGAGGCAAGGTCATGCATGAGGGCCTGGTCTCGACTGAGCTTGGCCTTGCAGGGATCCCTGCGCTTGCAGAGTCTATTGCGGTCGCAAGGGAGATAGCGCTTGCAGAGGACACTGGCACACCCATCCATTTTACGCATATCAGCACAAAGCAGAGCCTTGACTACATAAGGGATGCGAAACGCAGGAAGATAAAGGTCACATGCGACACCTGCCCGCATTACTTTATACTGACTGATGAGGCTGTGCGCGGGTATAACCCTCTTGCAAGGGTCAACCCTCCATTGAGGTCCAAAGAACATCTTGATGCAGTGATAAAGGCGCTTAAGGATGATGTGGTAGATGTTATAACGACCGACCATGCGCCGCATCTCCTTGTCGAGAAGTATCATGAGTTCGACAACTGTGCAACAGGGATCGTGGGGCTCGAGACATCAGTTGGGCTTGTCATGACCTATCTTGTCAGAAAGAAGATGCTCACTGTTGAGCAGATGGTGCTCAAGATGTCTACAAATCCTGCAGCTATACTTGGCCTTGCATCCAAGGGAAGCCTTGCGCCTGGCAATGACGCTGACATAACGATAATAGACCCTGAAAAAAAGGAGACAGTTGATGCTACAGAGTTTGAGTCAAAGGCAAGGAATACGCCATTCAACGGCTATGAGATGACAGGGGTTCCTGCCTATACTATTGTCAGCGGCAGGGTCATAATGAAAGGGCGGAAGGTCTTGGTTAGTTAGTGCCTGCATAAGGATGGATTAATAGATGATAATATCGTGGTGTATGGTATCATGGTGTATGGTATCGTGCTACCTGTAAGAATTGTAAAGAATTGTATAATGCATTGCAAGCATTGCAATGTTTTAGGCATTTGAGCCGATACAGTAGAAGCTTTAGAGGGGTGTTTTAAAATAGGATACAAAGAGGATTTTATCAGGTTTCTTATAAGGTCAGATGCGCTGAGGTTCGGTGAGTTTACCTTGAAGAGCGGGAGGGTCGCTCCGTATTTCATAAATACTGGGATGTTTAATGACGGCGACAAGGTCTCAAGGCTCGGCGACTATTATGCAGCTGCAGTAAAGGAGAATTTCAAGGATTCTTTTGATGCGGTATACGGACCTGCATACAAGGGCATACCGCTCTGTGTTGTTACTGCGATAGGCCTAAGCAGGCTGGGGATAGTAAAAGGCTATGTCTTCAACAGGAAAGAGGCCAAGGGATACGGAGAGAAAGATGCGCTTATAGGGATGAAGATAGATGAGAACTCATCGCTTATCATGGTCGACGATGTTATAACCTCAGGCGCAGCTATAAGGGAATCCCTTGAGACACTCAAGAACAACAAGGACCCAAATGTCAAGGGCATAGTTATTAGTGTTGACAGGCAGGAGAAGGGGACCGGTGAAAAGAACGCGCTAAAGCAGGTTGCAGAAGAGCTTGGGATACCAATATTCCCTATAGTAAAGATTTCAGACATAATCGATACGCTCTACAACAAGGAAGTTGACGGAAAGGTCCATATAGATGATGAGATGAAGAAGAAGATAGATGACTACAGGAAGGAGTATGGTGCTGAATAGTTGTGGGGTGCAAAAGATGGAGTATGAGCTTAGTGAAAAGGAAAAAAAGGCAAGGGAGATGCTGTGCCTTCCGCTGGACATGGATGATAATGGCAGGATAATGCAGACAGTTGATGAGCTTTGGGATCTTGTCGGCTATTGGAAGCTTAATTTTGCATATACGAATTACGGCCCAGAGCTGGTCAAGGCGATCAAGGACAAGGGGGGAAAGGTATTTCTTGACCTGAAGTTCCATGACATACCAAATAGTGTTGCAGGCTATGCACGGGCAGCTGTAAGGCTCGGTGTTGACATGTTCAATGTCCATGCCTCAGGCGGGCATGAGATGATGGAGTCAGCGCAGAAGGCAGCTGAGCAGGAGGCCTCACGTTCTGGCATCCAAAGGCCGAAGATAATAGCAGTGACTGTGCTTACAAGCCTTGATAAGGATATCATGAACAACCAGCTGAACATATCTGGCGAGGTTGAAGAGCAGGTGCTAAGGCTTGCAAAGCTCACTCAAAAATCAGGCCTTGACGGAGTGGTGTGCAGCGCAGCAGACCTCCACGCAATAAAGGACAAGCTGCCAGAAGATTTCCTCTTTGTGACTCCTGGTGTAAAGGGTGTTACAACTGCAGCAGGATCTGACCAGAAGAGGGTCTTTAGCCCGGGAAACGCAGTTGAGGACGGCTCATCTATGCTTGTTGTGGGAAGGGCTATATTGGATGCGCCAGACAGGCGTGCTGCAGCATATGAGATACTTCAGGACATGGCAAAAAAGCTTTAAGAGGTTTAGAAAGATCTGAATGATGATGTTTGCTGTTCTTATTATGCGTCGCTATCTTTGCCATGCAAAAGACAGTGATACCTGTCATGCATTGCGCGTATCATACCTCAATTAGCTTGTTGTCCTGCACAGCAACATATCTTATGGCAAGCCCAAGTTTCAGTATTGCAGAGATCATTGCCATGTGCTCTTTTCCAGATCCTGATGTGATGTTGACTGCAGCCTCAAGGTCGTTTATCTTTCCATAAAGCGACCTCCTTATATCTTCAACAAGCTCAGGCATGGGTTTTTCAGTGTCTATTATTATGAACTCGACAGGCTTTTTTGCCTTGAACTTTTCCCTGCCAAATTCATTTGTTATCAGGTAAATCCTTTCCCAGTCTTCACAATCTATTATCTGGAACACGTCCATCCAGCTTCCCTTGCCTGTAGAAAGGCATGCGATAAGCGAAGTCATGGACAGTTGGGATAACAGGATAATTTATAATAGTTATGCTGCATCATGCCCGGCAGCAGCTTATGATTTCCGCATGCTCCAGAAATTTTATCATTGCTTGTTCTCTTTTTGTTAATTCTCCGCTGCAGATGTAATATCTTCATTTTACAGAGGTGTGTGTCCGTAATCTGCAGACTAAAAATTATTAATGATTCTTAACATTGTTAACAATACAGATGATTAATGACATATATTATTAACAATCAAGGAGAGTGAATCATGATGTCTCATGCAGAAAAAATACAACCAAGTGATTGTGATCTATATGATGAAGATAGCCTATCTGATATAGTTAATGATGCTGATGCTGCTGATGCTGCTGCTGTTTTTGATGCTGTTGATGCTACTGATGCTGTTGATGCTGCTGCTGTTTTTGATGATATTGATGATGCTTATGAAGACTCTTATTGTGTTGGTGCCATGCCATCTGAAAAAAAGAAAGGGCTTGAGGCAGTACTTATGAGGTTCAGGCATGATTCTGATTATAGGCAGGCTGAAGCTAGACCGGCTGAAGAGCAGCATGAGCCTTACTTAGGGATTGAAGAAGGAGCCAGAGATAAGGGGCCATGCTCTGTAGTCTTAGCTGTGGAAAAAGATTTCTTACCTTCAAACGGCAGGCTCTACCACCGGCCGGTCAACAAGCCTCTCACAAAAAAGATAAAATCATGGATAGAGGCTGAAAAGAAGATGAGGCTTCTTTGCAATTATGAGATAATGACCTTGTCTGAAAAGATAAAAGGCACATCTAATTATTTCATGGGCAGGCCTGTAGACGCACCATCTATGCAGGATGCGGCTGAAAGGAAAAAGAAAAAACTTGACAGGCTGGGAAGCCAGGTGGATAAGAGTATAGGGCATCTTATGGAAAACAATGAGGATCTTGATTCATACATGGTTGCTATCATAGACATGGTCAAAGATCATTATATCAAGAAAAAGGAGGCTTATGAAAAGAGAGTCAAGTTCAGCAAAGACCTAAAAGACCTAAAACAGGTAATATTAGGTTCTGAGAAGTATTCTGATGAGTACATAGAAGCTGTAAAGACATGGCTTTATGCAGACAGGAAATACCTTGATTCTGTTAAGGATCTGACTTACCACCAGACCTGCATTGAGCTTAGGGAGAATGAGTTCTCTGAGGTAAAGAAGATAAGGGACTCTGCACAGACACTTATTGTCAGGCTTTCAAATGTCTATTCATTCTCAAGGGTCTTAAGCGATCATATGGGAAATATCCTTGAAACTTATGAGGCAATATCAAAAGGTGTAAAAAATGTCAGAGGCATGGACCAGTATTTTGAAAAGTCGCAAAAAACATTGTTGATGTACAGGGACCATATAAACAAGATGAAGGATATCATGACTGAGCAGATCAGGATGAACCTTTCAGAAGAGGGGTCAAGGATATACACAGAGTCTCATAAACCAAGGGCAGGGACATAAAAAATGTATAAATCTTTGGTTTTAGGCATGATGAGATCAGTATTTAAATTAAGAGATAAGATAAATGCCAGAAGAGGGTTAGGTTTGTGGCTATATTCAAAAATGTTTTTTGGCAGGCAGGCATTTAATACAGCTTCGGTTTCTTCTTGTGCAGGTCCCTCTCAAGAATATGGTGTAAACAGCAAGTCATGGAACCTGCCCACATTAGAAATCATAGGAAAGACAGAACAAAAGACAGAGAGAGAAACAGATGAAAAGACAGTTAACTCCGCAGCAGAAACATGCAGAAAAACAAGCAGGCCAGAACATTATAGCGGGTCCTATCTTAAGCACATTAGGTCTTCTCAGAGCAGCGCCAAGCTTTATATGAAGCTTGCATCATATAGGGAATATCTATCAGGACTGAATAAAGCGATAATTAAAAATAAGCAAAGGCTTGAAGCATATGATAAGATATCATTTGGTTACCACATCCGAGAGCTTAATTTGAATAAGTTGGGGTTTGAAAAGAAGCTTGCTGAGATCAAGATAAATGAAATCTGTTCCAGGTTGAAGATAAGGAAGGAGCAAGAGGAGCTGTTTTCATTATTTTCATACTTTGCATCTTATGCTGGTGCAAAAAGATTCTGCAGCAGAAACTCTGCCTCTTTGCAAGGGGTTCCAGAGGTAATTGACAATGATATGCTTGGCAGTGTGTCTGTTGGCAAAGATACAGCCCACAGAGATTTAATTGACCCAAATACAATTGGTACAGAAACAATCAGCAGAGATACAACTGCAAGGGATACTATTGATTCAGTAGTTTCCAGGCAATATGATAATAGGATAATCTATCTGGACCGTATCAGGGGAAAATATCAAAAAAAAGATGCCAGTGGCCTTTCTTCAGACCTAAATTCTTCAGGGCTAAATGTCTCTGATAATATATCCAATAATATTTCTGATGTTGTTGCAAGTTTTATTGGGTATAGGAACCTGAACAACAGGAAGAGCCTGGAGCGGCTTGTGTCTGAATATAATTCAATATCGGATAAAGAGCATCATAATGGTGCATATCATATTGGTTGTGCCTGTCATGTTGAAGATGCATATAATATTGGTGGTGCATGTTGTGTTGAAGGTGCATATCACGTCAGCTCTGTCACAGATGCTATCGAGCTCTTAAGAGTGGGCATGGCAAACGGGCATTATATCAATAGGTATGACAACAATATCGCTCCAGATGAGATGAAGGATGAGATTGTAAGGGAGTACTGCTTAAATAAGGATGACAGCCTATCAAAGATCGCTTCAGAAATCAGCAGGAAGTATTCGATGAACATAAGTCAGAAAACAATCAGGAAATATGCAAGAAAAGCGCTGGGTGACCCAGAACTGAGCAGGAGAGGTGAACACTCTAAAGAGCTCTATGCACGTTTTATTTGTTAGGCAGAGGTTATTGAAGACCCAAACAAATTGATGCTAACCTATATTTTCTACATATCTTTTCTACATATCTTATAACAAGCAAATATTTATAAACGAGTAAAGCTAATCCAGTACAGGTAATTTTCAGAAAGGAAAGGGTGTATAAAGAAAGTGTATATGCTGAAAAATGCTGAAAAGAGAAAAAAATAAGATAATCAAAAGAGAAAATAATAAAAAGATAAGATAAGGACAAGATAAGAATACAGTAAGGGAAAAACCAAGGGGGTGTTTATAAGATGAGCAGGACAGAAGAGAACCTATTGGCTGCGTTTTCAGGCGAAAGCATGGCAAGGAACAAGTACAATTATTTTGCAAAGGTTGCAGCAAAGCAGGGATATAACTATATCGCGAAAATATTTGAAGAGACTGCGCTAAACGAGATGCAGCATGCAAAAGATGAGCTCAAGCTTCTTTCTGGCATAGGAGATACAAAAGAGAATCTGAAGGAAGCTATCAGCGGCGAGCATCATGAGACTGTTGAGATGTACCCTGATTTTGCAAAGGTTGCAGAAGAAGATGGGAACCAGAAGGCAGCAATCCTGTTTAGGCAAATTGCAAAGGTTGAAGCAGAGCATGAGAGACGCTATAAAAAGCTCCTTGAGATGGTGGAAAAAGGGACAGTCTATAAGAGGGAAAAGCCAATTAAGTGGAAGTGCAGCAAGTGCGGTTATATCCATCTTGGGACAGAGCCACCTAAGGAATGCCCTTCATGCAAACATCCATTGGAATACTATGAGCCAGAGTGTATGTGCTTTAGCGAAAATTGCGAGAAATGCTTATAAAAAGCGAGTAGAAACAAGTAGAGATTGTAAAAAACAAGGAGAGATTATATCAATCTCTATATGCCTGTCTATATACAGATTTATATATTATAGATTTATATACCAATCTTAGGGGGTGAATGCCATGGCATTGTGGAGATGTACTGTATGCGGCTATTTGCATGATGGTAAAGATGCGCCTGAGAAGTGTCCAAAATGCGGCGCACCAAAAGACCGGTTTAATATGCTT
>JAFGRM010000075.1 GCA_016935125.1 Candidatus Woesearchaeota archaeon
CTTGTCTCAGAATATGGAATAAAGAACAAGAAAGAGCTATGGAAATACTCATCAAGATTAAGGGATTTTAAGACACAGGCAAAGAGATACGCTTCAAAGGGCGACGAGCATGCTGAAAAGCAGAAAGAGCTTTTCATAAGCAAGCTGATAAGGCTTGGCCTGATCTCAGAAGGAGAGGGACTGGACCATGTCCTTGGCATGGAGCTCAAGGACCTTCTTGACCGCAGGCTCCAGACACAGGTGGTAAAAAAAGGGCTTGCATCAACAATGAAACAGGCAAGGCAGTTTATAGTGCACCACCATATAGCGATAGGAGAGAAGAAGGTAAGCATGCCAGGATACCTTGTCAAAAAAGCAGAAGAGAACAAGATAAGCTTTGCAGCAACATCAGACTTCAGAAGAGAAGACCATCCTGAGATCACAAATATAAACAAAAAGAACCATAAAGAGGGCAACTGAAGATGAACCCACAGAAAGACAAGCAGAATTATCCATCTATGAGATGGGGTGTTGCTCATATATACTCCTCCTACAACAATACGATAATACACATAACAGACATCTCAGGCACAGAGACCTTATCAAGGGTATCAGGAGGCATGGTCGTAAAATCAGACAGGCTTGAAAGTTCACCTACTGCAGCGATGACCGCAGCAAAAAGAGCAGCTGAAACTGCACGAGAGAAAGGCATCAACGCCCTGCACGTCAAGATAAGGGCACCGGGTGGGCATAACGGGCCTAACAACCCAGGGCCTGGTGCACAGGCAGCAATAAGGGCCCTTTCCAGGATGGGTATGAGGATAGGCATAATAGAGGACGTGACTCCAATGCCGCATGACGGGTGCAGAAAAAAGGGCGGCAAGAGAGGCAGGAGGGTCTGAGGATGGAAGTAAGGCTTCTTGAAAAGAACAAGGAAAAGACAAAAGCTGTATTCCTGATCAACAAAACAACAGCAAGCTATGCAAACGTGCTTAGGAGGATCATAATAAACAGGGTGCCGGTCCTTGCAATAGAAGATGTAGAGATCAAGAAGAACAACTCAGCGCTCTATGACGAATCGATAGCGCACAGGCTAGGCCTGATACCACTAAAAACAGACCTTAAGTCATACAACTTAAAAGAGAAGTGCAAATGCAAGGGTGAGGGTTGCGCACAGTGTGAGGTAAAGCTGAAGCTCAAGGCCAAAGGCCCTGGAACAGTATATGCAGGGAGCCTCAAATCAGACGACCCAAAGATCGAGCCTGTAGAACCCAAGATTCCGATCGTCAAGCTGAAAAAGGGGCAGGAGCTTGAGCTGACTGCAACTGCAATCCTCGGCACTGGAAAAGAGCACGCAAAATGGGCACCAGGCATGGCCTACTTCAGGTACAAGCCGATAATAGAGCTGCCAAAGAAATCAGAGGGCTGCAAGGAATGCGCAGAAGCGTGCCCTGTCAAGGTATTTGATTATGCAAACAACAAGCTCAAGATCAACCAGGACAACTTCCTCAAGTGCACGCTATGCAATGCCTGTGTTGACGTGTGCGGAAAAGACTGTGGCCTCTCTGTCAAGCCAGACAAGGAATCAGTTATATTCACAATTGAATCATGGGGCCAGCTCAACTGCAAAAAGATCATGAACGCAGCCATTGAAAACTTCAACGATTCATTGAAAGAGTTCAAAAATGAGGTCGATAATATAAAATAACATCACCCTTATGCGGGGGTGCCGGAGTGGTCAAACGGGCTAGGTTGAGGCATTCCTGCTCATGCGGGAATTCAAACGCCTAGTGGCTTAGTGCCTGCGCGGGTTCGAAACCCGTCTCCCGCAGTATTAAAAAAATTAACAAGCGATTATCGGCCAAAACACAAGAACGCCAATCACAAGCAACAGGAAAAATGAAAACTGACATACAGCTCAAGGGTCTTATTGACGAGCTCAAGAAGACATCCTCTGAAAAAGAGATAAAGCTATGGAAGAGGATAGCATCAGATCTCGAGAAGTCAACAAGGCAGAGAAGGATTGTGAACCTGTACAAGCTCAATAAGTATACAAAAGAAGGCGAGATAATCATAGTTCCTGGAAAGGTTCTTGGCACAGGCGAGATTGACCATAAGCTCACTGTCGCAGCACTGAACTTTTCCCAGAGCGCAATAAGCAAGCTGGCCAGGAACAAGAGCACAGTATACTCGATCTTTGAGCTCATGAAAACCAACCCTCAGGGAAAGAAAGTGAGGATAATAGGATGATAATCGACGCAGAGAACCAGATTGCAGGAAGGCTTGCAGCATACGTTGCAAAGCAGGCGCTGCTCGGTGAGAAGATCAGCATAGTAAACTGTGAAAAGGCTGTCATGACCGGCAATAGACAGGTAATTATGGCAAGGTTCAAGCAGAAGAGGGAGCTTGGCGCTCCATTGACTGGTCCTTATTTCCCAAAAAAGCCAGAGATGATAATAAAAAGGATCATAAGAGGCATGCTCCCATACAAAAAAGAAAAGGGAGAGAAGGCCTTCAAGAACATAAGATGCTACTCAGGTTTCCCTGATGATATCAAAGGCGAGGCAAAAAAAGTCAGCGGAGCTGACATCTCAAAGGTCCCAAACCTAAATTACGTCACGATCGAAGACATAGCAAGACAGATAGGTGCGAAAATATGAAAAAAATAGTCCATGAAAGCGGATCAAGAAAAAGAGCGATTGCAAGAGCAACTGTAAAGGAAGGCAGTGGAGTTGTCAAGGTCAACAATATCCTTCTTGAAAATTTCGAGCCAAGGCTTGCAAGGATGAAAATCAAAGAGCCGCTTCTTATCGCAGACAACATCTCTGACAAGGTCGATATCAGCGTCAAGGTTTCAGGAGGCGGGTATATGGCGCAGGCTGACGCTGCAAGGCTCGCCATCGCAAGGGCGCTTGTAGGCTTTGTAAAAGGGGATTCCCTAAAGAACGTTTTCCTGAAATATGACAGGCATATGCTTGTCGCAGATGTCAGAAGAAAAGAGATGTGCAAGCCAAACGACTCAAAGGCAAGGGCAAAAAGGCAGAAGAGCTACCGTTAGGCAGCAGGGCTCATAAGCAAAATACCTGTAACCTGTATATAACCTATAACCATATTTTCTGATTTTTCTTCTCATAGCCTATTTTTTAATCAAGATACATAAATTAATTAGATTGCAAAGCCTAAAAGACTGCAGGCAGAAGGGGCTGATGATGACCAAAGCCTGCTGTCTAACCTAAACCAAATAGCATACTGGCCCTGTTGCGTCTAAAAACATGCACAAAGATCACCCATATCACTTGTCCATGCTTAGCTTACTGGGCCTCGTTGTAGCCTGCCATAAAGGCTGCCTCTTCAGGCGTGATTTCACTGTTGTCGACCATCTTGTCTATCGCCCAGTCTGAGTATATGTCCATGTCATCTCTCAATGGCCTTATGAAAATATCAACATCGTCTTCTGGCTCATACATATGCGCCACCTCCTTTCATCTCATTGCCATGCTGCCGCTTAAAGATCTTGCAAAAGACCTAGCGATCTAGCCAGCGTTCTTAAGGTTAAGCTTGATCCTTCTCTCAAGCTCGATAGGATCAAACGGCTTTGTTATATAATCGTCAGCTCCAACATCGATCGCATGAAGCTTGTCATTCATCTGGTTTTTGGCAGACAGGATTATTATTGGGATGTTCTTTGTCTTTGCCTTCCCTCGGATTGCCTGGCAAAGCTCATAGCCGTTTATCCCAGGCATCATGAGGTCGACAATCACAACATCTGGCTCTTTCCTGTCCAAAACCTTAAGAGCCTCACGTGCAGAATATGCACCAATAACATTGTATTTTTCCTTGTCCAGACTCAGCCTCACAAGATTCACGATGTGCGGCTCGTCGTCGACAATAAGCACATTGTTCCTGAGCTCCTGTTTCAGGAGCACACTTTCTTCAAATGCCATTCAACCACCCCCTCAATATTGATATACAGTTCTGTTAATCACTATAGCATATGTTCTATAAATATTTTATGTTTTGGACAGAAACAAACAACAATATTTTAAAATAAGACTATTGGCAAGAGGTGAATTCCTGCTGGATTTAAGAGAGGTTATCATAAGGGAAAAGGATTACAGATCAAACTTAGGTAAAACTGAAGAAAAAATATAACTGAACCTGAAAAGAAGAGGATTATAGGAGAAACTGAACACTGCCAAGCCTAAGGCAGGACAGCAATACTGCATGACTGCAACAGTGCAATTCTAAAATTCTAAAGAAACACAACAAAACTACAGTTCTAAAGAAACACAAGAGAACTACAATTTCTTTATTATGATCTTGCCCTTTGAGACTGTCAAGACAAGCTCATCCTTGTCATCTACGCTGCATATCCTTGTAACAAGCTCAGGAAGCAGGATCCTGTTGCCCCTCATGTCTGTATTTATGATGATCTCCTGTTCAGAGTTGGTATCAATAGCAAGACCCAGGTCTTTCATGATCCTATGCTTATTGTTGCTGGTGTCCAGTTCCTTAAATGCCCTTGTCTTTTTAGCGAGATATTCTGCAATATGGCCCGCAACATCTATCTTTGTTGCCTGGGTTATGCCCTGCAGGCCTGGTGAGAGGTTTATCTCGATCACAAGCGGGCCTTTTGCATTCTCAAGTATGTCAACAGCGCATATGTCACAGCCCATTGCCTGTGCAGTCTTCACTGCAATCTTTTTTGTGACAGAATCAAGCTCAATCGGCTCTCCTGAGCCTCCTGCATGGATATTGGCACGTTTTTCGCCCTCATGGGCAATCCTCTGCATTGAGGCAACAACCTTATCTCCAACAACAATTGCACGGATATCACTCCCGCCTGTCTCTATATATTCCTGGATCAGGAATGGCTGCTTGAGCGAAGATAGCGCATCAAGGACAGAGCTTGCTGATGCATATGAATCTGCATACATCACACCCTTTCCCTGCGTACCTTCAGGAAACTTCATTATTATAGGATAGTTTATGTTCATAAGGAGCTTTTTTGCTGCCTCAACTGATGATGAGATGTATGTTTGAGGTGTGGGAATCCCTGCCCTCTGGAGCTTAAGCTGGGTCAGGAGCTTGTTGTGCCCGATAGTGAATGCGTTTGCCTTGATAGGCATATAAGACTGGGCCACGCGAAGGGTTGTAAACGACCTGAGAAGCGGCGCGTACTTAAAAGAGCCTTTTGCATAAATACAGTCAAAATTTCCAAGCGGCTTGCCTTCGTAAAGCACTTTTGCATCCTTTCCCAGGTTTACCTCGATCTTTCTTATGTCAAGGCTTGTAACACTATCAAAATGCTCCTGCATCCGCTCATAAGTCCATTCAGAACTCTTGCTTCCAAGGCTTACTATTGCTGCATCCATCTTTATTTCCGTTTAGGGTCTATAAGAAAACCCCCTTTTTTTAGTATCTCTCTTCCAATAAGCATCTTAAATCTCATCTTGCTCCTGTCTGCAAGAGTGAAAACACCCCCAAGCATCTTGTCAGCAATCATAATATCTGCCTTTATGACCGGCCTCGTAGAGTTACCGTTTGCAGACTTGACAATTGTAGTCTTGATAACTGGCCCAAGCAAAAGTTTTGCAGCAAGCCTCGTATCAAGGGAATTTGATTCCGCTCCAGTATCTACCCTTGCATTGACCCTTTTTTTCTTTTTTAGGTCATTGCTGAAAAGAGTGACTTTTTCAGTCAGCCCGATTATTGTCATCTTTGGCATCTTAAACCTGCATTTCTTCTCTTAAAAATTATAATTAAGAAGAATAAAAGAACCTATATAAAGTTTTAGTTTTCAGGCTTCATTATAGGAAAGAACATAACATCTCTTATGCTCCAGTGGTTGGTAAAGAGCATGACAAGCCTGTCAATACCAATGCCTATCCCGCCAAGAGGCGGCATGCCGTATTCCATCGCCTCTAAAAAATCCTCATCCATGGGATGTGCCTCAGAATCGCCTGAACGCATCTTTTTCTGCTCTGTCTCAAACCTGCTCCGCTGGTCAGCAGGATCTATTATCTCAGACCAGCCGTCACCGATCTCCTTTCCGCCTATATAGCACTCGAACCTTTCGACAAGCGTGTCGTCCTTGCGATGGGTCTTTGCAAGAGGCGAGACCTCTTTGGGATAGTCTATTATCCAGACAGGATCTATTAGCTTTTCGCATACGAGCTTGTCGAACAGCGCAAAAAGCATCTGGCCCCTGTTCGGCTCACCCCTTATCTCAATCCTGTTCTCATCTACAATCTTCTTAAGCGCACTTTCATCGAGCTTTTCTGCATCAATGCCTGCATATCTCTTAAGCGAATCGGCAAGCGTGAGCCTTGGCCATCTCTTTGACAGGTCGATCGTCCTGTCGTTGACCTTTATCTTCTCTTCAGAAAAAAGCCTTTTTGCTATGAACTTGTACATAGCTTCTGCGCGGTCCATCATCTTATTGTAATCGCAATATGCCTCATACCATTCGATCATCGTAAACTCCGGGTTATGTGTCTGGTCAACACCTTCATTCCTGAAATTCTTAGCGATCTCATAGACGCGCTCAAAGCCGCCGACAACAAGCCTCTTTAGGTAAAGCTCGGGCGCGACCCTGAGGTACATCGGCATGTTGTATGTGTTGATATGTGTTGTAAAAGGCTTTGCATTGGTCCCTCCGTACATGACCTGGAGCACAGGTGTCTCGACCTCGATAAAATCAAGCTTGTTCAGGTATTCCCTGACAAGAGCGATCACCTTTGTCCTTATCATGAACCGCTCTCTTGCCTCACTGTCCATTATAAGGTCAAGATAGCGTTTCCTGTACCTGAGCTCAGAATCTTTAATCCCATGATATTTTTCAGGAAGCGGCCTTAATGCCTTTGAAAGCAAAGAGAACTCCTTTACATGGATAGATATCTCGCCTGTCTTTGTAGTAAATACATTTCCCCTGACACCGACAAAATCACCTATGTCATAGAGCTTGAGAAGCTTATAGCTCTCTTTTCCCAGATCATCCTGCCTGAAAAAGAGCTGGATCCTGCCAGTTATATCCTGGATATGTGAAAATGTTACCTTGCCCATGCCCCTAAGCGAGACCATCCTCCCTGCGATAGAGACCATGTCCTCTGTCTTCTGCTCCTTATCAAGGCCCTTGTATCTCTCAAGGATCTCTGCAGCCCTGTGGCTGGCTTCATATGAATAAGGATATGGGTCTATGCCCTTGCTCCTGATCTCATCAACCTTTCTTTTCCTTTCCTTGATAAGTGCATTATCATCATTTGTTGTATCAGAGTTATCTTTCCCTGCCATAAATACCCTGTTGTTCGGGAAACGTATATAAAGATTTCTAAAAAGAGGTCATCTGGCTGGACAAATAGCTTCAATCCTGCTCAGATATTACCCATCTCTCAGTGCTGTTCTCTCTTGCAACCTCTATATCAAACCCCTGCTTCTGCAGTCCAGGGCTGTCTCTTATATAGCCGCTGTCCTGCTGCTCGATAAGCACCTTTCCGCCTGACTCATAGATCCCAGAATCATCTGATGCAATACCAAAAAGCCAGTCTAGAAATACACTGTCTGCTGCAAGAGCTGCAGCCATTGTCACTGCAGCAATGACTGCTAGGAGCACTATTGTCTTTTTCTTCATCATCCTGTATCACCCACGATCATATCAAGCGCAGCAGATGCCAGTGCTGCAACATCTTCGTATCTCTCTTTTACAGATTCCGCTCTTGACATCAGGTCCAAAAGCCTTTTTCTGAACTCGATCCCTGCAATCAAACTGTCATCGTACATGATAAATTCAGACTCAGGAAGAGTGCGCTTAAGAGACCCCTGCTCATCTATTACTATATTTGGCGCGATTGCCTGTATC
>JAFGRM010000076.1 GCA_016935125.1 Candidatus Woesearchaeota archaeon
ATATACTCCCTTATTTATATATTTTTCGCTTTTTCATTTATAAGCAGTAGTAACAAACCAGATCATTCCTTTTGCATATGAAGAATAATCCAAAAGAGCACCCACCTAACCCTCAAATCAAGTGCAAGAATCATCGGGCAGGCGAAGGGGGAGATGCGCATCAGTTCAGCGCAAAAACCATGGCAGGGTAAAATAAAAGGAAGGTAAAAAAAGAACATCACAATATCAACCCAAAAACAAACAGCACTTCAGTCCCCCTGCGCATGTACACGACTGCGCAGTTGATGGTTATCCATAACCATTAAATAATTACCTGCATATCCTAAAACAGCATGAGGCATGACAGTATCCACAAAAAGATTGCAGAAGAGGCGATAGCTGAGAGGGCAGGCGATGAGAACAGCGCTTCTGCAAAGACAACAAAAAGCCCGCTCTACTACATAATCGGGCTGTTCCTCGCTCTGATCCTAATCCTATGGATAGTCCCTGTCTCAATCATAAGGCTCGACCCAGAGCCAAGAGACATCCCCTCATTTGATGATGTCACAAAAGGTTATGATATAAACGATTTTTCAGGCGCAAAAAGGCCTGATTCTACAGACATCAGAGATTATGTTGCCCCAACAGACCCAACCATAAAACAGCTCTCAACAAGGATAGCAGCATCAACCTGTGATTCAGGAAAAGAGGCATACAAGGTATGCCAGGCAAAGGCTGTGTTTTATTTTGTCAGGGATAATTTCGCTTATGTTGCAGAATCTGATGAATACATGCAAACTCCAACAGAGATATTCTATACCCGGGGTGGAGACTGTGATGATTTTTCAGTCCTTCTTGCCAGCATGGAGCAGGCGATTGGTGTGCCGACAAGGTTTATCAGGGCACCAGGCCATGTCTATGTCCAGGTATATATTGAAGAAGCACTTGAAAGATACAAAGAAGAAGACGGCTGGATCAACCTAGATGCAGCATGCAGGAGCTGCGGGTTCGGCCAGCTCTCAAAGAGATATGACCAGAAAAGCGTGATATGGTAAGGCAGAAAAAGGATTACACATGATGAGATGTAGGTTTAAAAATAGGGCGGCCGCCGAGATTTGAACTCGACCTAGGGGATATCTGTCCATATCTGTTACAGCCAAGCTCTTCGATGAAAAACCGCTGCATGGCCCACAGTCCCCTGTGCTACCAGGCTACACCACGGCCGCCATAAAAACTGACATACCTGCTTTTGGATGTCCTGTGAAATCAAAAACCCCAAGACAAGCAGCAGGGTATGTTAATCGACAATCAACTGAACTCCTGTTTCATTTAAATATTTTTGCCAAAAATCCATGCCCAAGAAATACCTATTCCAGTTTCACAATATTTATTAACAAGAGGGTCTTATTTAAACACCCGTGAAGTCAAATGAGCAGCACGGGCACTAGGTCTACAGAAAAAGCAAGGTATATAATTGTTACAGGAGGGGTTCTCTCTGGCCTTGGCAAGGGGATAATAACCGCTTCTATAGGGAATGTTCTTGTGTCACATGGATACAGAGTAAGCCCTGTAAAGATCGACCCATACATAAACATCGATGCAGGGACCATGCGCCCGACAGAGCATGGTGAGGTCTGGGTTACACCTGACGGCGGAGAGACTGACCAGGACCTCGGGAATTATGAGCGGTTCATGGACATAGACATCGACAAGGACCACAACATAACGACCGGCCAGGTCTACCTTACAGTCATACAAAAAGAGCGCAACCTGGAATACGACGGCAAGAACGTTGAAGTCATACCTCATATCCCCCAGGAGGTCCAAAAAAGGATCAGCACGATCGCTGAGCGTGAGAGCTCTGACTTTGTGCTTGTCGAGATAGGAGGGACTGTCGGCGACTACCAAAGCGTCCTCTTTCTTGAGGCTGCAAGGCAGATGAAGCTAGAGGGCAAGGAGGTTGTGTTCGTGCATGTGGTCTACCTGCCCATACCTGGCAATGTCGGCGAGATGAAGACAAAGCCTGCACAGCATTCAGTAAGGGAGCTTAACGCAGCAGGCATACAGCCAGACTTCATAGTCGCAAGATCATCCGTGCCTGTCGATGAGGTGAGAAAAGAGAAGCTTTCGCTCTTCTGCAATGTCGCAAAAGACTCTGTCATATCAGCACCTGACCTAACAAGCATATACCAGTCGCCTGTCAGGCTCGAAGAGCAGGATTTTGTCAGGAAGATCCTGAAAAAGTTCGGGCTTAACTATGGCAGGAGCCCTATGCTTGAGAAGTGGAAGAGATTCGTAAAAAATATCGACAAATGCGAAGATGAGGTCAGGATAGGCATAATAGGCAAGTATTTTGACATAGGCGACTTCTCGCTTGAGGACTCGTACATATCAGTGATAGAGGCAGTGAAACATGCCTGCTGGAGCAGCTCTGCAAAGCCGAAGATATCATGGATAGACTCCAAATGCTATGAAAAAGAGAGCGCCAGGCTAAAAGAGCTCTCATCATATGACGGGATAATAATCCCTGGTGGGTTTGGAAGCTCTGGTGTGGAGGGCAAGATCGCAGCGATAAGGTATGCAAGGGAAAACAACATACCATTCCTTGGGCTGTGCTACGGGCTTCAGCTCGCGGTTGTCGAGTATGCAAGGGATGTCTGCGGCCTTAAAGGCGCAAACACGACAGAGATCGACAAGAAGGCTGCATATCCTGTCATAGACATCCTGCCTGAGCAGAAGAAAAACATAGAGGCCAGCAACTACGGCGCGACAATGCGCCTCGGCGCATGCCCTGCAATCCTAAGAGAAGGCACTATCGTCAGGAAACTATACGGCAAAAAAGAGATAACCGAGCGGCACAGGCACAGGTATGAGGTAAACCCTGATTATATAGAACTCCTTGAGAAGAACGGGCTTGTATTCTCTGGGAGGTCGCCTGACAGGAGGCTCATGGAATATATCGAGCTACCAGGCCACAGCTTCTTCTGCGCAACACAGGCCCACCCAGAATTCAGCTCAAGGCCGATGAAGCCAAATCCCATGTTCAACGGATTCATAAAGGCCTGCCTTAAAAGGTGACGCTTATTCTCGATCGCATAAAAGCACAACTATTGCATTAAAGCATAACAAGCCAACATAAGAAAAAAAGAGTAAAGGAATAACAAGAGAAAGCGATAAGAAAAATGCCTGTGACATGGCCTATCAGCGCTGCCGGCCTGGATTCAGCCCTGGCAGAGCACCTCGTCATTGGCTATATCAAGCGTGCTCTCATCCACCTCGACCCATACAAGTGTGTTTGGATCCACTGTCTGGAACCAGTAATTCGCATCCTCTTCCCTATCAAAGCTGATGCTCCCCAGGTCCTTTACATCAGCCTCGTTTCCTGTCGTGTCCCTGAACACGCGCTCAAGCCCGAATGTGACCTTATCAAGATAAGGGGGATGGATGTCAAAGACAAGCTTTCTTGAGTATTCACGCAGGATCTCACCTATCTCATCCTCAAGGATGAACATAGTATTGCCTGCGCTGATCTGCTCATAAACATCGCTTATCTTCTGTTTCAGCCTCTCGTCGCGCTCAAACAGGCAGCTGTCAATGGTCACTGTCGCTTCAGACTGGCCCTGCCCAAAAACGATCCCTCTGTAATACGATGAAGAGGCAAATAGGTTTGTTATGATCTCAAGCTCAGAGACCTTATCGTCCCATGTCTGCTCAAAGTTAAACAGCATCTGCCTGTCAGTCAGCTTTTCTGTATCAAGCCCAAGATAGGTGCTTCTTCCTGCACTGACCTTGTAGAACTCATGCACAATCTCATGGATCCCGTCAGGGCTCGGGCTGCCCTCTTTTGCAGGTATCTTTGCCTTGACTACAATATCTATCCTCTTGAGCTCAGGATAGCTGTCAAACATGCGCTTGATTATCTTTGCAGAATCCTCTTCTGCGCGCGCAACGCTCTTGTCGATGCTCTCAAACCTCTCCTCGTTATAGAGATTGATCGTTGTCGTATCGTTATAGTCCATAGAGACGACAGTGCTCTCTGATATGTAATCCGCAAGAAAGATAGGGGCATACTCTATCTCACTGTATATCATGGACCTGAGATTGTCCCATTTCTCGACTATCTCAGAAAACTTCTCCCTACCTAGCCCATACTCTGCAAGGAGCGTTCCCTGGCTCCAGCGGCTGTCAGGCTCAGCAAGGTCTGCCCTCAGCTTTACCATGTCAATATTACTGTCAGACTCAAATGTTGTCCTCACTATGTTCGCCACAAGGTTCTCGAACACTGAGATGCTGTCCAGAGGGTTTTGGGCTGCAGTGTTGCCTGTTATCCCGCGCTCGAGCTTGAAAGAGATCTCAATCGTGGTCTTGTTGGCAGTCTCGTTGAACACCCTCTCAATAGTCACGTCTTTTGCAGACTTTGCGTACTTCATAAGGTTGATCTCGACAAGGAACTTCTCGTCAAGCTTCAGGTAGCGGGGCATGAAATCAAAGATATATGGGTTTCCCTGCTGGAGCTTTTTAAGCTCTGGTTTTGTTATCTCAAATGTCCCGATAAGCCTGCCCTGCTCTGTGTTCTCCCTTATTATGATCTTTACATTGTTGACCTGCCGCTCTTCCTTAAAATAGTTCTCAAGCGATGACGCGATCGCATTGGTTATGGATGCTGTGCCAAGGGAGGGGTCAATGCCCTGTATAGGATAAAGGACCTCTATATCTGACTGGCCCGGCATAGTAGGGCTTGGCACAACAGTTACCTTGCATAGCGAGTTTAACCTGAAGAAGCGCTCAGCGTCTGCCTTCATGATATCATAGGGCGACTGCTCCTTGCCCTTTGAATCTGAGCTGCAGCCAGCCAAAGCCAGAGCCAGGACCATCATCAGCAATACAAGAGATGCGGACAGATGTCTGTAAGCAGATTTACATACAGGATATTTCATAGAAGGTTTCATAGAAGATCTCAACAGTGTCATCTTAAAAAAAAATTAAAAAAAAGGCTTACCTTGCCTTGCCTGCAACCCTTCCGACTGAGCTGTGCGTCATTCCTGTCGCATTGCTCCTGTATGTGATTGTCACAGTGTCAGAATACCTGTCGCCAGCTGTAAGGCCTGCACATCCGTTCAGCGTGATTATCCCGTTTGCGCTGTTGTCAAGCTCGCCTGTTGCTGGGCTGAATGTCGCTGCGCCTGCGCATGTGCCTGTGCCTGTGCTTGTTGCAGTCAGAATCTGCACCTTGTAGCCAAGTGAGTTAGTCACAGGAAAGGTTATTGTCGCACCGCTTGCGCTTGCATCAGGGTTCTCTGTACAGTCAAGACCTGCTGAGAATTCACACCTCTGCGGAAGCAGATTTCCCGGGCTTAGCACACCAAAGTATGCAAGAGCTCCTATTGCTGCCAATACAACAAGTATTGCCCAACCATAGGTCATCAGGAATTCCATTGCTGCCTGGGCTCTTTTATACATTTTATATCACCTCTTTTAAAGCATATAATGTAATTGTATGCTGGATAGACAGGGTTTTGTCTTTACTAATATTTAAATGTTTCGATGTGTATATCAGAATACAAAAATGTATATTGAAATTCAAATAATGTATATAAATCTTATATATAATCAAAACAATCCTGCAGACATCCAAAACCATCAGATCATAATGTCTGTTGAGAATCTGCCAAAAAGCCTATGCTCTTAAGATAAAGCAAACAAATAACAGAAAACAGGTTTTCAGCTCTTCCTGAACTGTGCTGTCAGGTCAAAGAGCTCGACATGGCCAAGGAACATCTGCCTGCAGCAGTACCTCTCAAGACCAAGGTCGTCCATGATCTTTCCAGGCTTCTCATTGTTCTTCAGCCTCTCTGTGTATTCTTCCCAATGCTGTGCAATGGGCTTTCCGCAGCTGAAGCATCTTACAGGGATAATCATTTTATACCCAGGATTAGACACCCATTTATAAAGGTTTTGGGTATGTTTCCAAATAGGCCTAAGGATGGATGGATCCAGCCTTGGTATCGATCCTCTGCATAATCCTGAAAAAAAATATTTCTATAAATCAACGAACAGGATAACGGCTGTTGCTGCTTTAGATCAGATAGATATTTCAAAGCTCATCTTATCATAACTCACATGAGGAACAACATTTTTTCTTACGCCGTTGTTCTTTGATAGTTCAATAAACCCAAGCTGACTGAGAAAGTTTATGTCTGTGTTGACATTTTCTGGCTTCCTCTTGAGAACCTTTGCCAGTGCATAGATCGATTTTGGCTTGTTTTTCCTTATTGCCCTCAACAGCTCAAGCCTTTTTGGTGTAAGGAACCTCCTGAACTGGTCAAGAGACTGGAAACTTATGCTGTCCTCTGTAAATGCCGCAGCCTTTCCTTTATAGATCTCGTTAAGTTCCTTTGTAACATTTTTCCTGAAACCTTCTATTGGTTCAATATTGATCCTTAATTCCCTTGTCTTTATCATTCTCTAACCCTCATTCTCGAATCCATCAACTAACCTGAAAAAATCTTCATCAAGCCTCTCAATGCTCCTGAAGATATACGGAATCTTTTTGGCAAAAATATGCACATGATGCCCCTCATTATTATAGTTATCAATGGCTATTATCCTCTTGCCATCACTAATCAGATTGTATGAATACTTTATCCCCTCTGGATAGGATAAGGACTTTGGTACCTTCCATGCTGTTACCTCTATCAGATTGCCTTTTGTTGTGATTATCCTTTTCTTTATGATTCTTTCTTCTGCCATCATGCATATATCTTTTCATAGCAAATATATTTAGTTACACTATATATATAAATGTTGGGATTTTATGGCTCAAAAAAGGGTTGCAAATATCCTTTATGAAGATAGCCCAGTGTTTTAAGAAGAGTTTTCAGAAACAGCGGAATAAACCAGCTAACTGCCAGACAAGGCATTCAACGATATTCTCTGGTTCAGTTGAATCTCTGTAAACCTGCCTAATGATGGATGGATTAGAACCATCTATATCTAAGAAGTATCATATTCTTCAAGCTGTTTGTTTAATTCTAGCAATTTTTGGTAATCTTTAGAGTTGCCAGAACTGGATTCGCCTGAAACAACAAGATAATTATCTCCTGCGTCTTTATTTTTATCATTAATATAATCTTCAAGTGGAGTTGTCTTTCCGTCTTTAATGACATTGTATTTAGGATTAAGCGGGTCTGACCACAATTTTCTTTTGATAACTATAGTTTCTGTTGCTTCTACACTACCATCACTTTTTATAGTCTTGATTGTTACTTCCTCTTCATTGAATATATTCTTTGCATTGATTGCAACCTGTCTCATGACCAAATCAAAACTGTCGTCTTCCAGCAGACCTTTTTCCAGTCTATCTCTTTCATAGATGAGGTTATTAATCTGATACCACTCTCTAACATATGTTTGTTTAACAAGGTTACCAGAAACTTTAATGGGATCTTTTGTATCTGTTGGTATATTAAGCACCTGATCTATTTTTATTAAATCTTTATTAGTTATACTGTTTGCCTCTACTATTGCATCAACAGTAGTTCCATATTCTTTTGCAATCTTTGACAAACTGTCTCCTTGTTTTACAGTATATTGTTGTGTGGTAGATTCTTCTTTTACATCAGGGGTAGATTTTTTTTGCGCTTCAGTTAAAGCAGGTATAAGATGAAGAATGTCCTCCAAATCACCATATATTAGTTCATACGAGGTAGTTTCTTGTATTGGTCCCACTTCTTCCACTTTATCCTTATCTTCAATCACTTCCTTTTTAACAACAGCCCCTCCACCTTCAACATTAACAGAAATAGTCTCAATCGGCCCCAGACCATTGTCTTTATTAAATGTTACAGAATACTTGTCCTGCAGCCCTAGCCAGCCAGTTGTTTTTGTTCTTTGTTGGATATTCTCTTCAATCACATCTTCTGGTGTGCCATAGCATGCAGAGATTGATCGTATAAGCCCATTCTTCACATTTTTTTCAAAATCATCATTATCATATGCAGAGTAATCAAATTTCTTTGCATTTAATGTATGCTTCTCCCATGTTTCAGTCTTTACGCCTCTTGTATAGATGGTATTTCCGCCTATAATGATGTCTCCATCTTGAACGCATTCATCATAGAAACTGTCGATGGTCTCATCAGGAACACCATAGGTTTCCTGGAGACGCTCTTTGAACTCAAGTATCTCTTGATAGCTTGGCTCACCCTCGCCATGGATAACTGTGCTTATCTCAGAACTATAATCAGTTCCCTCTTGTATATCATTTTCTTCATACATTGATGAGATCTTAGAGCCTGTATAAGGTTTCTTTTCTGTTATCTGATGGTCAGTGGTGATATACCCTTTTTTTATTTTTAGTTTATTCTTCAATTCTTCTTTTATCTCTCCATTAGATTCTATTGTATATTTAGAATTATAGATACCATTGCTTCTTGTGATCTTTGTTTCAGGAAAAGAATCGTCACCTTCTGGTATACCTACCTTAATATCATCTCCACTTAAATAGATCGCATACGGCTCAGCATTCCCTCCAGCGGGTTTATCATCAAATATGACCTTAATATTCTTTCCATTTGTATCTTTAATCTCAACGCCATTGCGCATTACTCTTCCAGCAGATTCACCATTATATGAAGGGCCAAACATCTCTTTAACAATAAAAGGCTCATCAGCAGCACCCTTGTTTTCAACTGATTTCAATGTTTTATCTTCAATAATAAGCTCTGTATGACAGTCCTGTTCAACAACCTTATATTCATCCTCTAACTGACCATTACTCCATCTGTTTTGTATCTGACATCTTGCCTTATTGCTTTCAATACTGTATTTGTCTCCTTCAACTGCTTTTATCTCTACTTTTACATCTCCAGCAGCATTTTCATTATTGTAACTGAGAAATGCACCTGTATTTGTTTCATAAATAGATCCAGAAGGAGTATAGAAGTTTTCTACAGTTGTGGTTTTTAGATTTCCACGTTCATCAAATCCCCTTTGGATATTTATCTTTTTATTATTTGTACTCTGAATTGAATAAAACCTTAAATTACCTAAATCAAACCTATTACTAGTAGAAGAAAGAATAGAATCAGCTATAATTGTTTCTTTATTATCCTCAAGATTATATTCAAGATTTTTAAAATTAAATCCATTACCATTACCATTACCATCCCTAAAAGATAGATGCTCAGCTGTTATACCTTTTCCATCTGCACTGATAGTGATTCCAGCACCCTCTGTGATAGTAGAATAAGCATTTAAGGCACTATTTTTATCAAAAGGCAGTTTTAATCCACCTTCTAAAGCTGAAAATGGCCCCTCAATAGATAGCTCTCCTTTTTCTTTGTCATAGATTAATTCATTTCTTAATTGCCCTTGAAAAAAATGTTTTCCATCAAAATAATAATTCTCTAGCCCGTCAACCATAACCCAGCCTTCAGTCATTCCTGATATCACTGGCCCATTATCGCCAAGCTTGAATTTGCCCTCTTCAAGAACTTCAATAGAATCCTGTGAAGAGACTTCAACACCATTGATAACAAAATAAGGAGTACCTTCAGCAGTCTGCATTGCATCAATAATATCTGTTCCGCCAGATCTCAATATAAGAGTTTTGCCGTTGTTTGTTATGGTGTTTCTAGTAATCTGGATATCTACATTTTTACCAGCTTCAACCTTATTATTACCGAGCATTACCCAACCACTGCTTTTTATATCAATAGTTCCTGCAAAACTTTCACTGACACTCACTATTCCTCCCTCTTTTACATCTATATTACCTTTGAATGAGTCTGGTATCTGAATTATGCTGCCTTTTAAAACTTCAATGTTAGGAGGATCTCCTGCAATATATTTTGTATTTATTTTAAGTTCAAAACCATCTATATTAGGGCATTTATCATATACACAACTAACTTCAATCCCGTCAGGAACATCAGTTATGATTCCATTAGAACCGCAAGCAGCGCCTTCTACATAGACACCGCATTCCTTCGCAAAGCATTCTGAATAATTATCCACATTGTCCTTTAAACTGCTACAATCAGAATAAGCAGATGCAGACAGGATCACTGCAACAAAAGCGATGATGAATAATATCTTTTTCATTCTTATTCCACCGAAAACCTGATCCTTCTTGATACTGTGTCTATGCCGTCTGTCACATTGAACACGACATCATGCACGCCTATATCCTCTTCTCTTGGGACAAACCCTATTGCGCCTGTCCAGATATTGATCCCGAAAAAATCTGAATCTGTGCTGTACTCGAGCACATCGCCTTCCCTGTCATACGCGTCTATCCTGTATGTGAAATTTTCACCAACCATTGCTCTCAGGTCAGCTATCTCAAGCTCAGGCGGGTGGTTTGTCGTGTTTATCTTGACCCCGAACATGAACACGAACGGCATGTCATCGATCATCGAGAGGTTGTCCTGGAGCACATAGATAAGGGTGTCGCCGCTGTATGTTAGTGTGTCTATCTGCATCTCATGCTCGTCCATCTTCTCAAGTATCAGGCTGTAATAGATGTTATACGGGTCGACTATGGTGTTGGTTATCATCTCATTCACTATAAGGTAGATGTCATCAAGCCTGAGGTCAAACTCTGAACTGAAATGGTCTTCTTTTGAGCTTATCCCATCTTTTTCAATATACACTGGCATAGAGAGCTCAACTTTAATCTTACTGTTCCCGCCAGTCACCCTGACCTCTGCATCCCCTGCAGTTATGTTATAGCCCTTTGCTGCAAAGCTGCTGTAGTCGTCCAGGCAGTAGCCTATATTGTCCCCTATATACCCGCCGATGTTCTGCATTATCTCCTGTTTTGAGAGCACCTGGGAGATGTCCTCTTTGTAATAATAATATGGGACCGATGTATAGCCAAGGGAAAAGGTGTTTTTTGGAAGAAAATAGTACCCGCCTGAAAGCCCTGTCACAACTATCGCCTCTTTTCCCACTTCAGAAAGGCATTCTTCAGTATATGTCCTGACTGTTGAAGACTTCTTCTCAAATGTCGCTGTGCGCTCAAGGATTGGCATCTCATCCTTGATCAGTGTGCTATTGTACACTGCTATGCCTGCAGCAACAACAAAAAGAACAACAATCCCTACAACGATGAACAACGTGATCTGGGCTCTTTTTTCTAGCATCACAGAAATTTCTAATTCAAATCTATTTAAAGCTTTCCTTGATCAGCATGCCTTGATAAGAATCTTAAAACCATATCTTAAAACCTGCCTAATAATAATAAGTTTCACTAAAATCTGTTTTTTAAAACAAAATATATTTTATAAAACAACAAAATATATAAATAAGTTATACCACAAAAAACACAAGATGTTGTGGTTGTTTTTTTGAGTAACACAATATCTTGTGTCTATGCATTAGTAACAAAAACATAGAAAACCTGATTTTATATAAATTTAAAGGTGATGATAGATGAAATGCCCTTATTGTAACTCTAATGAACTAAAAGTGATTGATAAAAGGGATGCTGCTGATTTTGACAGCACACGAAGGAGAAGAGAATGCCTAAAATGCGGCAAGCGTTTCACAACATATGAGCGCATAGAAAACATAGAGATGTCTGTGATAAAAAAGGACGGTGAAAAAGAGCCGTTCAACAGGCAGAAGCTAAAAGAGGGGATCCTTAAGGCCTGTGAAAAGCGTCCCTGCAAGATGGAAGACATAGACACGCTTGTGGATGATATTGAGACTACACTCAAAAAAGAGACAGAAACAGAGATATCAAGCAGCCACATAGGCGAGCTTGTAAGAAAAGGGCTAAAGAGCCTTGATCCTGTCGCATACCTCAGGTACACTTCTGTATATAAGGATTTTTCAAGCGTGGATTCTTTTAAAAAAGAGATCGACGAGCTGAAAAAAGATGCACCTGAAAAAAAGGTAGAGACAAGGGTATCAAAAGTCAAGAAAAGGGATGGAAAGATCGCTGACTTTGATAAGGACAGGGTAATAAACGCCATATTCAAGGCTGCGCGGAGCATAGGCGGAAAAGACAAGAAGATGGCAGCAGAGCTTGCTAATCAGGTAGTCGAGACTGTAAACAAGAGATATGACACAAAACACATACCTAATGTTGAAGACATCCAGGACATTGTCGAAAAGGTGCTCACTGAAAACGGGCATTACCAGACAGTGCGTTCATATATCCTGTACAGGCAGCAGCAGGCAAGGCTCAGGGCGACTGAGCACATGATGCTTGATGTCGGAAAGACAGTGACAGACTACCTTGACAAGGCAACATGGAAAATCAAAGAGAACAGCAACGAGCAGTTCTCTTTTTCTGGCCTTCTCCTCTACACAGCAGGCCAGGTCCTCTCAAACTATGTCCTTAACAACATCTACACACCTGCAATAGCAGATGCACACAGGAAAGGCTATGTGCATGTGCATGACCTAAGCAACGGCGTGATAGGATACTGTGCAGGCTGGTCGCTCAAGAACCTGCTTCTCATGGGATTCGGGGGGGTTCCTGGCAAGGTCGACTGCAAGCCAGCAAAACACATGGGAACAGTTGTGCACCAGATGGTAAACTACATCGGCTGCCTCCAGATGGAGTTCGCAGGAGCGCAGGCTTTCAGCTCAGTTGACACCCTGCTAGCACCCTTTGTAAAGGCAGACAACATGAGCTTCAAAGAGGTCAAGCAGAGTATGCAGCAGCTTGTCTTCTCTCTCAATATCCCGTCAAGATGGGGCTCGCAGTACCCTTTCTCAAACCTGACATTTGACTGGACTGTCCCACAAGACATGAAAGACGAGAAGGCGATAGTAGGCGGGAAGCGGATGGAGTTCAGGTACAGTGACTGCCAGAAAGAGATGGACATAATAAACAAGGCATTCCTTGAGGTCATGCTCGAAGGCGACGCTTATGGCAGGATATTCTCGTTTCCCATACCAACATATAACATAACAAAAAGCTTTAACTGGAACAGCGACAATGCAAACCTTCTGTTTGATGTCACTGCAAAATACGGCACGCCGTATTTCCAGAACTATGTGGGTTCAAACCTTGACCCTAGCTCTATCAGGGCTATGTGCTGCAGGCTCAACCTGAACCAGAACGAGCTTATGAGACGGCCTGGTAGCATGTGGGCGCCTGGTGACAGCACAGGATCTATAGGTGTCTTCACCCTCAACCTGAACAGGATGGCCTATGAGGCAAAAGACAAGCAGGAGTTCTTTGACATGATAAAGCGCTACATGTTCCTCGGCAAGGACTCGCTTGAGATCAAGAGGACGATGATAAACAAGAACCTAAAGAACGGGCTCATGCCGTACACAAAGAGGTACCTTGGCACGTTCGACAACCATTTCTCGACGATCGGCCTCTGCGGCATGAACGAGGCCTGCCTTAACCTGCTCGGAAAAGACATCACATCAAAAGAGGGAAAAGGGCTTGCAATAGAGACACTTGTCTACATGCGGGACATATGCCTTGAGTTCCAGAAGGAGACAGGCAACCTTTTCAACCTCGAGGCAACGCCTGCTGAAGGCACGAGCTACAGGTTTGCAAGGCTTGATAGGAAGTTCCACCCTGACATAATCACATCAGGTGACAAGGAGCCGTTCCTCACAAACTCGACCCAGCTTCCTGTCGACTACACTGACGACCCCATACTTGCGATCGAGCACCAGAACGACATCCAGCCGCTCTACACAGGAGGCACCATCTTCCACACCTTTATAGGAGAGAGGATGACCAACGGCGAATCGTGCAAAAGGCTTGTAAGAAAGATCGCACATAACACGAGCCTGCCTTATTTTTCGATCTCACCGACATTTAGCATCTGCAAGACACACGGCTACCTAAAAGGCGAGCAATGGGAATGCCCTGAATGCGGCGAGAAGACAGAGGTCTTCTCAAGGATAGTCGGCTATTACAGGCCTGTTCAGAACTGGAACAAGGGAAAAGCTGAAGAGTTCAAGCACAGGGTAACATTCAGCGAGAAAAAGGGCAAGGATAACAGGTTCAGAAACGAGCTGGCGCTTGAGACAGAAGCATCTGCCAAAGCAACAGTCAAGGAAACGACCCGCCAGCCCATCACTAAAGCAAAGGGCAGGGCATGAACTATCTGCCTTTTTCCAGCATATTTTTATATTTTAATTTTCTTCCAGCTGCTCTGGGGTGATAAAATGTTTGAAAAGTTCATTCTGTTCACAACACCAATGTGCCCGACATGCACAGAGATCAAGGAATGGGTAGAGGAAAGCGGGAAAGCGGGCATGGTTGAGGTTATTGATGCGACAACGCCTGAAGGCAAGGAAAAGGCTGCTGAATACAGCATAAGCAGGGTGCCTACCATGGTCTCGCTCGACAAGAGCGGGCAGAAAGCAGGTGAAGCATTTGACCTTGACAGCATTGAGGAGATGCTTGAGAACAAGACTCTGAAGGATTACTAGCACGACCAGCATATCTGGAAGATATCATGATGACTTGCAGCATGACCGAAAAAACAAACGACCAGACAGCCAGAAGGCTGCCCATAAAAGGGCTCCAGAAGACTTCTCTACTAGACTTTCCCCCGCACACATCAGCTATAGTCTTTGTCGGCGGGTGCAACTTTAGGTGCCCTTATTGCCACAACCCCGAACTCGTCCTTGCAAGCAGCGATGCAAAGGAAATAGATGAGGAAGAGGTAATAGACTTCCTTGTAGACCGCAAGGAATGGATCGATGCGGTCGTCGTGACCGGCGGCGAGCCTACACTCTACCCTGACCTGAAGAGGTTCATAAGACGGCTGAAGGAACTGAAGCTGAAGGTCAAGCTCGACACGAACGGCACAAACCCAAAGCTCATGTGGGACATGCTTGAGGAGAAGCTTCTTGACTACATCGCAATGGACATAAAGGCGCCGCTTGAGCTCTATGAGAGCCATGTAATGATGCCTGTTGATACAGGCAATATCAAAAAGAGCATAGCGCTAATCATGAATTCAGGTATTGATTATGAGTTCAGGACAACTGTGCTTCCTAAGATGATCGACAAGGAAATCTTTGATAAGATGGTAAGGCTCGCCAAAGGCGCAAAGAGGTTTGTGATCCAGCAATACAGAAAAGAAGCAGGGGTCCTGGATGAGGGATTTTTAAAGGACGCAAAATCATTCTCAAAAGAGGAGCTTATGGATCTGAAAAAGGCTGCAGAGCCGTATTTTGACATTGTCGATATAAGGGACTGATATGAGACTGGTTCAGTCCTGCTCAGATATTACCCAGCTTTCATTCCCGTTCTCCCGCATCATCTCGATATCAT
>JAFGRM010000077.1 GCA_016935125.1 Candidatus Woesearchaeota archaeon
AAGAATATTTATAATATACAGCCTTAATCCTTGTTTTATATGAGGTTTAAGGAATTTGTACTGGATCCTTTCCAGGTTGAGGCGATAAGCTCTGTTGACAAGAACAATTCTGTCATAGTTTCAGCGCCGACAGGCTCAGGAAAGACACTCATAGCAGACTACATAATTGACAGGGAACTCAAAGGGAACAACCGTGTGATATACACTGCGCCGATAAAGGCCCTTTCAAACCAGAAATACAGGGATTTTGTAGATGAATACGGGGAAGATAGGATAGGTCTTGTGACAGGAGACCTTGTGATAAACCCCTCTGCCCAGGTCCTTATAATGACAACAGAGGTATACAGGAACATGGCAGTGATAAAGGATCCTATGCTCTCTCTTGTATCCTATTGCATAATGGATGAGATCCATTACATCAATGATGAGGAAAGAGGCTATGTCTGGGAGGAGTCTATAATATTCAGCCCTGATAAAATAAGGTTCCTTTTCCTTTCTGCAACTGTTCCTAATGCAGACGAGTTCGCAAGCTGGGTCTCGAAGATAAAAAAGCAGGCAGTTGATGTTGTAAGATACGACTTCCGCCCTGTCCCGCTCGATATAAAGTTTTTTGACAGAGAGCTTGGCATAACGACACTGGAGAAGATCAAGGAAAAAAAAGAGCTTGATTCATATCCAAGATACAGGAACCCTTATGACAAGAGGGTAAGAAAAGAGCACCTGCAACCGCCTGAGTTTACAGATCTTGTGCATGAGCTTGATCTGAAAGACCACCTGCCCTGCATCTATTTTGTCTTTTCCCGTGCACGAACACAGGAGTATGCGCAAAGGCTTGCAAAGAAGGATAATTTCCTGTTTCCTGAAGAAAAGGCCAGGGTTGCAGAGGTTGTACAGGAGGGGCTAAAGAAGGTCAGCAGGGATGTCTTATCGCTTAAGTCTGTCTATCAGTTAAGGGAATGCCTCTCAAAAGGGATTGGCTTTCATCATGCAGGGCTTTTGCCTGACATAAAGCATATAGTCGAATCCCTTTTTTCAGAAGGCATAATAAAGGTCCTGTTTGCGACAGAGACATTTGCAGTCGGGATCAACATGCCGGCAAGGACTGTTTGTTTTGACTCACTTAGGAAGTATACCGGCTCTGGGTTCAGATACCTGACAACAAAGGAGTTCTACCAGATCTCTGGCAGGGCAGGGAGAAGGGGTATGGACAGCTCAGGACTCTCAGTCTCAGTAATCCATCGGCCTGCATTTGAGTTCAGCAGGGTAAAAGAGCTGACATCAGGTGATACAATGCCTATAATGTCTCAGTTCAGGCTCTCATATAACACAGTATTGAACATGGTCAACCTGCATACCCCTGAAGAGATCAAAGAGATACTCAGCATGAACTTTTATACATTCCAGGAGATGGGGCAGAACCAGAACATGCTCAGGTCCATAAAGGCAAGATATGACAAGATGATAAGGACACTTGTAAAGATGGGCTATGTCGTAGACAACAATCTGACTGGGCTTGGGGCGTTTGCATCAAAGATATATGCAGATGAGCTTGAGATCTCGCAGATATTCATGCATCTCAAGATCAAGCTTGACGAGTACAAGATACTTCTTCTTCTGGCAGCGCTATGTTATGAGCCGAAAAAAGAGGTAAGGTTCTACAAGAGCTATTCACCAAAGGTAGTATCAGACCTGAAGTATGCCTTAAGGAACCATGATTACCTTAAGAGATGCAGGTGGATGGCAAATATAGATAAGGTCAGCTCCATTGTATATCCAATGTATCAGCATAAGAAGTTTGTCGAGATCCTAAAGAATACAAACATGCCTGAAGGCGACCTAATGCGGATCCTGATGCAGGTGCTTGACAGGCTTGAGCAGGTTGACCGCGCCCTTTTGGACCATGATATGATACCTATTGTAAGGAACTGCAAGTATTTAATAAGGAATTCTCTTGAAGGCATAGGTGTATTTTAGTCATGTAATCTGCTTGTATCTTCTCTTGGTTTCTCCCTGTCTGTTAATCTCTTCTCTTGATCTTCCCTGTCTGTTAATCTCTTCTCTTGGTTTCTCCCTGCCTGTTAATCTCTTCTCTCGGTCTTCCCTGCCTGCTTGTATCTTATTTTGGTCTTTTACTGCCAGCCAGTATATGTCTATATTGGCAATATTTAAATAATCTTATGCCTAACTTTGGGTTGTATGAGAAGACATTATCTCCAGGAAAAGATCACCAACAAGAGCAGGGAGATCTCACAGAAGATAAGAGAGAACAGGGCAAAGATTATGCGGAATGCACTGATCCTTATAATTGTCCTTTTTTTTGTAGGCATACTGTTGTTTTATGTGGAGCAGACTTTTGAGTCGCCACGTGATGCCGCAGACAAGATCAAAGGACTTGGGCTGTTGGGCCCGGTCGTGACGATTGCAATAATAGCTCTTGAGGTTGTTGTTGCACCTATACCAGGAGCACTGATTGCTGTTGCTGCAGGCTATGCATTCGGTGTCTGGTGGGGTACACTGATATCATACATAGGGAATATAATTGGCACTGCGATCGCATTCTTCATATCAAGAAGCTTCGGGAGGCCGCTTGTCGAGAGGCTTGTCAGCAGAAAAAAGCTTAATACATATGATAACTTTTTCCATAATAGGGGAACTGTCGTCCTGTGGCTTGGGTTCATATTTCCAGTCTTCCCATCTGACATCATAAGCTTTGTTGTCGGACTTAGCAGGATTAGGTTTAGGGATTTCATCATGATAATAAGCCTGGCATATATACCTAATATGCTTCTCTTGAATTACTTTGGCGCGACATTATATGAATCCGGCCTAGGAAAGGACACTATCTACATAGCAGCATTTTTTGTCTTCATGCTTATTTTAGGATTCATGGCATATCTCTTCCTCAAAAAAGACACAGATTCAAAAGGATGATATCCAGATTGCCAAAGGGATGCATCTCAGTTGTCAAAGAATGAAGTCTTGGTTGCCAAACAGATATATCCCTATCTTGGAACTCATGCTTTGTAATTTCTGCCTTGGAAATCATGCCTTGAAACCCCTAATTTGAAACCATAAATTATTTATTTATGCCTGTACCTGCAGTTATTATGAAAGCTAATGAAAGGGTTGATTCTGCACTGCATGTGCTTAAGGGTGCTGTCCAAAAAGTCCTTGGTGCAGAGCTTACTACAAGCGTGTTCGGAGACGGGCTAAACGGAAGGCTGGCTGTTGAATATGATAAAAAACCAACGCAGGAGCAGATGGATGAGGTTGAAAGTCTAGCAAACCAGAAGATTGCAGAGGATGTACCAATACAGATGATTGAGATAGAAAGGGCTGCTGCTGAAAATAAATACGGCAAGGTTATCTATGACAAGTTTCCAGTGCCATCCCATATAACCAAGCTGACTTTGACTATCATTGATGGCTGGAACATCAACTGTTGCCTGGGACCTCATGTTAAGACCACTGGGAAGATAGGGCAGCTTAAGCTCAGGAAATTCCGCGCAAGACCAGCACGAAACGAGCTTGAGATATCTTTTGAGCTTGTATGATTATTGTCAAGTTCCAGGCTTCACGATTCTTCATAAGTGTTTCAACTGTCTGTTATGATTCCATAATATTTTAGAAGTGTGTCTTATAGTTGCAATAAATTTATAAAGCTGCGCAGAACCGGTCTATTATGGCAAAATACAAGAAGAATGTCGAACAAAGGCAATATTCTGCTGAATATCTCAGGTTTGATGAAGACGAGACAAAACTTCTGGCGGTTTCTGACTGGACTTACCCAAAAGACAGCAATTATCTCTTTAGGTGCTATGTCATAAGGGAGAACGGCAAGCCTGTCGACAAGATCTGGACCATATGGGACTATGATAGCATGCAGAACATAAAAAAGGCGTTAGGGACAAAATACATCTCACCAAAAGAGATCAAGGTAAGGATGTATAAGAATCCTGATGAGGATGTATGTTTTGAAATCGTAAGCTGATGAGAAGCTTTCAGCTGCTGTTTTATTCCAACTGCTTTTCTTTTTTCAGCTGTTGCTTTCTTCCAGCTGTTTTTAGCTTATTTCCACTCACTAGAGTTAATTTAGCAGTTTATAATATCATCTTGACTTTATCACATCTAATCCTATCACCTTGACTTTATCACATATATAGATCAGAATACCTTCTCTTTAATGAGGGGTGGTTCATTTAGGCTTTAGAAAGACAGTAGCAAGAGATGATATTATAGTCAGCCATATGATTCCTGTAAGAACGAGCCCTACCAGTGATTTGAAGCTGTTTAGATACCAGTATGTTATGCAGGCAATAACCCCTATCGCAATATTAAATGGCACAATCTTTTTCAGGTTTTTTAAGAAGATATCATATCCTGATTGTTTCTTGTTAGCAATCTCATGCTTAAGTTTGTATTCCTTTATTATTGCCTCTTTGAAAAGCTTTTTTTCTGACTGGCTCATGCGGATTGTCATGGTGGTCTCTTACCATACAATGGCTATTTAAATTTAGTGTTTTTAGAGTTTAGTATAAAAGCCTAAGAAAAATACATCAGGTTACTTCCAGTGCTACTTCGCTTTGCTCAGCAACACGAAAAAAAATAAAACCGCCGTGGCCCGGATTTGAACCGGGATATCCCGAAGGAAACGAGATTTCCAGTCTCGCGCAGTACCAGGTTGTGCCACCACGGCAGAAGATTCCAGCAAATCATATAGTAAACAGATAGTCACAAGATTAAGAATTAATTTATAAATGTTATTATAAAATCATAAATGCTATTGTAAAATAATGAATGTTATTGTAAAACATTATCAAAAATATTATAAGAGATATTGCCAGACTATAGAGATCTTACAGGTAGGGACAGGTTGACCAGATTATGCAAGCAGAGATTGCCCAGAATCATTCTTTTTTCTTTCTACTTATCTCTTGCTTTGGATCAGAGCTCTTCTTTTATGCCTATTGTCGAGACCATGGTAAGTGTCTTTCTAAGCCTGTTCTCTTTTCTGAACTTAATTATATAACTGTTAAATTCCTCGACATCGCGGAATTTCATCTTCAGAATAAGGTCATATTCGCCTGTTATCCCTGACACCTCTTTTATATGCCTGCTCAAAAAGACCTTGTCACTGATATGCTGGTCTGTAGCAACAAGCATGTATACCAAGAGGCCCTCATCCACTGCACTGTTCTTAAGCTTTACAGTAAAGCTCTCGATGACGCCCTTATCAAGCAGGCCTGTTATTCTCTTGTGTACAGTCGACGGCCTGATGCCTGTCTTTGCAGCGATGTCTCTTATGGGCTCCCTTGAATTCTTCCTAAGCATCTCCAGAATCTTCCTGTCCTTATCATCAATCCTATATTCCATATTCAACCATCATTCCATATTCAACCATCATTCCATATTCAACCATCATTCCATATTCAACCATCATTCCATATTCAACCATCATCCCATATTCAACCATCATCCCATATCCAAGCAAATTCATTGGCTTCATTTGCCTATCACAATCACAATCTCTCCTTTAAGCACCCTCTTTCCTATCTTTTCTATAACTTCAGCAGGCTTGCCCCTTATGAATTCCTCAAAACGCTTTGTAATCTCCCTTGCTATGCAGATGTTCTTCTCAGGCATAATCTCTGCAATCTTTTCCAGGCTCTTTGCAATGCGATAAGGCGACTCATATACTATTACAGTCTCATCCATCGCCCTGATCTTATCAAGCAATGCTCTCTTCTTACCCTCTTTTTTAGGGAGAAACCCATAAAAGGCAAAAGAGTCTGTGGGAAGCCCTGATGCGACAAGGGCAGGAAGCACTGCAGATGGGCCAGGAACAGGAACAACATCAACCCCTTTTTCCACAGCCTCTCTTACAAGCTTAAAGCCAGGATCAGAAAGGCAGGGTGTCCCTGAATCCGAGACAAGCACCACACTGGCTTCTGATGTGGCTAGAGAGAGGAGCTCAGCTATCCTCTTTTTCTCATTTGCCTCGTTATAGGATATAATCCTTTTTGGCCTTATACTGCAGTGGTTCAGCAGGATCCTTGTCCTCCTTGTATCCTCTGCAGCGATGATATCTGCATCCTTCAACGCTTTAACTGCACGAAAGCTGATGTCATCCAGGTTTCCTATGGGTGTTGAGACGACATAAAGCTTCATGGGATAGTTATTACCATAGTCATATATAAATTTTGTCCAATTTATATATAAATTTGCTTTATTTTGTCCAATATTTTAAACAAAATTGAGATATATTTTGCAAAATGAGTTAAAAAAATATATAAGCTTGAATTGTTAGCTGATAAGACATGAGCAGGGCAAAGATGAGCAAGACAAAGATAAGCAGGGCAAAGATGAGCAACACAAGGATAAGCAAAGTAAAGATGAGCCAGGCAGCAATATTTGACATTGACAAGACAATTGTCAATGGAAACACAGGCATGCTTTATGTTATGCATTTTTTTTTAAAGGGCATAATAAGCCCGCTTTATGCGATCAAGATAAACTATTATGTCTTAAGATACATGCTCCACAGGCTTGATTATGAGAGTGCCATGAGATATGCGTATTCTGCAACAAGAGGCTGGCCTGTTGAAAAACTGAAAAAGATGATAAAAAGATACCATGACAAGAGGATCAGGCATCTTGTCTACAATGATATGAAGAGGATTATAGACGAGCACAAAAAAGATGGCAGGCTGATAATATTCGCAACAAACTCATGGGAGGTAATGGTCGAGAACATTGCAGAAGAGCTAAAGCCTGACTATCTTATATCGACAAGGATAGGCGTTAAGTGCAACAGGTTCACAGGAGAGGTCATCCAGCCTTGTTTCGGGAGGCATAAGAGTGAGCTTGTAAAAAATCTTGCAGCAGAGAAGAAGATCGACATGAAGAAAAGTTATGCATATTCAGACCATATATCTGACCTGAGCCTGCTTGAGTCAGTCGGAAACCCTGTTGCAGTAAACCCTGAAAACAGGCTCATGGCTGTTGCGAAAAAGAGAGGGTGGAAGGTGATCTTCCCAAAATGATAAAGGCAGTCATATTTGACATGGACGGTGTGCTCGTAAACTCAATCCCTTTTCACCTTGAGATATTCAAAGAGGTGATGGCCCCTTACGGTGTTGCTTTAACAAAGGAGATCTTTGACGAGGTAAACGGAATGGACACAAAAAATATCTCGAAGTACCTTGTGGAAAGATTCTCGCTCGATGTCGACCATAAGATTATCGCTGAAGAGAAGACAAGGATTGTCGATGAGAGGATCAAAAAGGGGCTTCCGCTGTTTGAGGGCGCAAAAGAGACCTTAAACAGGCTCAAGGCAGAAGGCTTCCTAATAGCGATAGGAACATCCTCAAGAAAAGAAAGCCTTGAATCATCTATAGGCCCTTATCTTCCTGAACTTGCAGTCGACAGGATAGTCACTGATGCTGATGTGAAGAACGCAAAACCGGCGCCTGACATATATCTGAAGTGCGCAGAGGTCCTTGGCCTAAGGCCGGATGAGTGCGTAGTAATAGAAGACGCCAAAAACGGGATAACCGCAGCAAAAAGGGCAGGCATGCTCGCGATAGGGATAACCACCACTTCAGATGCAGACGTGTTGAAGGATGCTGACGCGATAATAACGAGCATAACAGATCTTGATGCAGGGCTGATAAGAAGCCTGCAGGAGGAGAAATAAGATGGACAAAGGAGATAATTATGAGGTACAGGACATAAAACTCGCTTCCAAAGGAATGCTAAACCTTGAGTGGGCAGAGCAGGAGATGGGAGCACTGATGGAGATAAAGAAGAGGTTTGCAAAGGATAAGCCCCTAAAGGGCATAAGGATAGGCATGGCTCTTCATGTCACAAAAGAGACAGGGATTCTCGTAAGGACGCTTATTGCAGGAGGGGCTGAGGTCGCGATAACAGGCTGCAACCCGCTTTCGACGCAGGATGATGTTGCCGCAGCGCTCGCAAAAGAGGGCGTGAACGTCTGGGCATATAAAGGCGAGACAAAAGAGGACTATTACAGGTACCTGACAAATGTCATAGGATTCAGGCCGCACATCACGATAGATGACGGATGCGACCTGGTAAGCGAGATACACAAGAACCATAAAGGGCTCATAGCCGATATCATCGGCGGATGCGAAGAGACCACGACAGGTGTCATAAGGCTGAAATCCATGAAGAGGGACAATGCCCTAAACTACCCTGTGATTGCTGTAAACGACAACAAGACAAAGCACCTGCTCGACAACGTCTATGGGACAGCACAGTCGACGATCGACGGGATAATCAGGGCCACAAACGTGCTTTTGGCAGGGAAGAACTTTGTTGTCATAGGATATGGCAGCTGCGGCAAGGGGCTTGCTAAATCCGCCCGCGGCCAGGGCTCAAACGTAATAGTGACAGAAGTCGACAACTTCGCAGCGCTGCAGGCAAGGATGGATGGATTTCGCGTCATGAAGATGAAGGACGCAGCAATGATAGGCGACATCTTCTGCACAGTCACAGGAAACAAGCATGTGATCTCGACAGAACACATGAGGATGATGAAAGATAATGCTATATTCTGCAACTCAGGGCACTTTGACATAGAGATTGACGTCGCAGGGCTAAAGAAGATGGCAACAAGCTCAAGAATGATCAGGGAATTCATGGAAGAGTATGTTGTCGAAGGGAAGAGGATATTCCTTCTCGGCGAGGGCAGGCTGATAAACCTTGCAGCAGCAGAGGGCCACCCAAGCGCAGTCATGTCGACATCCTTTTGCGGCCAGGCACTCGCATGCGAGCATCTTGTAAAAAACAGAGAGACCCTAAAGAATGATGTGATCGAGCTCCCTGAAGAGATTGATGACGAGATCTCGGGGCTCCAGCTAAAGACAATGGGCATAGAGATCGATGAGCTGACTGAAGAGCAGATAAGATACCTTAACAGCTGGGAAGAAGGGACATGAAGCAGGAAGCAGCAGCCATAGAATAAATGGCATGGCCTATTGCGCTTTTTTCTTTGTTTTTATATTATTATTATTACAGTTACCATCTTTCTTATGATCAGATGCCCTATAATTGCATGAGAATATGAGATAATCAGATATTGTATAAGCGTATATCACAAGCAGGCATGAAAAAAAGACCAGGTTTGCAGCAACAGGCGTGAAGATCAATGCAGCCAATGATAGCAGAAGAAGGCCTGCCATGACCTTTGACGAGCGCCTGTGCGGCATAAAAAGCCTTCCTGCTTTTCTTGAGAGACTAACTGCAATCAGGACCAAAGCGACTGTCGCTACTGCGACAAGCAGCGTATTGAGCAGCACAACCCTTCCCATGACAACAAAATATATTATAAGGGAATAGTAGCCGATAAAATCAACAACAAAATCAAAATATTCGCCGAAACTGCTCTCCAAACCAAGCCTTCTTGCAGACCAGCCGTCCAAGAGGTCTGTCAGGACGATCGCAACAGCAAGCACTATCTCAAGCGCAAGACTGCCCTTGTGTATAGATATCAGAAGCGGTGCAATCAGTAAAAGCCTGAGTGCAGTAAGATAATTAGGGATGCTGAATACAGAGCTGCGTTCGGCCATGGAAGAAAAAAAGCAGTTGTTTTATTTATAGTTTTTCATGGCAGGCACAGCAGGCATTGCAGCCATAACAAAAATGGGTTGAAAAATGAACAAAAAATACAAAAAGCTTAAATAATATATACAAAAACAGCATAGACAATAAGAAAAACAGAATACTCTTTTAGAAAAAGACCAATAATAGAAAATAAATAGAAAAGATAGAAAAAGACTAATAAGAAAGACCAATACCAAGTGATCGAGAGTGAAGCAGATAGAGAAAAAGACTGACCTCCTTTTGGGATTTATGATCCTTGCATTGGTGCTATCTAATTTTCTCGGAACAAAGATCACCACAATACTTGGCGTGAGGGTGTCTGTTGGGATCTTCTTTGTCCCGCTGATGTTTCTTATAACTGATGTGATTGCTGAAGTGCATGGCAAAAAAAAGGCAAGGGAATTTGTCTACATATCAGTGTTCTGCCTGTTGTTCATGCTGCTTATGACATGGGTCGCAATAAAGATGCCACCCAACCCAACATGGGGCAACCAGGAAGCTTATGCATCAGTTTTTGGCAGCACGCTCAGGATGACTGTTGCAAGCGTTATCGCGTTTATGCTAAGCCAGTTCCACGACGTATGGGCATTCCATTTCTGGAAAGAGAAGACCAAAGGCAGGTTCCTATGGCTCAGAAACAACCTCTCTACATTAATCAGCCAGCTTATCGATACGACAGTCTTCATGTTTGTCGCATTCTACCACATCAACCCAAAGTTCACTGTGCCTTTCATAATAAGCCTTATAATCCCATACTACCTTTTTAAGGTCGCATTTGCTATCCTTGACACGCCCTTTGTATACCTCCTTGTATACTGGCTCAGGTCAAGCAAGGACAAGGTTGCAGCAAAAGCCTAGCTTAGGTTCATTCTTGGGTTTAAATATAATATAGTATGGCTCTAAAGATTCCCTGCCAACTCAAGAGAACAGAACACAAAGGCAGCAGGGCTTAAATTGCCATATCATGGCTTGGCCCTTGTATACATGCTCTTCTTAAAAAATCTTCTTGCCTCTGCAACTGTAAAGAGGGATCCTGTGACAACGATGAGATCATCCCTGCAAGCGACACTTAATGCGTGCCTGACTGCCTCCTGCACATCCGCTATCTCCTCAACAGAGCCAGAAAAGAAGCTTGATAGGTGAGTTGTGGAAGCTGCCCTCATCCTGCCATCCCTCTGAACACAAGGTGATGTAAGGATCATCATGTCAGATGCCTTCTCAAGCCTGCCTGCCATAGCAGCTATATCCTTGTCCTTCATCACGCCAAAAACAACTATCAGGCGCCTGTATGACAGGCAGAGGATATCCTTTAAGAGCCTATCTAGTGCAGAGGGGTTATGCGCGCCGTCAATTATTATATTGTCTCTTATGTATTCAAACCTTCCTGGCCAGAAAACCTTCTTGAAAGATGCCCTGATAAGATTACTGTCCAAACCCTTGATCCCTAGCTGCAAAAGAGCTGTTTCTGCGAGCGCAGCATTCTCCTGCTGGAAGCTGCCCTTAAGCGAGAGCTCATACGCAGGAGATTGCTTGTCTGGAAGGACCATCCTGCAACCGACCTTGTTACACTGCTCTTTTATGACCCTTAGCGCCCCATCCTCATTGGCTGTTACAAGGACAGAACCCTTCTTTATTATCCCTGCCTTTTCTGCTGCAATCTCTTCAATTGTCCTGCCAAGCTGGTCAGTATGGTCAAGAGCTATGCTTGTTATGACTGAGACAATGGGTGTTATGACATTTGTCGCATCAAGCCTTCCTCCCATGCCAGTCTCAAAGACTGCATAATCTGTCTCCTGCTCAGCAAAATATATGAATGCAGCAGAGGTCAGGTATTCAAAGAACGTCAGCTGGACATGCTCTTTTACAGATGCAGCCCTTATGAGCCTGATGATGCGGTCAAGATCCTGATCAGAGATCATGCGGCTGTCTACCCTGATGCGCTCATTGATAAGATCCATGTGCGGTGATGTGTAGAGGCCTGTCCTGTATCCTGCATCCTGCAATGCAGAGGCAACCATCGCGCAGACAGATCCCTTGCCATTGGTCCCTGCCACATGGATGCATCTGAGATTGTCCTGCGGGCTGCCAAGAGCCTTAAGAACAATTTCTATATTCTTTATGTCAAAGCCAGTCACTACCTCAGGAAGATCATTGAGCCATCTGATCCCATCAGGCTCTTGCTCGCAGGAATCTCCGGGAGTTCTCTGGTATCTATCTTCAGGATTTCTCTGACTGCAGGGATATTCCTGCTCTTGCCTGTTGGATCCTGCGAGCTCTCTTTGCTCATCATCTTCCTTTGTCTCTCCTTGCCTATCTGGTGAACCCATCCTGTCCTGGAAGAAAAAACCATATATAAATCTATCCAAAGGATTTATATACAACAACAGATGGTTCATTGCTGATGCACGGATATAAAGGGGATGATAAAGGAATAGCAGGAGAGGATACAGATGCAAAGATGGCCTCGCTAAACATCAACCTGGAAAAGATCATCCCACGCATCGACAACTCAAAGACTGCAAACGACTTCGGCTTCCACAAGAGATCATTTGAGATGGTGTTCATTGAAAATGAGGTCGCAAAGCTTGATGATGGCAATATTGAAAAGGAGATACTCGCATTGGCTGCAGATAAGCTGGGTTTTAGCCTGGCAAAGGACAGCATGTCTTCAGTCGATACTGCGATAGCCGGCCATATCAGCGACATGAAAAAAGACTTTCGCCATGGCAACAACAGCATGGCAGGCAATGCATACTCGCTCTCTTTAGAGGACTTAAAAGACAGCAATAAAAACGCCCGGCAAGCTAGGCAGAAAGAGGATGCTGCACATGAAAGAAGTGACTATAACAGCAGCATTGCTGCTGATGGTGCATCATCATACCTCCACCATTCTGAGTTGTATTGCAGGTTCATGAAAGAATATCTCAAGGATTCTCAGGCTGGAATCACCATGCAGAGTGCTGCTGAATCCCTGCAGGGCAGCAGCCAAAAAAAAGGGTTTGAGCAGGGCGAAGAGCTGATCAACTACCATGAGAGGATAAATCATGTAAGGGCAGTCATGATGAACTCGCTTATGCACGCGCCTGTAAACAATGTTGACCTTGGAGCAAAGGAGAGATACGAGTTCTGGAAGATGGCAAGCAAGTTCAACCAGGTGATGAGCTTCCTTTACTATGACTCTGTATTAATGTAAGCTCTCTTTTTCTTTATAACACTATCAGGGTCGTGTTCTATATGCTGCAGAAGCGGGACAGTGTTGGCATCTGCTGGGCAAAAGTTGGCTTTTAAGGCAACTCTCAACCAGTGATGTTAACTACTTCATATATCGCCAGGTGGTTAGACTCGTTGTCTATCCTGAGCCAGTTAAAGGTATGGTTTATTGCCCAGCTCTGCGGGTCATCAACTGAAAAATATATGTAATCTATGCAGCTCTTATCTTCTATAATAAACCCGGCAGTCTCAAGCTTTCTCAGGTTTACAAAACTCTCAATCCCATAGCAAGAGCTGCCAAAATCCCCTTCAAGCCTCATCAGATAACTTGGAGAGCTGTTGCTGGCCTTATAGATGGAGTTCTCGACATGGTATGTCAGGTTGCTAGTCTCATTCCCTGTAACAAAATCCGTTATGTTCGTCTCCTGGATTACATTTATCACCCTGCCGAGGGTGTTTATAGTATAGACAGGATCCTCATACAACTCAATTCCTAGCGTTGAATTTATCGTCTGGTTCCTTATCCATCTTGATGTGCCCCTTGTATCAGAGATATTTAGAATAACATTAAGCCTTGTCTCGACAACCCATGGGTCTATGTGTACGAGCTCGACATCGACTATGTCATAATCAAAAGAGATGGAATACTTTGATGCCTCATACCTTATCTTGTCGATCCACTTGTTAAGCTCTGTATCATTCATGACGCTGACATAACTGCTGTTTATTGTCCCGTTGACAAGTATCTCTGTAAAGACAGAATCAAGATCAGACAGGTATTCGCCTGTGCTTGTTATATGCTGCTGTATGCCTAGCAATGCCCTGAAGGATGCTATATAGCTACCCCTCTCGATGTCTTTTTCTATATCACCTATGAAATAATCTACAGACTTGACCCTGTCCTCGACCAGGAACGACCTTTCCCTCAGCCTGTTGATATTGTATGCATTGATGCTCATGTACATGACAGAGATAAGGATTATCGCAGTGACTGTAAAAAAAACTGCCTTCTTCTTAAAAAATGCCTTCTTCTTATATCTTACTGCCACACCCTCACCTCTGCTATTGTCGGGCCCCAGAGATATGGTATGTCTCGTACTATCCTTGCATCGATAGACAGGTCTTCCTCATCAAAATTGATAAAGACCCTCCCATCGTTGTCATAATCAAGGAAAGACAAGAAATCATATACTGCAACATCATATGAGTCCTGGGTATCATGCCCACTGTTGTCGTGTGAAAAATTAGTGTACTCGCAAACTTTCGCACCAGAGTAGGTATCTGGCACAGAAAGAGTCTGGTTTATGCCGACATCAAGCTCGATTGTCCATGTGCAGCCTGTCGCATTAGGGAGCACCTCGCTATATGGAAGGGTTGAATTGATTATGTTTATGAGCCCTGTAAAAATGAGCGAGTTGTTCTTGGAGCAGCCAGTACTGTTTGTAGGAGAGTCACCTGTGCGTAATGTGAAGATGTTGTTTTCGCCTGAGGCGATATAGTCAGCAGGTATTGAGATTATATAAGGATCACCAAGCCTTGTGTAATCGTTTGAGAAAGCTGTAAGATTAAAGACCTCAAAAGTGCCGTTTGAGTTCTGCACAGAGAGGTGGTCAGTCCAGTGTATCCCTGAGTATGATGTCATCTTTGCGTCTATGATCCTTATCCCCTTTGGGATGTTCACAATACCTGAACATAAATCAAAGTCCGGGGAGTTATAGTAGATAGGGATCTCACCGTGGACAACGGGTGTTATCCTCGGAGTATAGTTCAGCTCGATATATGAGTCGCCGTATAGGACAGATGGTGTGAGGTTTCCCCTGACAACCAGTGTCTGGGAAGAGAGCTCTGTTGAATTGACAATGATTTGCCCAATCTGCCTGTAAAAGTCCATCAGTGCCAGGCCGTCTGAACTGACAACATATGAACCATTGCCTGCTTCTGCAATCTTTGCAATGGTATAGTTTGCGATATCACAGGTTGACAAAGGCCCCATGCCGACAGAATAGATCGTCACATTGAGGTCATCATGCAGCCTCTGCGCAGAGTTTATGGCATTATTAGAAGGGCCGAGGCAGTCATTGACACTGCAATCATCCTCTGTCCCGTAACAGTTGCCAGGCCAGTATCTCCTTACAGTGTCAATACCATTCTCATCACATGCACTTCCAATCCTGCCACAGCAATACGTCGCTATCCCGTCTGTCATCACTATAAGGAACTTCTCTCTTGAAGAATTGCTGTATGCATCAAAGATCTGGTATGCCTGATTGATGCCACAGCAGATGCATGTGCCGCCCGATATCTCATGGTGGCTCTTGCTCTTGTACCTGTCCACTATCTCCTGCTCGATATCATCATGCGTAAGCTCAGTAAGGTCATTGCTGAAAAAAGGGTTCGCATTCTCAGAGAAGTCGACAAGCCAAAGGCGGTTGCCTTCTGGCGTTGACTCGTTCATCACTATATCATTTATCTCAGAATCCAGGCATCCTGCTATGCCAAGCCTTCTTGAATCAGGGTCAGACATGTCTGAAGGCTTGCAGTTAGGTATCGCGTTCCCTACAGGAGGATATGACCAATAGCCTATCCTGCCTTTCATGCTGCCTGACAGGTCAGTGATTATAATAACATCAGCATTGCCGCCGCTCAATATGGATTTAAGTGTCGTATTAAATGAAGCAAACCTCAATGGGATTGTCCTGTTGCTCAATGAGTCATAGTCAAGAAGAACAGGGAATGATGTAAGCGAATCGTTGCTTAATGTGACCTCCTGGTCAACACCTGTGCCGCTCATGTTAAAGACTATCCTGTCTCCTACAGAGAGATAAGTTGTATAGTTTGAATTAAAATGCATGTATATCTTCATAGAATGCAGCTGCCCTGGCACAAAAAATGATGAATAGATGTTCGCTACCCCGCTTACGCCTGGGAAATAGAAGACGTCTGAGTCCACATCCTTGTAAAAAGTCTCCTTGGTCTGATAATCTATCTCTATGTAACCTCCTGCAAGGTATGCATGACCAAGCGTATCGTCATCAAAGACTATCGAGAAGTTATTAGGTGCACCAGCAACTATCATATCATTGCAAGATGATATGTCCCACAAGTCAGCAGTCATGTTTGTGGATGAGACAACAAAGTCTCCGCATTTTATTTCATTGATATAAAGGCTGAAATCATCGCCTGCTTCAAGCTCCATGGTCATGCTTGTCACATTGCAGTCTGAGGGAATAACAGATGTGAAGCGTGTGATGTTTCCCTGGCCTACAAAACCTCCAAAATATATGTATTCCTTCTGTGAATATTCAAAAAGGCTTGTGAGGAATATACGTGAAGAAGTGCCAAGGATAGGCTTTGATTTCTCAATGCCTGTGATCATGCTCCTGTATGTAGTAAGCAACTTGCCCTGCGTCCTGTTATTTGTGAGGATCGTATCATTCCCAATAATAAAACTGTAGCCATAGTTGTCAGGGATCAGCTGGTGGGATATGTTTCTTGCAAGCTTTTCAGCAAGCTCCTGCTTTCCTGTGACCCATAGTATCCCTATCTGCTCAAGCACGCTGTTATCAAGGTCTGTTATGTTCCCGTCCTGTATCAGCTCACTAAGGTAAGAGTTGTTCATATCACTTATCTTTGGCTCAGAGAACAGGTTAAGGAAATCCTGGGAGAGGTATCCTATCTGCGCACCCGGCCTCTCATGTATATAAAGCGTTGAGATCATCAATATGCCTGTTACAATGACAAAGAGCGCAAGCAGGGCATCTACTGTGAAGAAGTAAGCCTTTTTCCTGTTCTTGCAGATGAACAGCTTCTGCAAAATGCTCAGTTCCATGTGAAAATCACCATCTTTGCCGGGCTATTGTTATACAACATTATCCTCTCTATCCTTACAAGGTTCCTGCAACCTACTTCAGTCACGTTCGTGTAGTCCGGGGCTGCAGACTCAGCAACAGTAGGAAAACCTATAACGCCAGTGTTATTTATGTCAAGGAATGCCTGTTCATTGTCAATAAAATAAACTATAAAATCAGATGTCACACCAAGCATGGTCTTTGTCCTATAGTAATCTGACGACGCCATGCTCTTGAACTCTGTCACTTTCCTTTCAGATATCTCATTCCCATAATCCACTATCCCTATCCTCTGGACTGAATCATTTGTCCAGTTAAGAGGGCTTCCAAGGGAGACAACCGAGCTTGCAATAGCCTTTGCATCAAGATATGCCTCATCGACAGGGTTTTCGCTCTTGAGCTTGACATTTGGAAGAGTCTTATAGTATATCATGATGCATACTGAAAAGATAAACATGGCAAGTATAAAATCCATGACCCATGCCTGGGCTTTCCTATGCCTTAATCCTGAACAAAAATAGGAAAAAGAGGAAGAAGAGGAAGAATGGGAAAATAAGGAAGATGAGGGAGAAGAAGAGGAAGAAGAGGAAGAAGATGGAGAAGGGGATAAATAAGAGGAATGGGAAAATAGTGAAGATAAGTAGGATGAATGAGAAGATGAAAAAGAGGGGGAAGATGAATACCTTCTGCCAAAGGTGATGGGCTTAAGGGCGAACTGCCTAGAAGGTATGGAATTAAGGGCGAACTGCCTAGAAGGTATGGAATTAAGGGCGAACTGCCTAGAAGATATGGACCTGATGGTCATTGGCCTAGTTGATATGGATAACACCCCCTGTTTTTCTTATACAGTTTGCTCCTTTGACAATATTTCCCTCTGCATAAGGTATTAAGAAGACCTGCTCTATACCCTTGTTTTCTGACAAGAGCACAATCTGCCTGTTGGTATTGGATATCGAATAACCAAACCCATTGACCTTTTCAGGCAGCGTAAAGTGCCTTTCATATCCCTCTTTAACATCAGCAGCGATCATAACCTCGTGCTGGACTGAAAAGCCAAGATCCCTTATGCTCCTGTACTCTTTTTGATAACTGATGGACGCAATCTCATCAGAGATTATCGAAAGGAATATCACTAATGACAAAAATGAGAACCCCAAAAGGATGATGAACTCATTTGAGACCTGCGATCTCCTATTTTTCTGTAATATTGACATATTCATCTTCTGCTATTATTAATATCTCATGGATTCCAGGCCCCACATCAAGATTTCCGCTCATGTTAACCTGGCTTATTGAAACAGCCTCTGTTATAGTATTCCCTACATTCAGCCTTATTACAACCTCATTATCTGAAATTATCATCTCATCTATATTTTGAGGGAAATATACCCTTATCGTTGTCTGTGAAGGCTTGCCTAGATAATAAACAGTTTCTACACTGTCAGTGATCTTTGTCGCTATCTGGCTTGCCTGGCTGAAACTTACCTGGTCTGATATTGCCTGCTTCTCAGAACCATAGATCATAACAATAGGTATTATCAGAAGAAGCGTAAAACCTACCATAAGCATATACTCAAGACTAACCTGACACCTCTTTTTCATACCCATTTAGTCATAAATGTTGAAGGATATAGTATATAAATTTAATGATGTTTGACAACCAAAAGCAAAAAAGCCTTAAAGAGCCAAAGAGCCTTAAAGAGCCAAAGAGCCTTAAAGCAGGTTATAGTACCTATATGCGCCTGTGGACGTCTCCTGCTAAGCCATAGGCGTCTGGCTAGCCAGTCCATCTATGACAGGGCATCAATCTCTTCCTGTATGGCTTTTGCAACTTCGATCTGCTGGTCCAGCTGCTCTCCAGTAGCATCAAGGATCTCACCTAGATAATTGTTGTAGTCACACCAAAAAGCGATGAAGTCTTCGATAGGAGGTTTCGCATCCTCAGGAGCCTGGTTCAGCTTGTACATCTTCTCTACTATCTTATCGTTCCAGTCTCCAAAATAGCTGGCTGCATCTGAAGTGAATTTTGATGTGAAGTCATAGCTCTGTTTTGTAACAGTTGTGAACTTCCCGCCGACATACTTTATCGACGTTGTTGAAGAAACAATGCTTGAACCATCCTTTACATAGCTTACCCCGCTTGATGCTATTGACCCCAGTTTTACCGCACTCTCTATTATGAACTTGTTTGTCGCATCAGAGAGCCCATCAAGACATTTGTGGTTTGCCTCTAATTTCAGCTGTGTCACTTCAAGCCTGTAGTTAGTGAGGGACTTGACATTATCAGATATCTCCTTTTTCATGGCCTCAAGCTCTGCTATTGTGGCGTCAATCTCTGCCTGGTTCCTCACGCATTCACCCTTTGCGCAGGTCTTTGGAAATTCAACCCCATTGATGCTTTCAGCATCGCTGCTGCAGTCAGTATCAAATGTCTTTATGCAGCTGTTGGTCTTTGGGTCGCAGCCCATCTTCCACATGATATCCCCTTCACAAATAGGGTCACAATCGCTATCATACTTACAATCTCCTGCAGAGCCTTCCTCTTCTGACTTTGCATCTACATTTGCATAGCATTCCTCACGCCTAGATTCCTGTTCAATGGATTCACAGAACTGGGAGTTCGTATTGGCAAGCGCGATCCCATAATAGCACTCGTCCCTGTTTTTCTTTGAATTAAGGCCTGCGCATAACTCCTGGTTGCTGTCCTCAACTGCAAAATGCATGTAACACTCATCGCTTTCAGCCTCGCTTGTGATCAAGGCGCATGAATCAAAATCACCTGCACCTATTGAATAGTCCTTATAACAGGTATTGGCCTCGTCGCCTTCAAGGTTTGCACAGATACCTGGGCTCTTCTTATCTACAGCGATATCAACAAAGCAGCTGCGCTTATCGTATTTTGAGCTGATCTCATTGCACAGGTCCTCCCTTCCCAGGTCAACTGCGACGTCTTCATAGCATTCGTCACGGTAACTGCCTGAAGCAGCTGCGCAGGCGCTAGGATCATCCTGTTTCCTGCCGACATAAGAGTAGCATCTCTCTATGCGGTTCTTGTCCTCGCTTGTGTCAAGGCTCGCGCAATCTGAATAGTCGCCTGACTTGGCGATATCCTGAATTTCCTCGTCGACAAATAGAAGGTCGCAGCCTGAAAAAAGAAACAATGATACAACCAACATTGCAAAGATAACTGTCTTGTTCATAATTACCACCCTGTTAACCAACCTGTATATATCAACCTGCATCTATCATATATCATATTATACCTATACCTATACCTATCATATTATATGTATCAAATTTTTTATTCCATACCTTCTGCACTTAGCTCAGCAAGCACCTTATTCAATTGCGAATCAGGAACACCCAAAAACATCTCACCTAAGACCCTTATCACGAGCTTGTTCTTTGCAGAGTCCTCGCATTGAAGGCTCTCGTGCGTCGGCTTTCCTTCAGATTCCTTTGCCTTGCACTTATTGATATCCTCTTTTGCAGCTACAAGATAGTTGCTGCAGAAGGATTTCATATCACTGTCTTTGACACCTGAACAGTCCCCTGAGTATTGTGCAGAGAAAAGCTCGCATAACTCCTTTTCGCCTGCATCGCTCTGGTCGCAATTCTCATCTGCAAGGAGTATAAGATTCTTGATGCACTGCATGCTGAACGGATCCTCAGAGGCTTCAACCCCAAAAAGCTCTGTGAAATGCTCAGAGTCGTACTCGCAGAACCTAAGCCAAGCATCATTCGCCTCATCTTTTATGAATATATTTTCTGCAAGATCAAAGTCATTGTTCGAAGTCCCACCATCCCATGTATCATAAAGGTTATCAGCATAGAGGAAATTGCAAAGCGCCTTCCACGCAGGCTCTTTTAATTGGCTGCACCATCCCTTGAACTCATCTCTTGCCTCATCTGTCTTCAGGTTTACTTCCTCATCGCTGTATGTGCTCATGACCCTGCATATGAGGTTGTACTTCGGCTCAAGTATGTGGTCGCATGTCTCCTTCTCTCCAGACATCAGCGCGTCATACATAAGACAGAAATACTTGTTTACAGCATCGTTCATGTAAAGGCACTGGTCAGTAGGTATCCTCCAGCCCTTCTCAGAGAGGTAAAGATTTCCTGCATTAAGTATGCAAAGGACACCCTGGTCTGTTTTTTCGCAGATGGTTATGTCATCCTGGTTGTATGCCTCTTTTGCAAGACAGCCAACAAGCTCCTCGTCTTTGAGCCCTGCACAATAGGTTGGGGTCGAGCCTACCTCGCTATAGCACCTCTGTCTTGTGTTATATACTGGATTTCCATCGCTGTCAGTGTAGTCAGCATCTATATTGTCGCAGACTCTTGCGTCTTTCATCTCCTTTGCGACAAGGATATAGCAATCCTCTTTTTTCTCTGCCCACCTTCCCGGCTCGAGATTCTCGCAAAGCGAAGGATCATTTGTCTTGACAGCAATCCTCCTGTAGCATTTGTTCCTCCTTGGGTTGCCGTCACCCTCTTGCCAGCCATAGCCAAGGATCTTATCGCAGGTTGCAGGTGAAGACATCCTTACAGCAGCATCCTGGTAGCAGTGCTCCTGGTTCTTCCCTGCAGGAAGAATTCCGCAGCCCACACTTTCAAGCTTTCCCAGAAGAGCGCAACCTGATGTAAGAAACAACATGGCAAAGACCATACAGACTAATATGCATTTCCACCTCAAGATAGGCCACCCCCGTAATAAATCATTAGCCAAAATAATGTGTAAGACAAGATGATTTAAAAAGTTTGTTGAAACAACAACCCTAATGATATCCTCGGTATCCATCATATCCTCATTATCCTCAGTATCCTCCATATCCTCCATATGCACTAACACTAATTCAAGATCACAAATCCAAAATACGTAATCTTTTTATACCCTCCACATTCTCTTATCCTGATCGCATGAAGTTGATTGCGTGAATTTTGTTGCATAGAGATGTGCAAGGAGGTGTTTTGCTCATGGTTGATAAAAAGAAGGAGAGGTATCTTGTGACAGGCGGTTCCGGGTTTCTCGGCATAAATCTCATAAGATACCTTCTGAAAAAAGGGCATGATGTCACGAATCTTGACCTTGTCGAGTTCGATTATCCAGAAAAGCCGAAGATAAGGTCTATCAGAGGAGATATCCGTATCCGCAAGGATGTAGAGGATGCTATGAAGGATATTGATATAGTGGTGCACTGTGCAGCCGCCCTTCCGTTGTATTCAAAAGAAGAGATATTTTCTACTGACATAGAAGGGACAAAGCTTGTCCTTGAGATAGCAAACAAAAACAACGTGGAAAGGTTCATACATATATCAACGACAGCAGTCTATGGCATACCTGACCACCATCCTCTTTTTGAAGAAGACAAGCTGGACGGTGTGGGGAACTATGGTATCGCAAAGATTGAGGCAGAAAAAGCATGCCTTGCATACAGGGACAGGGGCATGGTCGTGCCAATCGTACGCCCAAAATCATTTATCGGCCCTGAGCGCCTCGGCGTGTTCGCTATCCTGTATGACTGGGCAAAGGACGGCAGGCATGTGCCAATCATAGGATCAGGCAAGAACCGCTATCAGCTTCTTGACGTTGAGGATCTATGCGATGCGATCTACCTCTGCGCAAAGCTAGAAAAGAGCAAGGTAAATGACATATTTAACATCGGCGCAGGGGAGTTCACGACCATGCGTGAGGACTACCAGGCGGTCTTGGACGAGGCAGGCTTTAAGAGGCGCATCGTCGGACTCCCTGCATGGCCGGCTATCTGGACACTGCGCCTGCTTGAGATCATGCACCTGTCTCCATTGTATAAATGGGTGTATGAGACTGCGCCAGAGGATTCTTTTGTCTCTATTGAGAAGGCCAAGAAAAAGCTAGGATACTCACCTAAATACTCTAACAAGGATGCTCTCAGAAGGAACTACCAATGGTATATCAAGAACCTGCATAAGTTCAAGGGGCAAAGCGGCGTCACCCATCGTGTCCCATGGAAGCAGGGGATCCTCAGTGTTGTGAAGTGGTTCTTCTGAGCATTGCAGGTGCACCAAGGATGTCAAGGATAATAGTAACAGGCGCAGGGGGGGAGGTCGGTCAGAATCTCATACCTTTGTTTTCAAGAAAAGATGAGATCATTGCCATAGACAAGAACAAAGGAAACCTCTCTATACTCAAAAGGCTTAACCCATATGTCAAGACCATATGCGCTGACCTTGCAGAGCAGGGTGACTGGTCAAGGTGCTTTTCCAAGGCTGATTACGTGGTATCATTGCATGCACAGATATCGACGGCAAGATGGTCTGCCTATGAACGGAACAACATCATCGCGACAAGGAATGTGGTCAGCCTTTGTGAGAAGCATAAGATAAAGCATCTGGTCTATGCGTCAAGCTCTGTTGTTGCCTCAGTCGCTGACGACGGATATACGCGCTCAAAGAGAAAGGCAGAGCAGATCGTCATGAAATCCTCAGTGCCTTACACAATCCTTCGCCCAACACTCATGTACGGGTGCTTTGATGTCAAGCACCTCGGCTATCTTATCTCATTCTTTGAGAAGTCTCCAATATTCCTGATGCCTGGCTCTGGGAACTACATAAGGCAGCCCCTTTTTGTTGTCGACTTCTGCAGGGTAATATTATCTGCGCTTAAGATGGCTCCAAAAGGGAAAGCCTATGACATATCAGGATTTGAGAAGATCACACTCATAGACTGCATCAGGACAATATACAAAGAGACTGGCTCAAGAAAGGCCATTGTCCGCTTGCCGCTTCCAGTCTTCTATATGCTTATCAGGATGTATAAGTTCCTCAATCCGGAATCAAGGATAATACCTGACCAATTAAGGGCGCTCACTGCTGGTGATGTCTTCAGGGTGATCCGCTGGGACAGGATATTCAGCGTGCAGCCCACACCTTTCTCTGAAGGGATAAAGCAGGTCGCTGGCTCAGAGTGCTATCCATTCCCAAAAGGCATGACAAGGCTTGAGAGCTAGCATGACCCTCTATTTCTTCTTGTCTTTCTTCTGATATTTACCAGAGCAGCTGACAGTAGCTATGCTCTGCCGAACTGTGTACATGCCTATTCATGGCACGCTGCCGCAAGAACAGGCATCCATCAGACCTCCTGGTCAAAGACAAACAACAAACATGACCTAAAAGAGACCTTTAGAGAGAGCTGGAATACCTGCTATCTATAGCATCATATAGCATCAATCTCTATAGCATCATTCAACCAAAAAGCCAGGGGACTATAAAATAAATCCACCATTGGACCACAAACAGAACAACTGTTAAAATAAGTGATACAAAGCACAAGCCAACTATAGACAATACTCTTATTGCACAATTCTTATTGTCTCTACTGATCAGCTTGTACAAAAATAAAGATATTTCGCATATTGTCGCACTGAAAAGTGAAGATAGTATCAGGAAAAAAGCATAGATAACAAAGATTATCCAGTAGTTTGGAATAAGTATCAGTGTGCTGAAATTTGCCGATAAAAAGGATTCATAAATAAATATTGAGTTCAAAACAATGAAAAATATGGCAAAGTAACAAAAAGAATTTTTATGCTTGATAAAAAATTCATTCATTTTAAGATACCTTTACCTGCACTAATAAGCCTATGCAACAAGATGTCTTATTAACCATATCTACATATATTTATATCTTTTCATTATTTATCAGATTAATCATTATAGGTTATACAAATGATATATCCTGATTTGACCTCATCTGCCGCTCTGCATCCCATCGAATGAGACAGGCATTAGACAGATATGAGATAATCCCTTATTGCAATGTGGGATGTAAGCATATTAAATGATATCTCATTTATAAATACAAAGAAGCCATAATGTACATTATAAGTCCACATTTTAACAATATTAATATATTACCTATTCTCTTTTTTTAAGGATGAAACTAAATGTGATCATGCTACTGATGAGTATTTTGTTGCTGGCTGGATGTTCCCAAGGTATAGACCATAAAAAATCTGATTATCAATCTTTAGTAAACTATGCAACAGGCAATACAGATTCAGAAGGATATAAATTTCCTGATCCTGAACTGATAATAAAAGAGGGTTCTGTCTCGTACAAATTTGAAGAGATAAGAATAGGCGAGGATCTGTATGTCAAAAGAACAGTTGAGCTAAAAGAGACAGGGGAAGGTGCAATCACCCTAGACTTCTCAGGGGAAGGGCAGGGAGAGCACATAGAAGTCATACCTAAATCATTCGCTGCGTCTGCATCGGACATAGATTTCTCAGAAGAACCTGACGAGATAATCAACAATGATCCAGTAGTCAGATGGAATCTGGATAGTGCAGGCGAGAAAATCAAGTTGGTCACTGCAAAGATCACGGTTGCAGCGTATAAGAAAGGGGTTCAGGTCGGAGAGATTGAGGGTGCAAAGACCTATGCAAAACTGCTGGCAAGCGGTGATTTCGACTTCTTTGATTTTTCAAGTCTTGAAAAGAAGGCCAAGAAAGCTGGATTAGAAGCAGGGAAAAAAGCTGGGCTAAATGAGGCGCAGGAACAGCTCATAGATTATCTTGATGACTTCCTATTTGTTGCAGATATACAGGTATGTGTTGATAAGACAGACATTGATGATAGGAGAATGTGCCTTTTGACACTTATCTCGAAAAGGCCAGATTGGTTTGACTGTGAAGAGGTTTTTAGCAACTATAAGAATAAGGACATGGGCCACGCGATAACCACATGCAAGGCAATACAGGAAGACAACCCAAAGATTTGCGAAAAAGCTGCATATAATGATGTCGAAATCGGTGATGATGGGATGATGACAGACTATGAGGCTGCATGCGAGAAGCAGTTCCTAATAATAAAGATCAACCAATGCAATGGAAAACTAAGGGATGACTATGAAAAATGCATAATTGAAGCGGTTAGTGATACTGGCCAAAAAGATGTCTGTGATGATCTTCTTGGCGGTGCTGCAGACAGGTGCCGTGCAGTAGCTGATGGAAAACCTTATGAGGATGAGGCACAAGATAATTCTGGAACTGATAGCGCTGAACCCGCTAACAAAAGGAACTGCATGGAAATGGATGATGGCTTCTATAGGAATGCATGCATCAAGTCAGAAGCCAAAAAATACTGTGATATTGGGCTCTGTGCTGTTTTTGAAAGAGACTATGATGTGAATCTTTGCATAGAGGATGTGGCAAGAGAATGTGGCATAGACTACTGCTTAAGCATGGTTGATTCAAAGACAGCCTATAACAGGGTAAGCTGCATCTGGAAACTAGCAAAGACAAAGAAGGACTGTGAACTTATGGAAGATGAAGAGCACAGCGATATAATAGATGGGACAAAGAATAAAGAGAACTGCCTTAAGCGAACTGATATTGAATGAGCACAATCCCGGGAACATATGGAATCCCTATTAAGAAGCATTATCATCCCTAATGCATTAAAAGGGCGATATATTTTTGGTTTGCACCATAATTTTTGGATAATTGTGTAAGCCAGAGCATTTAATTACTGGATTTTCGAAGATATATGCTTTTTTTGAGGACAAAATTTAAGATTTGTCTTAGTACATTATGAAGGAAAATTGAAATTTACCAGTTCATTCGAGGATTTTGACGAATCTAAATACCAGATTAGAACGCATTATGGCAGAAAAGGTTATGGCATCAGGACCTCAGTTCGAAATAATTTAGATAAGAAATGAAAATAGCCCCAGGCGGATATGATGTATTTCTGTCAAATATTAGGAGCTGGAACTATTGAATCCGCATAATCTGCTAATAAGCTGAATGCAGGTAATCCGTCAAAGAAATCAAAATATTTAAATATTAGTGTTGCAATTATGCAACATATGTTGCAAAAAAGGATTGATTTTGAAATTGTTGAACAGTTGAGAAAAGAACCACAGCACATCCGATTAATTGCAGAAAGATTGGATCTGATACCTTCAACTGTAATGAGAACAATGAGGCAGCTAGAAAAAGAAAATGTGGTGGATTATAAACTTGCTGGCAAAAATAAGACATACTCGTTAAAGAGCACTCCTGAAGCAAGAAATCATCTTTTTATGACTGAAGGGCATAAATTCTCAAAAATCTTACAAAATGCAAAGATAAGGAAGATAGCCAAAGATCTTATTGAACAAACAGATGGAGAGCTCATTGTCCTGTTTGGAAGCTATTCTAAAGGCATTGAAAATAAGGACAGTGACATAGACATCTACATTGAAACAGATGATAATAATTTAAAGAAAAAACTATCCAGGATATCGGATAAATTAAGCATCAAAACAGGAAAACTCGATAAGGATAATCTGCTGACAAAAGAAATAATCAAAAACCATATAATAATACAGAACATCGAAAGATTTTACCAATTGATAAAATGAGAAAGATAAATTTTATTCAAAAACTTGTAAAAGAAGAAAAGATTACATTAGTGGAAAAGAGCAAAGAGATCTCTGAATCTTATAACATTAAATCTAAAAATTCACTTAAAGCAGCAAAATTACTTTATAAACAAGAATTATTAGAAGAAGCTACTTCAATGAGTTACTATGCCATGTATCATAAAGTGAACTCATTGCTTTACCTGATTGGAATCAAATGTGAAAATCATGCTGGAGCAATAATACTATTAAAGGAATTGTTTGAAATTGACAATAAAGATATTTCTTTTGCAAAAGCAGAAAGAGTAGATAAACAGTATTACACAGATTTTGTTATAACCAAAGCTGAAGTTAAAAAATCTATTGAGAGTTCAGAGGGTTTTATAGAAAAGTTAGACATGTTCATTGATTTCCTAAATGAAGAAAAGAGGAACAGATATAGGAATGACTTGAGTGAAAAATATTTCTAGACCAACATCACGCCTTTATAAATAAGAGAAAATAGCCCCGCCCGGACATTCGTTGCAGTGGTGCTGAGACCGCGTACTCATGCACATGCAATTTCGAACCGAGGTCCCAGGACCCAAAATCCTGGATGATTGGCCACTACACTACGGGGCTAGTAATGCACCACTGAGTATGTAGCCCATTTATATAGTTTATCACAAAACTTATTAAACCACAAGGATTTTATCATAATCATGCCAAAAGACCTAAGTTCAGCTCCTGACAAGATCGAGTTCAAGCAGGCTTTTATCGATAGGTACTCAGCGCTTACAGACTGGGAGATGTTTAAGGATATCTCGCTTCAGTTCCTAAGAAGGTCAATCCGTGTAAACACGCTAAAGACAACTGTTGAAGAGGTGAAAAAAAGGCTTTCAGCTGACTGGAACCTTGTTCCTGTCCCCTGGTGCAGGGAAGGATTCTGGATCGAGCACAAGGGAGATTGCTCTGGCCACAAGAGAAGGGATATAGGAAACCTTCCTGAGCACGCCCTTGGCTATATATTTATCCAGGAGGCAGCATCGATGATTCCGCCTGTTGTGCTTGACCCGAAAGCTGGCGAGATGGTGCTTGACATGTGCGCAAGCCCTGGCTCAAAAGCAACACAGATCGCCCAGTATATGCAAAACAAAGGCATCCTTGTTGCAAACGACTACAAGTATGACAGGAACAAGGCGCTTGGGATAAACATCCAAAGGATGGGCATCCATAACACTGTGCAGACACTCATGCACGGCAGGTATTTCTCAGGCAATCTTTTCGACTGCGTGCTTGTTGATGCGCCTTGCTCAGGGACAGGGACTATTAGGAAATCATTCAAGACACTAAAGATATGGAACCCAAACATGGTAAGAAGGCTTTCTGCAACACAAAAGCAGCTGATCGATACAGGATTCAAGAACCTAAAGCCAGGCGGGACATTGGTCTATTCAACATGCACACTTGAGCCTGAAGAGGACGAAGGCGTGGTCGACCATCTTTTATCCAGGCACGATGATGCCAGGCTTGAGAAGATAACACTAAACAGGCTTGTGCGCTCTAGTGCTGTAACAAGCTTTAATGGTATCACGTTCAATAAAGAGGTCAATAAATGCCTTAGGATCTGGCCTCAGGACAATGACACAGAAGGGTTCTTTGTCGCAAAGATAACAAAAGCTCGCAACCCTGGCTAATTGACTATAACTAATTGAAAACAGACCCTGCAAGAGATTATTGATAAGCCCTTTTATCAGGACAGTGGACTTTTAGATGCTTAGCTGCACTCATCATCATCCAGCTTTTCAGGCTTGATTGCGATGTCATACCTTATGCAGATGTCATCACCGTTATACTTCTTGCATTCAACATCAACCCTTCTGCAGCCGTTATGGTCATGGATGAACTCCATCTCTAGGCATGAGTTTGAAAAGATGCTGTTGCAGTAGAGCTCTAGCTCCTCTTCTTCTGCTTCGATCTCTGAATCATCTACTATCTCACGGACCATATCATACTTGTCCTGGGCCTCTTTCCTGTTCTTGTTCTCAAGCCAGATCTCAGAAAGATTCGCCTTGCTGCTGTGTGCTATCTCAACCTGTTCCATTATATAGCTGCTTTCTTTTGTAACCTCAAAAGCCTGGACATCGTAATCAACAGGCATCTTATACTGAGAAAAAGGGATATCATCATTGCTCCCGCTATTACAACCGCTAATAGTGACAATGATAATCACAAAAGGCAGTATTAACCATCTCATTTTACTACATGATAGTAATAACTTATATATAAATATTGTGTTTTCTACCTGTTTTATCATGCACCATAAAGGCCATACAAAAGAACTCTGCAGGTATTCTACTGGCCTAAACGCATGTTTTATCATACACCATAAAGGCCATACAAAAGAACAGGAGATAAATATAGCAGATAATCAGTAGTTATCTTGATAGGACCAATGCATTGTCACTGATCTATCATGGCTACTGATCTATCAGGGATGTAACTTGGCTACTAAATCTATCAGGGCTTTACCATCAATCCAAAAGAAGCATGTCCAGGTTCTTGAACTGTTCATAATTATTCTCTTTATTTATCTGCCTTGCCTGCCTGAACTCTGCATCAGTAGGCTGCCTTCTTAGGCCATCAATAAACCCACACTTGTTGCACTGGCCGCCCTCAGGCACCTTGTTTTTACAGAAATCACATATCTTCATCGCCATAATAATCGAGAATAAGCTGCCTCATTTAAATTTTACGTTTTCTTCCATATCCTGTCTCCAGCATAATGCAGGCTTGTTGCACTTTTTCCTGATTTCTGCTCTCTCATGGCATCGCTGTCAAGGATTGCACAGCCGATCATAAGCATCTTCCTGTTGTCTGTATCAATGACCCCAACAATGTCGCCTGCCTTTATGCCATCTTCAATATCCACTATCCCTGGCCGCATAAGGTCAGCTCCGCTGCAAAGAAACCTGACTGCGCCCATGTCAACAGTTATCCTTTTTAGGAACCCGGGTTCAGCCTTAAGGGTAGGAACAGGCTTTCCATCATGCAAAAAATAAGAATACTTCCCATTGACCCTTATCAGCTTCAGGCCATCTTCGTGCTCTTCGACCAAAACATTATCCTTTTTTGTAAGGGGTTCTATCCCATAGATGCTTAATATCTCGTTGTTTAGCTGTTTTATATCAGACTTGCTTAATGTCTTTATCTTCATCACGATAAATTACTCCCTCAAGCCTTATAAAGTTTTTGAAGAAATCGGCTAATATGAAACCCTCATGATTCTGATATGAATCAGAATCATATCAATTCCCTTTCGTATCAGCCTGTCGATGTTGAATGC
>JAFGRM010000078.1 GCA_016935125.1 Candidatus Woesearchaeota archaeon
ACAAGTGCGAGACTGAGCGGAACAAGAAACATAAATATTATAACTGCAGATAAGATATTCTTTTTCATCTTTTATTACACCTTTATTTTTCTTTTATTGCTATCTTTTATATTCCTTTATCTCTTCTTTATTGCCATGCCAACTTTCTTTTGACTGATATCTCTTTTTATAGATATTTCTCTTAACTGAAATATATGATATATATCATCAAAAACTTAGTTTAAATAGTTTTCGTAAATTTGGATTTTTAACTGCTCTTTAACCTATTACCAAAAAGATAATCTATGTTATTGATTCAATTTATTTGCTGGATTCAAATTTTATTGCCCTTATGGCCTGTTCGCATGCTGCAAACAGAAAATTATTTATATTGCTCTTTGTATGAACTGAGCATATGCTGGTGGATAAAAAGAGGGGGCAGGTCACTATATTTATAATTGTAGGTCTGATTTTTCTTTTCAGCGTAGCCCTGGTTATGTACCTAAACTCATACAAAAGGTCATTTGTCAGCCTTGCTGACCATTCAGAAACCAAAGCAGTCCAGATGTATTTTGAAAACGCGCTGCAGGTCGTTACTGATGAATGCCTTTATGATATCGGCCTGCACGGAGGTTACATCAACCCAGATGATGCAGCATTTTATGGGGATGATTATTCTAATTCAGCTAGCTATACAGAATACTTTGGAGAGAAGGTGCCTATATACATCACTGATGTAGATGAATACAAATTCCCAGGGATCACTGAGATAGAGGAACGGCTTGAAAAATACATCCTTGTCAGGTTACAGGAAACAATCAACCTTGATTCATTCAGAAGACAGGGCATCAACATAATAGGCCCAAGCGTTGATTTTAGCATGGGGTATGTAGAGACTGACAATGTCTCGATCAATGTCAGGATAAAGGACAACACCGTCTCAGTAAGTCTCGAATACCCGCTCACTATCGACAAGAACAGCTCAAGGAGCATCATAAAGGATTTCAGCTATAATGCGCCTTTCAGGCTTAAGCAGGTGCATGATGCGATCGTGGACAGAGATATAGGTATTCTCGACGGTATCTCTGACAGGTGGAGGGAGATAGATAAGATGGACAATAAATTTTACCTTGAGGATTTTGACTGCGACCCTCTTGACAATGAGCACTTTATTACCATATACAGCCTGAACAACGGAGCCTCAGACGAGAGGATAATAAGGGTGATAGACTACAAGAATTTTTTCAAGACAATGCATGGCAAAGGCTATGTCTACCAGTTTGCAGTCAAGAAAGACCCAATTTGGTTTTCAGGCAATGTATGCAAAGGAACTATAATATATTAGATCATATTAATAAAAATTATATTAAGATTAAGATATCAAGAAGAGCTGACCATTAAAAAAAACAACAAAAGACTGGCTGATGAAAATGAAAAAACTGCTATCAATAGGGATGTTTTTGCTCTGCATCTGCCCTGTTTTGGGCATTGTAAACGGAGACAGCGACGCAGACGGCATTCCTGACTTCGCTGAAACAGAATCACTAAGCTGTGATGTTGCCTGCCCTACAGGCTACCATTGCGAAATACCGGCGGGCACAGTCATATACAAAACTGAAAATAACTATTCTGGCAATTTTGGGAACCGGGCTAGCGCTGATGATATATGCCTTATTGAAAAGCCTGCAGAGCTGAATATAGAAAATGTTCACGCACTCGTATCATTCAGGGAAAAGACCAACCCCGACTTACAAGAAGACAAGCAAAAGTCAGATTTTATATTATACATGCCTAAGAGATACGGGTATGATGATTTCCAGCCCATGTATTGGTACAACAGGGAGACAACAGAGCTTACCATGTTCGCAGGCAACTGGAATGACGCTCTTAATGGAAATATCATCACACCAAATTATGTGGGGACAGGAGATGACACCCCATACTGGACAGGTTCAGATTCCAGGGGCAAGTACTACTGGTTTGAGGAAGACAACAGAACCTGTAAAGGCTGGACATATTCCATAGAAAGCCTTTCAGGAACAATAGGGGACCCTACAGCAAAAAACAGGAGATGGTTCTCATCGAGTACAGAAGACTGCAGCCAGAAGCTAAAGATACTCTGCGCAGCAGAGCTCACAGCAGGCAGCTCTGCAGGCTTTTGCGTAGAGAACTGCACACCCACAAAGACAGAATGCGAACCTGGAGACTGCGGCCTGCATTCAGACGGATGCGGAGGCAAGATCTTATGCAACAGCTCATGCCCTACAGGCTCTAGGTGCAGATCGCCTAACAACAGCCCGTTTGCATTTAATATGCAGTGCACAAATTGCCAGGTTTGCAATGTAGGCCGTATAAACATCAATCCCAACGCAGATGATTCAGGCACATTTGGCACGTGCAGGAATGTAGAATGGAACTGCAATGGATATGATGACTGCTCTGATTGGACCTTTATCGGATTTGCCGACGGAAATCTCTGTGCAGGCGACCCTGGCTCAAATACATGCGAGTATTCGATCGGAACTGACGAGCACGGAAACCAAATGCACATACCAAACGAGAATTTTGACATTGACAGCTATGCTGATACACTGGTACCCAAAGGATGCATTGATCAGTATGGAAACTTCGGAGACTGTGTTGGCAAGGATGTCTTAAAAGACGGTGAGACTATGCCAAGCCTGCCATATACACCTGAAGAAAAAAGCAGGTTTTACTCATGCAGCTGTTTTATGAGCAAAGGATGCGGTGGATTCAACGGCAAATGTGATGCCTTCGGCTGCCCTATAACACAGGAAACATGCGTACCTGACAGGCCTGTGGAGTACTGGGTTGGCTGCGGTTATGGATGCTGCACCCTCAAATCAGGATATACTGGCAGGAAGTGCCCAAGCTACATGAATCCCGGCGGAGACCCTGGTTATCACGACACAGGATAAAGCACCAATGCACCCACCATATGCCATCCAGGTTCAACAATATCAATATACACATAAATCAATAGATACATAAGCAAGGCATCTAAAAAGTAAATTGCATCCTGCTGCCTAATATCTTTAGTATTTCTTAAGAAGGCTTGGAACAGCTGCACCTATTGCGCATGGGAATGATACCAGGATCACGAGCTTTAGCACATCATTGAATGTTATGACCAGATAATTGTTCTGGAGATTAAAAAGATATACAAGCATGAATGATACAGAAAGGGTTATTCCGTAAAGCGAAAACAGCCTCTTTGTTAAAAACTGGCCCAGCCTCCTGCTGCTCTTGTCACGCACCCGGGTATATGATATGAAATATATCTCTGCTATCAGGACAAGAAGAGTGGCTGCCACTATCACTACAATATTGCAAGGGTGAAGGTTTACTGCTGTCATTATTGTTCCGCCCTTAAGCGTAAAGGTGATTCCCATGATAAGGGAGCCGAACACCGCATTGATAACATCCCTTATAGAAAACCTGCTAGGCACCTTGTCGAGAAGCTTGTCATTGATCCTGCTGATATTCTTCTCTATAAGCTCTATCTCTTTTTCCTCTTTTTTTAGGTCCCTTTCCACCCTGAATTCAAACTTTGTATCCATTCCTTGGGATATCTGATCTTTTTTTATATAAACTTAACTCTTCACTACTGCGTGATATTACTTGCTTTAGGCCAAACCAAAAAAGAAACAAGAGCCAGGCTATGAGGAACAGCCTGGAAAAAACCAACACAAAACCAAGAACCTACAAAAACCCAAAGAACCGAAAGAAACCAAAACCTACAAAAAAACTAAAAGCTTCAGTATGATAAGAAAAATCCAAAACTCAAGACCAAGAACCCAAAACCTAAGAACAGCCTCTGCCAGTTCATGTATACATTCTTCCCGACCTCTGCTATGTCCTGCTTTTTTATCTCTGCAACCATCCTGTAGCTCTCAACAACAAAAGCAGGCTCGTTCCTTTTGTCAGGATATGGGCTCAGGAAAGGCGAATCAGTCTCGCAGAACAGGTGTGACAGAGGAACCTCCCTTGCAAGGAACTGTGCCTGTTCACTCCTGACAACATTTGTAGGCACTGAAAAATACCAGCCGTTCTTAATCGCCCTGAAAAGAAGCCTCTTTTTTCCGCAAAAGCAGTGCATGACTACCTTTTTTGCATTGCATTCCTCAAGTATCTCAATAACATCTGCCTCAGCCTTTCTTGAATGTATTATGACAGGCTTATCAAGCTCTTTTGCAAGCGCAAGCATCCTCTTAAAGAGCCTCTTTTGCCCTTCCTTGTCCTTCCCAGTCTTATAGTCGAGCCCAATCTCACCAATCGCAGAGATATAATCCTTCCTGCTCCTGATAAGATCAATCTCTGCATCAATATACAACTCCTGTTGCCTGCCCCACCCTTCTGCAGACATGCCTTTCTCTGCTGCAGACATGCCCTTGTCTTCTGCAGGCGTGGACTTCTCTATTGCAGATGTGCCTTTCTTCTCTGCTGCAAGCGCATCTATCGGATAGAGCCCTACTGATGGCCTGACAATGCCAAACCTTTTTGACAGTTCCAGTATCCTCCTGTTTGACTCAGGGCATATGCCTGAACCCAATATGTGCTTTAGGCCTGACCTTTCTGCGTTCCTTATCACAACCCCAATCTCATCCTCGGAAAAGAGGTCAAGGTGCGAATGTATGTCAATAAACATCATACTTATCATTATATCATCATATAATACTTATTATCATATAATACTTATCATCATATAATACTTATCATCATATCCTTTTATAAGATAGGATGCCAACTTGTTTTAATAGCTTATGCTTTTTTCATTGTTATATTTATTTTTCATTGTTATATGTTTAACATTGCCGTATGATTTCTATATGGTTGCCATATCTTTAAAACAAGATTTAAAACAAAAGCTATATATATACAAAGACAAAGTTCTGAGCACAGGCAGTTAAATGGATATAATAATAAAAAATTTAAAATAAAGGGGTAAATTAAAAGAGGCAAGGATGGAACCGCTGCTTATACTTACACACCTGACAATACTGCTGATGCTGGGCGTACTCTCATGCATCCTTTCAAGATGGCTGAAGATCCCTAACATCCTCTTCCTGCTCTTGGTAGGGCTTATCATAGGCAACCTGAACTATAACAACAGCCCGCTCATAGATTTCCCGCAGATATTTATCATCTCTCTTGGCATCCTCTCTCTTGTGATGCTCATATTTGACTCTTCTGCAAAGTTCAAGTGGAGGGAATTCGACACGCTAACCATTGACGCATCAAAGCTTTCCATCATGACCATCCTGCTCTATTTCATAATAATCTCAGGCATAACATACGCCTTATTCGGGATGAGAAACATATTCTTTGCAATAATCTTCTCTGCAATAATCTCAGGCACCAGTGCTGATACCGTGCTGACATTCTTCAAGGAAAAGCAGAACAGGATAACCGGCCTGCTTGAAGTAGAATCAATAATCAACACGCCGCTTACTGTGCTACTGCCTTTTATTGTCATAAGCTTCATGGAAAACCTATCAAAAGGCCAGGGTGTGCTTCCTGAATACATGTCACAGTTCATTGGCCTCCTGCAGCAGTTCATAACAGGCATCGGCGCAGGTGTTGTGATAGGAATTATCACAATAAAGCTCATGAAAAAATTCTTTTCACAGGCGATATCGCCAATAATCGTGATAACATCATGCATCCTTGCATATATCCTTGCAGAAAACCTGTCAGGAAGCGGTGTTCTGGGTGTCACTGTGCTTGGGCTCATGTACGGAAACTATTATGTAAAAAAGAAAAAGGTGCTCACTGACTTCTCTGGCATGTTCTCAAGCTCACTCGTGATAATCGTATTCATCCTGATAGGCCTTAAGATCACGCCGTCTTTAAGCTGGTCTTTCTTCTGGCTTTCAATGATAATATTCATAGCCACTGTTGCAATACGGTTCCTTTCAGTATTCATCTCGTTCTATAACTCAGACTACAGGCTAAAAGAGAAGGTATTTATCGCGCTGAACGCACCGAAGGGCATTGCAGCTGCAATTGTCGCATTCAGCCTCCTGAACTATAACATAGGGGGAGTGACGTTTTCTACAATACCAGAAGGCAATCTCGTGCTAAACCTTGTGCTCGCTATGATATTCTACTCGATGATCCTCTCAACAATTATCATGAGGTTCTCAAAATATTTCATAAGGGTCGAGGTCGCTGCAAAATGATCAGGATCGGTCCTGCCGGAACTGCAGGGATGGGATATCCTGCTGCACTGGAAGAGATAAAAAAACATGGGCTTTCTGCGCTTGAAGTTGAGTTCACATACGGTGTCAGGATGGCTAGGCATGACGCTGAAGAGATAGGTAATAAAGCAGCTGAGCTTGGGATAACGCTCTCTGTGCATGCGCCGTATTATATAAATCTTGCATCCAGCGAAAAAGATAAGGTTCAGGCATCGGTAAAAAGGATATTAGACAGCTGCGAAAAAGCAGAGCTCTTAGGTGCGAGGTATGTTGTCTTTCATGCAGGATTCTACCAGGATAAGACTGCAGAAGAGACATACAGCAGGATCTCTGAACAGATTGATGTTCTGCACGATAAGATAAAGGAAAACAGCTGGAAAGTAAGGCTTGCACCTGAAGTGACAGGAAAACCAAGCCAGTTCGGATCCCTAAATGAACTGCTCATGCTAAGGAAGGATACTGGATGTCATCTGACAATAGATTTTGCGCACCTGAAGGCAAGGCAACAGGGTGCTATAGATTATCAGGATGTTATCGACACTATAAACAAAGCAAAGCCAAAGCTCGACCATATCCACTCTCATTTTTCAGGGATAGAATGGACTGAAAAAGGAGAAAAGAGGCATATCATAACATCTGAAGATGCCATAACACCTTTTCTTGAGTCTGTCTTTAAAAACAGGCTTGATATAACCATAATAAACGAAAGCCCAGAACCTTTTGATGACTGCCTGAAGATGAAAGATATATTAAGCCATATTAGGCAGGACTAAATATGATTATATGACCACACCAACGGATTATGCACTATCTGAGTTTAGCTTCAATATGACATATGTCTTTTCAGAACAAATACAAAATAAGTAGATGAACCCAAAATTCCAAAACCTTTAAATACAGTCATTTAGTCCTGAACAAAAGCATGGGACTGTAGCTTAGTCATGGCAATCCTTTCGCCGATTGGGAGCGATGTGCGTTGCCTCGCTA
>JAFGRM010000079.1 GCA_016935125.1 Candidatus Woesearchaeota archaeon
ACAACTGAGGTATGCGACGGGCTTGACAATGACTGCGACGGCGCAACTGATGAGGGCGGTGTGTGCGGTGTATGCACTGCTGGAAGCTCACAGACTCAGGCATTTGGAACTGATGTCGGTGAATGCGTGGCTGGAACAAAGAAAAGAGACTGCCTGGACAATGGGCTAGGCGGCGGCCTTTGGGGCGCATGGATTATAATAATACCTGAAGTAGGCCCAATTGAAGAGATATGCTGCGACGGGCTTGACAATGACTGCGACGGGGAGATCGACGAGGGGTGCAACTGCGCTCCACCGGCAATGACGCTCCCGGACGTATTCCTTGACTACAACTCAGGATACAACGATGATGTCATCGACCTCTGGGAAAATACGAACGACCCAGACAATGCTGATGACGAGCTAAGTTTCACAATAACCGGGCAGAGCAACGCATCTATTGCAGAATGCCTGGTCGACGGCAACAGGTACATCGACTGCATTGCGATGGATGAGCAGATGGGATTCAGCGATGTGACTGTGGAAGTGACTGACGGGGTCTTTACCTCAACAGACACGTTCAGGGCCTATGTTGCCGAGTTTGTCGACGGCATAGCTGTCAACATAATATATCCTAACGGAGGAGAGGTGCTGAGGGGGACAGTCGATATAAGGTGGCTTGCTATCTCAGCGCTGGGAAATCCGCTCACAATAGACATCGACTACAGCCTTGATGGAGGCCTGACATGGACAGCGATCGCAACAGAAGAGGAGAACGACGGCACATACAGCTGGGATACAAGAGCTTATCCTGACCAGGCAACCTATCTGTTGAAGGTGACTGCCAGGGATGCAATCGAAGGCACTGACAACTACGATATCACAGATGCGACATTCACAATAAACAACCATGTAGCTGTATTCGAAGAAGAGGAGAAAAAAGACGAATACGGCATTTTCATCTCAAGCATCAACTTCGTGAACCCGGGCGGCGAGTTCATCTCCCCTGGTGAAGAGATAAACATGAGGATCTCTCTTAAGAACAGCGGAGATTTTGACCTTGAGAATGTCAAGATAAGCGTTGTTTCACTTGAGTTAGGTGAAAGAGCATCTGCAGGCCCATTTGACTTGGACAGAGGCGATGAGGCTACACGCAGCCTTCTGCTCTGGATACCAGAAGGTGTAGCACCTGGATATTATCCTCTGAGAATCACTGTTTCAAGTGATAACGTAAAGAGGGTTGTCTACAGGTTCATAACAATATCATAAATAATGTCATGATTTTGTTTTGGTATTGTTTTTATATTTTTTTAACTTACTCATGGTCACATTAAGTAACCACTGACATATACTAACATAAACGAAAGATTTAAATAGTTGATATAAATTACACTTACAGAAGAGGGTTTATTCTCTCTGTGACGATAAAACAAAAACAACCTAGGGGGTCAAATAAAATGAAAAAAGGAAACATGGGATTAAACATTGTGCTTCTACTTATAGTAGCGATTGTAGCAGCCTCAACAGCACTCGCTGTACCAGTGACAATAGATAAAGTGAAGGTTGAAGGTGACGAGATATACTCATCTTCGACAACAAGCATCAGGGCTCTTGAAAGGGACGACGAGCTTAGCATAAAGGTCGAAGTTACCGCAACTGCAGATGTAGAAGATGCCCAGATCGAAGTCGTGATGAGGGGTTATGACCACGATGACCTAATCGAAGACATCTCAGATGTATTTGATATGAAGGCAAACAGGACTTATGTAAAGTCATTCACACTAAAGCTTCCTTACAGGATGGATCAGGATTTATACAAGCTTAGGGTCAGGGTAGACGACAGGGACGGAGACACAACAACCGAGACCTATGAGCTGGACATCAATGCAGACAGGCACTCAATGATAATAAAAGACATAATCTTCTCACCATCAAACGGTGTCATGGCAGGAAGAGCACTTCTTACAACAGTAAGGATCGCAAACATCGGCGCAGTTGATGAAGACGATGGCATAAAGGTCACAGTAAGCATCCCAGAGCTTGGAATCTCAGCAACAGACTATATCGATGAGGTTGAAGAAGAGGACAGGAAGACATCTGAAGAGCTTTACCTGAGGATCCCTCAGTGCACCATACCTGGCGTATACAACGCAGAGATAACCGTTGAATACGACGATGGTGATGAGGTTGAAAAAGAGACAAGGAAGATCACAGTCTATGAGGATGAGACATGCGTAGTCCCTACAAAAGAGCCTGTTTCCGAGCCAAAGACAATAATCACTGTCGGCCCGACAACACAGGATCTTGCACAGGGTGAAGGCGGTGTCATCTATCCACTTACACTGAGCAATGCTGGAACTGAAGCCAAGACATACGTAGTCTCGATCGATGGTTATCAGGACTGGGCTGATGTAAAGATTAGTCCTGCAAACATCATCGTGCTACAGGGCGGAGAATCAAAGGCAGTATACCTTTATGTCTCAGCTAAAGAGGATGCACAGGTAGGAGAGCACATGTTCTCTGTTGACGTCACATCAAACGGAAAGAGCCTAAAGCAGTTCACACTCAAAGGCAATGTAGTTGAACCTGAAGAGGCACCAGCAGATGGCATGGACGTAAAGAACGTGCTTCTTATCGGGCTTTTGGTCCTCGTGATACTCCTTGTAATCCTAGGCCTTATTATCGGTTTCGGTAAGCTTAAGGGCAAGGATGAAGAGAGTGAGAACAACGAAGAAGTAGGCCAGACTTATTATTAAGTTATTAAGCGGCCATATTATTTTATTTTTTATCCTTTTTTATCATCCGATTTCTTTTTTGAGGTCTTTGTTTTAAGAACAAAAAGATAAGCGAATATAAGCTGCGGTAGCAGATGCGATAATTTAGGTTGTTATTTTGCAGTGGCAACATTACCGAAAACTTTATATATTAATGTAATTTATCGTGCTGATAAGGTATTAATGTAATGTATTCAACAATGTGGGGGATTAAAATCAATAGGAAAACAAACATTATCTTATCGCTTTTCATGCTGCTCCTGCTCTTAACAATCAGCGCCATTGCTGTCAATGCAGAAGTAGACTTCTCAGCCACATCAAACAACGCAATAATAGACATATGCAGGGGATCGACATTCATCGATAAGATCTCAATATTCAACAACAATCCTCTGCCGAACTACTATACCATACATGCATCAGGCGATGCCTCAAAATGGACATCAATAATCCCGCAAAGCTTTGTGCTTGATCCTTACCAGTCCCAGCTTGTGCAGGATTTCATAACACCCCCTTTTGATGCTGAAGGTGAATACGACCTATATATAGACATCACTGCTAACGACGCGACAACAAAGCGCATAACGCAAAAAATAAGGGTCAAGCCATGCCTGAACCTGAATGTGGCAATACCTAAGTACAGCTTCTCAAACTGCCCTTGTTCACCCACTGAATACGAGTTCACGTTAAGGAACACTGGCGACTACAGCGATAGTTTTAGCCTGGGGGTCGACATCCCTGCCTCGTACTATTCCATAAGCCAAAACCCGGTCTTTCTTGAGCCTGGGCAGGAAAAAAAGGTCTATGTCTTTGTGACCATGCCATGCGACGTATACGGCGACCACTGGCTCAATTTCAGCACATACTCAAAAAAATCAGGGTTCATGACATCCACGCCTTTCTTCCTAAGCCTAAGGAGGGAATGCTATGATTTTGACCTTGTGCTCGGCAAGGCCTTTGCAATCAACAATGAGAGCCTGACAGAAAACGGCACGATAATAAGCCCTTCTGCATTCGAGCCAAAATCAACAGCAGAATACGGCCTCTGCATGCAGGAAGACCACATAATCCCTATACAGATCGTAAACAAGGGCGAGATCATAAACTGGTACAATATCAAAACAGATGATGCTGGCTTTGCAGATTCTGCACTAAGCCAGCTCGTGCTCAGAAAAAACAGCACTGCAACTGATTACGTATTGGTCAGCTCAAAAGACAGGGAAACAGGCCCAGATCAGTTCAGCATAGAGATATCAACAGAAAGAGGCGAGCTCCAGAAGATATACAACATCTCTGTCATAATCCTAAACTGCAGTGTTCCTGCCAATATGACTGCAGGCATGAACATCACTAACGAGTCAGCAATGGGAAACGAGACAGCCCCTCCTGAAGAGGAATCCTTTATCAGCAGTAACAGGTCGTCATTGCTATGGCTGCTGCTATTCTTAATCCTGCTCATTATACTGGCAATGATAATAATCACATACCATCTTATGAAGAAAAAGAGGCCAGAGGAAGCTGAGGCAGAAGAGATAACTGACGCCCATAAAAAGGCAGAAGCTGCAGAAAAAGAGAGGAGGGCAGCAGAAAGAGCAGATAAGGGTGTATCAGCAGAGAAGGGTGCATCAGCAGAGAAGGGTGCATCAGCAGAGAAGGGTGTATCTGATGTCTCTTCTGAAGAAAAGAAGCAGGGATTCATTGCAAGGGTCAGGTCATGGCCATGGGTGACTATCGCGATCATAATCGCAATAATCCTCTTGATAGGCCTGCTAATATTTTGCATCTGGTACTTCTGGCCTGATTCAGTTCCAGCAAGCGGAGCAGATAATGCAACCAATGCAACTGCCGGGAATGCAACAACACCTCCAGAGCTTGGCCAGGCAAACGCAAGCTCAGGCGCAACTGGTAATGTAACAGTGACTCCAGAAGAGGCAGCTACAACAACAGGAGAAGCAGGGAATGCCACTGTTGCAACAACAGATGCTGAAGGGGAAAAAAGCGAAGAGAGCGCACTAAAAAGGTTCTTTTCCTGGTTTGCAAACCTCTTTAAGATAGTAAGGGAAGAGCCAATATCAGCTGAGAATGCAACTGTTGTGGAAAATGCAAGCCTTGATAACGCTACTGCTACTGCATCCGCAAACATAACCTCAACAGATGGTGCTAACATAACTAACATAACAGCAGGCACTGCAACAACAAACATAACAGCAGATACTACAGGCACAACGAACATAACAGCAGACACTGCAGGCACAACGAACATAACAGGTACAACAAGCACTGCCGGAAACGAGACAGGAGCTGCAGAAGAAGAGAAAGTCTCTGCACTAAAAACCGCATGGGCAAAGGTATACAACCAGATCTACTTATACAGGTATTATCTGCTTATAGGATTCATACTTTTCCTCCTGATACTATTGCTTGCTTATCTTATCGGAAAAATAAAAAGCAAAGCTGGCAAGAAGGGAAGCGAAAAGCACACAAAAAAGCAGGCCAAGGAAAAAGAATCAAAAAAAAGGCATAAAAAGCCTTTCACGCATTTTATTATCCTGCTTGCGATTCTACTTTTTATCCTAATAATACTGCTTTTCACATATACAAGCCTGAAGAGTGAGAGAGCAGCTCAGCCTGACCAGGAAAACATGACCAACATGACATCAGAGATGGCGAACGCAACTGCCGGCCAAGAAGGCTCAGAAGGATCATTGTCTGCATATGAAGAGGAGATGCCAACACAGGAAAACTCAACCTGCTACATATGGAACAAGAACAGGGTGAAAAAGATCAACCTGAACAGGCTTGTTTTTGATGAAGACAAAGACGAGATAAGCTTCAGCTCGACCCCTGTCAGCAACATATCAGCAGAGATCAGGAACGGGATAGCGTCACTGACGCCTGAAAAAGGCTGGTACGGAATAAGGTACATAAACTTCATCGCAGACGACGGCAGGGGGGGCAGGGCCATAAGCCCGGACATTGAACTTGTCGTGCTCAACAAGGACCCCTGGTATAAGGTCCTATGGCAGAACACAAAGACATTCTTTTCCCAGTACACTGCGATAATAATAGCACTCCTTATAGCTGTTATAATTGCAACAACAATCCTTATATATAGCGTCAAGGCCAAGGAGAAAAATAACAAGAATAATGATTCAGCTGCCAAAAAAAAGCCTGGAAAAGCAGCAGGATCAGCTAAGCCCAAAAAGGCCAACTAAAGCAACCTGAGAAAAAAAGCAAAGGCAGGAAATCAGGGTTATGGCTGATAAAAAAGCCAAAGCTAAAAAAAGCGCCATAATGGATATGATGGCTTATTCTGGATTAATACATAATGCTTAAGAGAGCCTAATGTAATGCTTAAGATAGATTGATGTAATGCTTAAGATAGATTGATGTATAAGCACTAATGGCAAGGGATAATTGATGAAAATGTTTATATACACTAAGGCATTCTCGTCATGACATGAGAACTTTTGAGAGGAGGGAATTCCTAAAAACATGTTGCACGCTCGCCAATGGGATGCTCTGTCTAGCTCCCTTACCTCTAATGGATACTTACCCTACAAACCTGATTACAACAAGGCCTAAGAATATCTCAATAAATGAGGAGCTAAGAAGATACAGCAGATTTATCGAAGCAGGCTATGATCTAGCAACATATGATATCTGGCATCTCTTAAACCCGAAACAAAAACCCTATAAAGACACAAAGGAAAAGCTGTCAATATTAAGACAAACATTAAGGAAAAGCAAAAGTATTCTCTATTCAGATATTAATCCTGTTGACATTGGAACAATAGATAGCCCAAGAGACCCAAAGCTGATAAGAGAAGAATTGCTAGAGAGGGGGTATGTATTCCAGGCAGCAGAATCCTCTGTAATAAAAGAGGTCATATCAGTTCTCAAAGAAAGGACGAACAGGCAGTTGAATAGGCAAACTCCGCTGCAGATAACTGAGCCGCAATCAACATACATAGGCATTATAATCGACCATGGCAAAAGGACAAACACTGATTTTTCAGAATACGGGTTGAAACCTGTCAGTTATAGATTTTTCACATCACAAACAAATAAAGGGGATTTTGAAGGCATTGGATTTTATGATTCTTATCTTGGAAGAACAATCGTGTCATGGAAATATGGAAAAGATGTGCACGCAGACCTGACTGGCATAGAAGACAATGTCAGCAAGATCTATGCAAAATGGGAAAACGGCATTTTCCATGAAGGCAATTATGGCAATATTAAAGACATGCAGGAGAAACTATCATATCTTGCATCATTTCCCTGGTATAAAAAAGCCGCTGCAACACCAGACAAGAAACAGGAATTTCTAAGACATGGCACAAAAGAGTATCTTGACACAAAACTCTTCCACCATGAACCTATGCATATAAGGATAAAAAGCAACAGTTATAAAGAAAATGTTTATGAGGAGATGATAGCCCTTGTATCTGAGACAGTTGAACCGACTATCCTTCCTTTCCTTAATGCATCACTGAACAGCAGGTTTGGCGGAGAACTGCACAAGGATGCAGCCAAACTCTTTTTAGGCCTTTATGAAGATGTAGGCTGCACATTGGAAAAGATAGTCTCTACAGATCCTAATGACATGCAAGAGATCTTATCAAGAATAAAGAGCTACAACAAAAAAGCTTATGAAAAACTGTTGAAATGCTGAAAAAATGTTAGCTTAAGAAAAACTCATCCTAATCTTGCTAATCCCTACATTCATCCTAATCCTGCTAAATTCTCAAGTCATTATCATGATATGCCAATTCAGATCCCAACAAGAATGCCACTCTCTACACTCTAAGGCTTACACACTAAGGCTGCTCTAATGAAGGTTGCTCTAGTGGCGCTACAGAAGCCATTATCGCACTCAGCAAATCCTCATCTATCCCTTCATGATTAGCACGTATTAAATCAGCTGTATCTTCAAGACTGAGCCCTTTTGCAAGACCCATCTTTGCTTCAGTAATAACAATACCTGCCCCTATAGCTCTGCCATCGTTATTCCCAAGCTCTGCATTAATACTATTTACTGTACTCTTTATCGTACTTATGACACTATTATATGCTGTAGATAAGTATCCTTGTGGTATTTCAGATGCCTCTATACCGCTGTCAGCATCACCATCTCCTTCTCCATCACCACCTGCAACAGCATAACTATTTGTATAGTCATGTTCAGGATATCTAAATGTGGTACTGACAGTATCTATTATATTCCCGTACTCATCTTTTACAGGATACAGGACACCTGGGTCTTTTACAAATCTGTTACCATTGTTATCTACAGACAACACATCCTCTAAAGAGTCTTCTACCTCAAAGTCTGTATGCACTATGATCTCATCATCGACCAGCTCATAGAAACTGCCATCTTCCTTGTCATAAAACATCTGATTGTCGATTCCAGATATCTCAACGCCAATAACACCGCTTTTTTTGACCCAGTCGCCTTTATTTACCCCATCTGCCTCCTTGTAAAAGATTGTATATGAATACCCGGCTGGCTCTTTTACAGGCTCTTCAACAAGCTTCTTCATGCTAAGCATAAGCCTGGCTGTCTCAACAACGCTGCACGCTTGTGCCATTGCATTGCCGGTTATCCTTGATATTGCATCTCCAGTCAAATGCGAGCCTAAACCCGCAGGGCACATCATTGTATTGATCCAATACTGTTGATCCTCTTCATATAATTGTTTGACCTCTTCATCAGTTGTTTCTTGCATAAATGGATCCAGATGTATCCCATCACCCCATTCAAATATCTCTCCTGTTTCACTGTCTCTTGCATAGATGCACTCATAGTTGCTGTTAGTGACACACTCATAGCTATTGCAGATCTCGCTGTCATACTCTGCAAGCATGCTCTCACCTTCGCTGTCAATAAAGAATGTCCCTTTTTCCTGGCCCATGTTAAATGTGTTCTCCTTTGCAACATAGCTTCCGTCCTCTGTTGCAACTATCCCATTGTTAAGCGTAAGCAGGTATTGGCCATTATCATCATCAAATCTTATGCTTCCGCTGCCCCTGAATTCAGAGAGTACACCAGCTGAATGGATAAAAAGATTATTTTTCGTGGTTTTGTCAGATTTAAACAACGCATCAAAGGTGTTTCCGGAAACTATTATATCTTCAGTTGCTGCTATATTCGGCATATTGTTGTGTTCTGGATCAAAAAATACCTGTACCAAAGCCGGTGCATATGCATGCATATTCTCAAACTCTGCGTCCTGAAACACAAAAGCCAGATTATCCTGAATCTCGCCATTCAGGGAATATACTGTTTTTCCATCTGGAAGTTTAAGTTCAGTATAATGGATGTTTTTCCAGTTGCTTATCTCATATACCTTGCCATTGACATTGATGGCCCCATCCCCTACAAGATCAACCTTTCCGTCCTTGTTTATCCTAAAGACAGAATCACTGGCAAGCCTGATAGGCAGGGATTGTATTGATCCTGTCAATCCACCTTGGTATATTGCGCCTTCACCTGAAAGGGTTAAGTCACCATATGCATCAAGCCCAATTGTTCCCTGGAGGATGTGTGCAGGATTTCCTCCTTGCAACAGCTCAATACTTCCACTTGCATCTATCCTAAAGCCGTCAAGCTTCAGATTGCTTTGGATCTTTCCCAGGTCCTCAAGCGTGAAACTGGATTTTTTCGTTGAAAAGACCCCATCCTTATAACTCACAATAGAACTGTCAACACCTTCAAAATTAACCTTATGCCCTGAATTCTTGGCAAACACGACAAAGGCAGCTGTGTTGTTCTGAAGAAGGGTGTTGTCGTCAGTTATCGCAAGCCTGTAGCATTCTATGCAATTCTTGACATTTGCCGGATCTGCTGAAAGATAGGTCCTGTAGCATTCTTTGCATTTCAAGACATTTGCCGGATCAGTTGCTAGGTATTTTGAATAACAGTCAATACATGACAAGACCTTGTGATTATCTTTGCCAATATAATTCTCATAGCATTTCAGGCAGTCACTAACCTTGCTCGGGTTAGACTTGACAAATTCAAGATAACAGTCTGGGCAGTCCTTTACAGAATCAGGATTCTCTGAGATAAAATTGCCATACTGTACAGGGTATTGGGTTACAAGAGCTGGATCAGTTATGTCCTGCCATGCAGAAGGATCGTTCGGGTCAAATTCATCTGGTGCAACAACAGGCGCAACAGATAATATCAACATAATGACATACAACAATGCCAAAGCTGTTGAGCCAATGCCATTTATCCCTGCGGGATTTGCCATCCTTGCTGCATCTGCCATCCTTGCTGGTTTTGCCGACCCTGCTGCGTTTGTCATCCTTATTGCGTTTGTCATTCTTCAACCACCAGATCAAATTCCCTTGAATACGCGTTCCCGAATATGTCAACAGCTGTAGCCTTGATAAGATAGCTACCTGAGGTACCAGGTGTGCAGTTAATCATGCCTGATATAGGATCAATGAACAGGCCAGGAAGGCTGCTTTCTGCTGAATAGAGAAGCATGTCTCCCTCAGGGTCATCTGCTGAGATAGCATAGCTGAACCCATCACCAAGGCCAATGTATTGGTCAGGGATAAACTCTAGGTATGGCGCCTGGTTCTCGACTATGACATTGAGTTTCATCATCGCAATGTCCTTGTTGTCGTGATCATCCTCTGCCCTTATCATAACATAATGCGTGCCTATATCATCAGGAGATGGAGTATAATTGATTGTCCCGTCATGCCCAAGCTCAAAGAGCTCTGAGTCAGTATAGAACCTGACATTCTCATGGTTTGCGCTGAGCCTGTAGACAAGGTCATAATCCAGGCTGACGTTCTGTTCAGGGATATAGTCTATCTTCAGCTGGCCAGAAGCGGGCTTGGGCTCTGAGCCGTCACTGTATCTTGCTGCAAAAGAGAATATCAAAGGCTCATAATCATCAACTGTTGCCTCATCAACAAAAGTATATATCACATCTCCGCCACCTAGATTAATGAGCTCATATTTAAGCTTCCTTTCAAGAGAGAGCTGGTTGAGCCTGCTAAGAGGGATATAATCAAGCTTATGCGACTCTGTAATATCCTTTGCTGCCTCATATAGGTTCACGAAATCTGTATCTATATGCGCACTGAAGTCTTCCAGCCTCTTGCTTGAGCCTGCATTGGTGACTGTCAAAGGGTATCTCATCTCTATATCAATATCATCATCACCTATCACTGCAGAGACCTCTGATGAACCATCTTCGATAGAGTATCCCTGGCTGACAAAAGGGCTGAAGCCATCAAGGCAACTGAACATATTGATGCTGATGTAAAGCTCAAGCTGGTCCTGAATCTCTTCTAGTGTAGGGACTTTAATCGCCCCCTTGTCATAATAATAAGGCACCTCAATATAAGAAAAGGGTATATTGTCAGAAGTGACAATATAGTACCCACCCTGCAGCAGGAGTAGCCTTACGCCGTCCTGTGCAGTGTTCTCCAGGCATATGTCAACATATTCCTTTACTGTCTTTGCACCTTCCAGTGCAGCAGAAGGCCGATCAAGAAGCACATCTTCTGATCTGCTGCCTGTTGAGCTAAACTGGTAAACTATTGCAATCAGAAATAAT
>JAFGRM010000080.1 GCA_016935125.1 Candidatus Woesearchaeota archaeon
AACAAGAGGACAACAGGACAGAGAAGAGAAAAGCAGAGCATATTGACATCTGTCTTAACAATGATGTCTTATCAAGGGTATCAACAGGGCTTGAGAGATACAGGCTTATCCACTGCGCGCTTCCTGAAATAAGCCTTGATGATATTAAGCTCTCTAGCTCTTTTCTTGGAAAAAAGCTATCATACCCTATCTACATAAGCCCTATTACAGGTGGGAACAACGAGGCTAAGAGGATCAACAGGAACCTTGCAGCTGCTGCAGAGAGGTACAATATCCCAATATGCATGGGCTCTATGAGAGCAGCGCTTGAAAAAGAGGAGCTCAAAGAGAGCTTTTCAGTGCGAAAATACGCGCCTAATGCAATGATTTTTGCAAACATGGGTGCTGTACAGCTGAATTACGGATATTCTGAAAAAGAGTGCAACAAGCTTGTCAGGATGATAGGTGCAGATGCGCTGGTATTGCACCTAAACCCGTTGCAGGAGGCGATACAGCCAGAGGGTGATACGGATTTCTCAGGGCTTCTTCCTAAGATTAAGAGGATAGCGTCAGGGATTGATGTCCCGTTGATAATAAAAGAGGTTGGCCATGGGATATCTGGTGCTGTATGTGAAGCGCTTGAGTCAGCAGGCATAAGCTGCATAGATGTCGCTGGCATAGGTGGCACCTCATGGGCTGCTGTCGAAGGCTTCCGATCCAAAAACAGCCTTGGCGAGAGATTCAGGAACTGGGGCAACCCTACTGCTGAATGTATAATTGAGGCAAGAGAAAGGACAGGCCTGCCCCTGATAGCAAGCGGCGGGATCAGGGACGGGATAGATATAGTAAAGGCGCTATGCCTTGGCGCGAATCTCTGTGGGATAGCACTGCCCCTGCTTAGGCCTGCAAATGAGTCAGGAGAATGCGTTGAAAAATACCTTGATACACTGATAAAAGAGATCAGGATCGCCATGTTCTGCATAGGGGCAAGGGATATAAAAGATCTGGGCAGGGATAAGATAACTCTTAAACTATAAACTCTTAAGTAATAAAACAGAAATAATAAAAGAGACAATAAAAACCCATTAACTGATTAAAGATAAAAGGGAGATTCAATAGGATAAGTTCAATAGGATAAAGACTGGCAAGCAGGTAAAGAAGAGAACAGTATTAAGAAGATAACAGGATAAGGAAGAAAAAGATTGAATATTAAGAAGATAACAGGATAAAGAAGAGAGATATTAAAGACAATATAACATAAAAAGTGATTCTCATGCCTAAGCTTACTATAGCAAAACATTACGGGGTATGTGCTGGTGCAGGGGATTCCCTGAAAAGCGCATACAGGATAAGGGAGATGTATGATGGCAGGGTTTGTACCTTTGGCCCGCTTCTTAACAACAGCTCTGTAGTTGAGCATCTTAACAAGCAGGGAATCCTGACCATTGATATTGGAAGCTACACAAATGGGAATTATGATCCTGGCAGGATTATCCAGGCTCTTGATACCATCAGAAAAGGGGATGTCATAATGATCACTGCACACGGGCTTGAAAAAGAGCTGGTGGATGATATAAAAGCAAGGGTCGGTGACGCAGGCTCTGTCTATGACCTGACCTGCAAGAGGGGTGTGAGCCTTGCCCAGAAGACCGCAAGGAGATATCATGAGAAAGGTTACGGTGTTGTGTTTCTGACATCAGAAAAAAACTGCTTTCACCCTGAGACAAGAGGCATCCTGTCCTATGCCAGGGACTCTTACAGAGACTCTTCTGATGTTCTCCTGCCTTCTGATGATACTCTTTTAGCAAGAGCAGACCTAAAAGAGGTTCTTGACTCTGCTTACACAAGGTTTACAAAGACAAGCGCAGTCATAACAAGCAGGCTGGATATATGCTCAGACCGCTTCTCATACTTTTTGAGCTATCAAAAAAAAGGGATTGGCATCCTTGCAAAGACAACAGAGGAGACGAGCTGGTTTAACAGGTTATCCTCTATTATAAAAGAGTATGTCGGGAATGCATTCCCCAGGCTTGAGATCGATACGACAATGACAATATGCAATGCGACCCAGCAGAGGCAAAATGCGCTTAAGGAGATGCTTTCTGAGAACCATCTTGAAGCTATTGTCGTCGTGGGTGATGAGACCAGCGCAAACTCCAAGAAGCTGATGGATATAGCGATAGGGATGCACCCAGATCTACCCATCTACTTTGCAAAGGACTGGAAGGGTCTTTGCTCAGACGGGCTTGAAAAGCTGACCTGCTGTAATCACATAGGCCTCACTGCAGGTGCATCTGCATTCCCAAATGATGTGGCTGAGATAATAAGGAACCTTCGGGCTATAGACTAAACCTCACTTATCTTAAGTTTTCTCTGCTTGCTCTACTTTTACAGTTATCTTAAGTTTAATCTACCACTAACACTCACTTTTCTATCTTTACCTCTTACTTTTCTATCTTTAGGACCCCTGCTGTCCTCTCCTGCCTAAGCCTTGCCTTTTTTGCGGATATATATCCTTATATGCCCATATCCTTGATATCTTCTGCAGATTTATAATCTCGACAGCTGTCAAGAATAAATCAATCATCAGTATTGTTCTATATAGAATATTATCTTAAAGATAATAAAACAATGTCGTTATCTTAAATCTATTATTTAACCACTATTGAGTGGCTATAAAATAGAAACATTTAAATATAAGCTTTGTCATTACAGGTTAGTAATAACATTAATGCAAATTTGAGATAACTTTGAGCAAAGAAAAGATAACAATTGTGCAAATTATGTATAAACCATGTAGGGGGTGGAAATATGCCAGAATATCTTAGGGTTAAAAAAGGCCAGGACAGGAGAGATATATTAGCCAAAGCAACAGAAGCAGCCAAAACAACAGAAACAGCAGGAGCAGCAGAAAAGATAGAGACGATTAATGCAAATCAAGCAGTGGGTCATGGATATGTTCAGGGAACAGAAACCCTGCATCCTATGTATAAAAAGACACCTCTGGCAAGTTATATATCAGGCAGTGATGTTGAGCTTGTATTCAAGAGCGCAGCACAGGTAAGAGATTTTTACAAGAGATTAGAAGAAATGATAGGCCTATCTGGAGTAGGTTCAGGAATAGGTTCAGGAATAGAATCAGGGATAAGTTCAGGAATAGAATCAGAAATCGTATCTGGAATAGGATCAGAGATAATATCTGGAATAGGATTATCTGGACATAGTTGCAGACCCTGTGATAAAGCACATAATAAAGCACATTATGATAACTCGATTGATGGTGTTGTTTACATTAAGCACTCTTTTTTTGACTGGATCCATAAAATGATTGTTAAAGAGAATCCAGGTAGACGTGATGTGATAGAAGCATCACAGGATTATACAGGGAATAACCTGTGTTATACAACTGGTTAAATCTACTGGTTAAATCCGTTGGTTAAATCTTTTTATTTTTTCTTAAATCTTTTTAGCATAATTAGATAGAGGCTATTTACATTGATCTTTTTCTCAACATAGAGGAATGTCTGTTAAATAATTGAATTTTTGCTAAAATATTTTAGTCTTTTTTTGATTCGGAATAATGCCGAATGAGCCTCTTACTATTAAATGGGCTTTTTCTGGCATTATCCCGACTATTTGGAATAATCCCGACAGGAGGGGGTTATTTGGAGATAATCCCGACATAAAGGTTTGAGGGGGCGTTTTTCTAAAAGCCCCCCTAAACAACCAAGATCTGCTGAAGAACGCTGTTTTTTAGGGGTTCAGAGGCATATTAATACATCATCCCGACACAACTCAACCAGTATAGGGATTATGTAGAAAAACAGGCATTGATATTTCAGTGCATTTTAGCATCCCTAATCCAATATCTCTCTCTTCTTATTCAAAGTATCTTTCTCTCTTGCAAGGTTTCTTGCTGGTTTTTTAAGGTGACTGGATGGTTCCTGGCTGGTTCCTGGCTGAGATAAAGACAGAATCTCATGCGATTTTTTCAAGATTTGTAGTCATATCCACGTCAGTATAGTTATTCCTATACCCAAAAAGCAAAGCTTTAAAAACAAAGTTGTTGATGATAATCTTTAGTTGTGTTGGGTAATTAAGTGGGGGTTAGAATCAGGGCGAATAGAGCCCTTTATTCTTTGATTTTTACATTTGATATGAAACATTGCATAATAGAAAGTTCTATTAAACAAGTCATGGTTTTGAAAATAGGTGTTAAATTGTTTATCAGCAATATGATTAAAATTTTCAAGCAAATATAAAAAGTTTTTATTAAATAAGGCTAATATGAAACCCTCATGATTCTGATATGAATCAGAATCATATCAATTCCCTTTCGTATCAGCCTGTCGATGTTGAATGCTA
>JAFGRM010000081.1 GCA_016935125.1 Candidatus Woesearchaeota archaeon
CCCAGTGCTCTGTGTGCCCTGGCCATCGCCAGTAAGGGTGTTGTCAACTATGACCTGAACATCTTCTTCATCATCGTCATCATCACCGTTGTCTTCATTATCGTCTGTATCACCATTGTCGTTCTCAGCACAGCTCTGTACAATAAGTGGGATCATTGCCCGCTCCCATTCATCTTCGTCCTCATAGTATGCTTTCATCTCTATGTTGTATGAGCCTGCCTTGACGCTGTCAGCGATCTTGAATGAGTATATCTTCTTCCTTTCTGTATCATCATCATCGTATTCTCCTGCCTCAAGGTCGAAGAATTCGCTTATGCTGATCCCAAGGTCTGAGTTCTCCAGCACGAGTTCAACACCATCCTCGTCTTTTGAGCCGACATTCTTGACCTCAGTTATGATGTCCACGTTCCTGTTGCAGCTAATCATCTGAGGTGTTGCTTCTGAACGCTTGATCCAGAGCTTGTGGCTCTCTTTTTCAACCTCAACATCGATTGTGAGCTCTATCTCGTAATCTGTTCCATCTTCATCCTCTGCAGTGATAGTCAGCTCAAGCTCATAAGTGTCCTCATCTGCTTCCCATGGTATGTCAAACTCAAGGGTGATCCTGTCGGATTTGTCACCAGGTTCAAGATCGTCAAAGTCTGCATCTACCTCTTGGTCATCCTCGTCACCCATCTCTTCAAGAACAGCTTCAACCTCTATATTCTCGATATCATGGTCATCCTCATCATCATCCCAGAGGTTCTCGACCCTGATCTCAAGCTCTAGCGTTGATCCTGGGACGACATTGTCGATGGAGCCGCCTGTTGCCTCATCAAGGTTGTCATCGCAGTCTTCAGGCGAACAGTCTGCTTTGAGGCTGTTTATCCCTAACTTGAGTTTTGAGACAGAGATTGTGAATTCCTGAGTAGCTGTTGCACTTCCGTCACTGACCTGGACAACGACATTATGGCTGCCTGCCTGGCTCTCGCTTGGGGTCCAGCTTATGACTCCTCCTGCAGTTATGCTCATGTTCACAGGGAATGTCAGGAGTGAATATGTCAAGGCATCTGCATCAGCATCGCTTGCTGTTACAGTATATGTATATGCTGAGCCTGTCCTGGCAGTTGTCTTTGCTGTTGATGTGAATGCAGGCTCTGAGTTCAGTATAGCGACTGGAGCTGATGTTGCTGAAAGAGTGTTTCCTAGCCCATCTGTTCCTGTTACATGGCAGCTCCATGTTTCGCCTTTCTTGATGTCAGCTGCCTCAAGGTCGCCTGTTGTTCCTGTGTTTGTCAATGTGTTGTTCAGTGTTATGATGTCAATCTGGTCATCAGCATTATGGGCTGAACTGCCGTTTATCCAGGTAACATTCACTAGATAGCTTGTCATGTTGCCTGTGACAATAAAACCACAGTCAAGCGAACTGGTTGTGTATGCTGTTGATGGTGTTACAACAGCATTGATTGTTGTTATTGCTGCATTTGCAGGTATAACTAAGATTATGAATGCTGCAAAAAGCATAAATAATAGTCTATATTGCTTTAAATCCATTTTAAAACCCCCTTTGACTTTATAAATTGATATTAATTACTTTATTATACCTAAAAGCCGCAATTCTACTTTATCCTGCTTTAATTTGCAAAATAAACCACCTTTAACCCCTATGATTCTTCATAGGAATCTCTTGCAGTTATTAGGTAGTATCTACCAGTAGTAACGGTTCTATTTAAATGTTTTGATTATTTCAATATAATCTGTAACTTTAGTCTTATATCTTATTTGTAGCAGCTAACTGCTCCAGAAGAATGTTAAGAATGTTATAAGCTTTTTTAGGCCTGTTACATATTCTTTTTTAGGATATCTGATACTGTCCTGCCATCAACCCTGCCTTTGAACCTCTTCATGACCTCGCCCATTAATGCACCAAAGGGTGCGCCCTTGTTTTTTTTGATAATATCCTCTACTAAGCTTTCAAGTTCAGTATAGGAAATTGTCCTGTAGCGGTCTAGCTGCAGCTTTTTTCCGCATGCAACATCAGAAAGCGCATCAATAACAGATGCCTTTGATATCTCTCCCTTGTCAAGAGCGCAAAAGACAGATTCCAGGTCTTTGTCAGTGATCATCTCTGGCCTGCTATCCTTCCTGTTGTTCCTTATCTCTTTTTCATAGGATATAAGCGTCTCAGCTATGAATGCAGGTTTTATGCTCTTGAGGGCTTTTGCCATCTGTTCAAAGAGCTGGTCCCTTTCTGATCTTGATATGGCTTTTGCAAGGTCAGGCCCGAGCTTGAGCGTTTTTTCGTATTCAGAAGCCTTGTCATCGATAAGCTTTGGAAGAGCGACCTTTCCGAAATCCATCTTCAATGGCAGGACATCTGTTTCAGGATACATCCTTGCCCCACCAGGCATTGGCCTCATGTAGTTCGTTGTCCCGTCATGGTTTGCCTTCCTGACTTCAGATGGTATACCGCAAAATACCATCTCAGCACGTTCAGATGCTGCCACTACCGCTCTTTTTGCCTTGTCAGCGGAATCTGCGACGATTATGAATGCATCATCTTTTTTGCAGTCAAGCATTTCTCTTATCTTCTTGACATCTGACCCTGTTATGCCGTATTTTGGGAGCTCGTCTGAATGGAATATCCCCCCTACACCTGCTTTGGTCTTTGCATAATCAGAAAGTTCAGTGCCAAGCCTCTTGTTTGGCTGAAGCTCAGTCCCAAGGTAACCTGAAAAATTATTGAGCTTCAGGCCGAATACACTGCCCTTTTTGCTGAGAGCAGACATTATGACCTTTGAATCAGAGCTCTTAAAGATATCAGTGAGCTCTGTCGGTGTCTTTTTGATAGTGCTTTTCTTTATCTTCTCTTTTAGCTTCAGGAGAGCAAGCTGCCTTTTTGCCTCATTCTCAACAAGCTTTGTTAGCATCTTTAGGTCCTGTGCGCCTTTGATCTCTACCCTTGCGCCATCTCTTATGCTTACGTTTACATCCTGCCTGATCGTGCCAAGACCCCTTTTCATGCCATCTACTGATCTGAGGATAAAGCCGAGCTTTTCAGCTGTTTCCTTTACCCCTTTTGGTGTCCTTATGTCAGGGCCTGTTGCTATCTCAACAAGCGGTATTCCTAGTCTTGAGAGGTTATATTCGTCAATATCTGCCTTTCTCTCGACGATTTTTGCTGCGTCCTCTTCAAGGCAGATTGTCGGGATCGAAACCTTACCTTCAGCAGTGTTGATCCAACCGTGCATTGCAATAAGTGATGTCCTCTGGAATCCTGACGTGTTCGAGCCGTCCACAACTGTCTTTCTCATGACCTGCACCTCATCAACAGGCCTTGCATTGAGAAGCTTTGCTACTATGTATGCAGTTCTGACAGCATCATTGTTTATAGGGTGCGGAGGCTCTTCATCGAGCTCAACAAGACAGCATGATCCTTTATAGTAATCGTAGACAAATTCCTTTGCTCTGCCCTCTTCATGCGCTGCAGCGCTGTCGATCTTGCCAGTCTCGCCTGTTACTGCCCTAAGCCTGCGTTTGACTTTGATATCAGGTAGGTTGGTCTTCTCATCTATTATCTCAGCCGGGCATCTGCAGAAGAGCTTCTTTCCCTTGAGCTGCTGGTGGATCTCAATACCGCACTTGAGCCCAATCTTTTCCCAGTCATCTGGTTTATGCATGCTGTCTTCTTTTTTTGTCATCTTGATCCATGAACAGAGCAAGTATATATATGTTTTTACAATACTATGTTCATTATTGTTTTATATAAATCATAAGGCATAATCTGGATTTCATGGCATAATTTATTGTTTTTTCTTTAACACCCCATCAATTCGAAATAATTATATAGTCCTGACTGCCTTTCTATATAGTATGATTGATGATATACTTTATATTGCGCTCCTGACATTTGTCCCAACCCTAGAGCTTAGGGCAAGCATACCATATGGGATACTTGCGACTGAGATACACTGGATCTGGGTTTTTGTCCTTGCAGTAGCCATAAATTTTGTCCTGGGACTGGTATTATATCCCATGCTTGACATAATGATAAATATTGCTGTAAGAATAAAAATATTTAATAAGCTGTATAATATATACTTAAGAAGGACACAGAAAAGGATAAAAAGCTATGTTGACAGGTACGGAGAGCTTGGGATTGCGCTTTTTATCGGGATGCCGCTTCCTGGCTCAGGGACATATACTGGCTCTGTTGCAGCATATGCCTTGGGCATGAGGTATAAGAGGTTCATAATTGCAAATGCAATAGGAGTGCTTATTGCAGGAATACTTGTAACAGCTATTGTCCTGAGCGGAGCTGAGTTCATAAGCATCTTTGTGAAATATCCTGTCTAAAGCCAGGCTTAAGGCATTAGGATATTACGAGCATGGCTTGAGACAGTATCAGCCTGAAATAGATAGGATAAGACCTGAACTGGATAAGACAAGAGAATGATACAGCTATCAAGAAACCAAGTAAAGAACCTAATGATAATTGTATTAGGCATTGTACTGCTCTTCATAGGGTTTCTTGTTGACAATATCCTGATAGAAAAGGTGTCTGTCTTAAGGAATCCGCTGTTGGATTACTTTTTAGGCTGGGCAACGTATGCAGTGTCAGTTGTCTTTGTGCTGCTTGTCATGACATCGCTATTTATGTGGGAAGAGCATAAGCGCGACTGGATAATGCCCATCTGGCTCTCTTTTATTGCAGCAGGCATAGTCAGTGTTGTTCTTAAGTTCATAGTATCAAGAGAGCGGCCGCTGGGCCTTGAGATGGGACTCTTTATCTTCAAGAACTTCTCATTCCCGAGTACGCATGCAGCAGCATGTTTTTCAGTTGTTCCTATACTGGATCAGGAGTATCCCATGTTCAAGTGGTTCTGGATAGGTTTTGCTGCACTTGTCGCATTCAGCAGGCTTTATCTTCAGGTGCATTACATGACTGATATCATAGCAGGTGCATTGATAGGCTATGTCATAGGGATTACGCTAATCTATTTCAAGAAGAGGTACAGGTTTATGGAGGCACAGGCCTGATGCTGGAGCTCAGGAGGAAGATCTTGCATATATGCACAGGCCTTATTATCTCTGCTTTAATCTATCTTGGTCTTTTGAAGCCATGGATGCTTATTGTCATAATCCTACTTGGCTTTATCCTGTCTCTTATCTCTGCTAGGATAAAGCTGCCTTTCATAAGCTATATGCTTGAAATGTTTGATAGGAAAGAGAGAATCCCTGGCAAGGGCGCGCTTACCTTTATTATAGGCATCACGCTTGTCTGGATACTTTTCTATGAATCTTTGGACATAGCATTGGCTTCGATAATGATCCTTACATTTGGTGATGCGTTCTCATCTATATTCAGCAGGTATCTTGGCAGGATCAAGCACCCGTTCAGTGATTTCAAGCTTTTAGAAGGCACGATAGCAGGGGTTATAGCTGGAGTGCTGAGTGCAGTCTTATTTGTGTCTTTTCTTGAGGCAGTGACAGGCTCATTGATTGCGATGACAATCGAAGCAGTAGGAATCAGGCTTGGAGAGAGGATCATTGATGACAACATAACAATCCCATTGTCAGCAGGCCTTTCTATATTTGCCTTGAGGATCTTTTTGGGTTAGATCCTTATGTAGTTAGATCCCTATGTAGTTAGATTCCTATGTATGATAAAGCTTTTGCATTGGTCATGGACTCAAAGAACATATCCTGCTATCTTGCGTGGGCTCAGAGAATATATCCAGCATTGGTGCATGGGCTTATAAGAATACAGAAGGGTTTGCCCCTCAACAGTAAATAATATCGAAAGTTTTATAAAGGAGCACTTTTTCTAATTTAGAATTAATGCAATTATATTTGTGATTGTGTTTTGCATCTTTAGGTTTGGGGAGATTTCATGAAACGAAGCAAGACAGATACCAGGTTATTTTCAGATATCATAATTCCGAGCACTAAAGAAGGAAAGAAATGGAAAAAGACTGATAAATGGAGAGACCCCTGGAGAAGTTCAACAGTTTGATGTTTTTGAGGTTGGTCAAAATCGATGAGGAAAGAGATTTGCTTGACGAGATTGAGAATGAGAAGCACAAGCAGGACTTGAGGTCAGTTCTCAATAAAAAAGCCTATTCCAGATTTGAGCTTGATGAGGTTATGATGTGCTATGAGGCAGAGGCCTAAAGGCTTGAAGTTATAGCAAGGCTTGAAGTTATAGCTTTTTCATTACCCTAAGTGCTTATCAATTTTTATCCATGTTCTTATGAATTTTTTATCATTTTTTATCAGTTCTTATGTCTTATATGTAGAATGTAGGTGTTATATTTAGAATGTAGATGTTATATAACTCTTTGTAGATATTTGTAATCATTATATCTTGTGTGTAGATCTGTATAAATATGATAATATGTTAAATACGATAATAGCTTTTTGTTGTTATGATAAAATACAAAATGTTTTGACAAAATATAAAAATAAGAGTATTGTCAAGCCTTCTAAGGAAAGATGAAAGCCGCAAATAAGAGTACAGCAGAGAATACCCGAGATAAGAATATCATAGGTAAGAACTCTATAGGTAAGAATACCCCCGATGAGAATACAGCAGTTAAGAACACCCCTGATAAGAATGTGCTTGTGATTGACCTTGAGCTTGAAAGGGTAATAAGCGAGATAAAGAGAGCAAAAGCAAGAAAGGTCTGTATCCAGCTACCAGACGGGCTCAAGCCAAAGGCTGAGATGATACAGGAGCGGATCCTTAAGGATACAAGCGCAGATGTAGTGATTTGGGCAGGTTCATGTTTTGGTGCCTGTGATCTGCCTTCTGGCCTTGAAAGGCTCGGTGTCGATATGCTGGTGCAGTGGGGGCATTCTGAATTCAGTTGATGATGTTGATAATTTGTTAATAATTTAGTTGATTATGTTAATTGATGGTTAAGATGGCAAAAAAGGAATTTATGATAAGATCAGATACGCTTGATAAGTTAAGGGAACAGCTTGAAAAGGCAGCAGGCATGATAACTGATGCAATAGATGACAAGCGCCCGATCCTGGTCAGGCACCACGCTGACTGTGATGGTTATAGCGGAGCGGTTGCCTTTGAAAGGGTAATACTCAAGAGGCTTTCTGATGTGCACAGGCGCGAAAGCGACATATTCAGGTATTACAAGAGGCTCCCTTCCAAGACTCCATACTATTGTTATACAGATGCCTTGAAGGATCTTTCAGTCATATTGTCTGATGTCAGAAGGTTTGACCACAAGACCCCTCTTGTCATTGTGATCGACAATGGCAGTTCAAGGGAGGATACCCTTGCCCTAAAGGCGCTCAAGGCTTATGACATCCCTGTGATTGTTGTTGACCATCATTATTTTGAGCCTGAAAATGACAATTATATCGATATTCACATCAACCCTCTTTTGCATGATGCAGACCCTTATGTCACAGCAGGGATGATATCCTCTGAGCTTGCAGGGCTTATCGATGGTTCTGTTGAGGGCATGGCGCTGCTTGCTGCTGTTGCAGGGATAGCTGACCGTTCAGACAACGACGAGGTCCAGCAGTACATAAGCATCGCAGCACAAAAAGGATATACAAGGGAGAGTCTGGCAGAACTCTCTGAGGTAATTGACTTTGAATGCTTTAATCTGGGCTATCTCGAGAGCAGGTTTTTTGTAGATGATCTTTTTTTTGGTGATATTGAAAAGCAGAAGCGGTTCATATCAATAGTTGCGCCTGAGATTAGGAAGATGAAGGATGCAGTCTTAAAGGCAGTCGAAAAGTATGTTGAGGTTATCGAGTGCGATAAGGCAGTCATAGGTAAGCTAAGGGTTGATTCTGTCACCCATACCGGCAGATACCCATTAAGGGGCAAGACAACATCACTTTCAAAAGACTATCTTACAGAAAGGTTCAAAAAGGATGCAGTGATGCTTGGATATGGTGACACATTCATAACATTTAGGATAAGCAAGGGGCTTGATCTGAGCATGCACACTGTAAAAGACTATCTTGAAGAGAATTTTCCGCATGCTCATATAATCGGCGGCGGCCATGACAAGGCAGGGACAATCAGGTTTGTCTCTGCAGCAGCAGATGAGCTTCTGCAAAAGGCTGTTGAGTTCATCAGAGATAGGATATGATTCCATAAGGGAAAAGATCTGATTCTTTTATACACCTTTTTCTGGATTTTAATCTCCTCATTGATTAAGAACAGTAATCTTAATAAAGTCCAATGTTTGTTAATTCTTTAATTAGACAGTTCATGTATAAAGATGAATGTCTTGAATCTACAGGTGTCTATCTTGTTGCTATATAATCTACCATTGATAATTACAGTTTTTCTGGGCTTGGTTGCAGGCTATTTCCTGACGATAATCTCAGCTGAAGAGATTAGGCCAGGGTATAATTATCTTGTTATTATGCAGAATGTCCTGTTCAGCCTTTTGCTGGCAATAGGGATATCCCATCTTGCAGCAGGACATCTGGTCCCTGTTGTGGTGTATGCAATCTCTATCATTGTTCCAGCAGCTGTCTTTTATCTGATGCAGTATAAGGATATTGTCAGCAGGCTCTATATATTTACAGGTATCTTTCTTTGGCCGGCTGATGGGCCATATCTTGCTTTTGCATCAGCAGCGATATTCCTCTTAGGCCTTCCTGTAGCAGCGATTCTTGCGTATGATCATGTCAGGACAGAAAAAAAAGGCAGGGTGTCTTATTACTTCATCAAGGATAAGAAGGGCTTATTCAAGCATATGATCTGCAGGTTTGTCTGGTTTATTCCGATTGCTGTGCTTGGTGTGATATTTAGGGTGTTTTTTTCTACCATCTCTCTTTTCTGATCTTTAGGAAGTAGCCAAGCTTTGTGAATGCAAGATGCAGGAGAGGCCCGATCAGGACAAGGGCAGCTATCATCTGCCATGTCATGGGCCTGAAGAGATATGAGAACGCGATTATTCCGACTATATAGTCTACCTGGTCAAATGGGATGAACGGCTTTCCCGGCCTTATCCCTACCTGTCTTTTTACAAGGCTCTTTGCTGAATCACCAAGCAATGCAGCAAAGCCGAATGCCAATCCTATTCCGATGCTCTTTACAAAGGTATAATCTATGTAACTTATGCTCTGGATGATGGCAAAGTCTCTTATAATGTATTGGAGAAAGCCTGCAAGCATTCCGGTAATCATGCCTAAGACAAACCCCCTGAATGTCTTATGGTCGCCCAGAAGCCTCTTTCCCTTGATCTTAAGCCCCAGGTCAACAGGCTTTGCCAGCGGCTTTAACCAGCCTTTGAAGAATAAAGGCGACATGTTTGCAAGCATCCCTGGCATCGCATAGTACAATGCACTGATTATTGTCAATAGCATCTTTGATCTGAAACTTGAAACTTTTGTTTTTTTGGTGTCATAAAAAATATTTTATTGAAAAATTGAAAATTGCGCACAAGCGGCGGGTTTTTATCAAACAAAAAAATGGACAAGCACAGCTATGCTTGCACCTATCAGTATGCCGACCTGGACCTGTGTTGTCGTATGTCCAACCAGCTCTTTTAGCTTGAATATGTTGAGCTTTTTTTCAAGCTTTAGGTCTGCTACTATCCTGTTTATTATCGTTGCCTGCTTTCCAGCCTCCTGCCTTACTCCGAACGCATCCCATATCACTATAAGTGCGAACACTATCGTGACATAAAGGATTGTGTCAATGCCATCAATAAAAAAAACAGATACTGTCAATGCAGACACAAAGGCAGAGTGCGAGCTTGGCATACCCCCTGTCTGCCAAAATTGGTATATGTCAAACTTTCCTGTCTTCTTTAGCTTGAACAGTATCTTCAGGATACCACTCACAAGCATTGCTGCAAGACAGCTTATCATGATCTTGTTTGTGATGAACTCTAAAAGCATATGCCTTACCTCTTTTTTATTTTTACAGTGGAAATCATGAGCAGTCCCATCACAAAATAAACCACCAGGATGTAATTGTTGAATAATCCCATGAAATAGAAGAGCACAGGGAAGAGTATGCCGTTTATCGTGATAGGGACACCTACAAAGTCTTTTGTCCTGAGC
>JAFGRM010000082.1 GCA_016935125.1 Candidatus Woesearchaeota archaeon
TATATCTAGAATATCTAGACTAATGAAAACTCATGAAAATCAAAATTCTGAATGGACTGTGTTATATTAAGGATTACTGTGTTATATTAAGGATTATATACAAAACTTATGAAAAACAGAAATATTTTTAAATAAAATGCTTATTTATATAAATATTATTTATAATTAAAGAGGAGGATTAAAAAAATGAAAAAGATATATTTTATAGGATTATCAATTATGTTATTAGGTCTCTTGTTTCTTAGTGGTTGTGGAAATAAAGAAACTGAAACAAATACAAACCAAGAGTCTGAACTACAAAATCTTGATTCAACAACAGCAACTTGGCCTGCAGATATGCCTAAACAAGTACCTAAGTTTACTTATGGTGCTATAACTGGAAGCGAAGTTGGAATGGATTCTTGGATCGTGGACTTTGAAAATGTTAATCCTGATGCGATGGACAAATATGTATCTGACCTAAAATCTGGAGGATGGACTGCAAGTTTCATGGAAATTAATGGTATGATGACTGGAAAACATTCAGAAGGATTTTCAATAAGTGGGAATTACGATAAAGAATATAAGGTATTCCAGTTAATTGTTAGAAAAGCTGAGCCAAACAGTCAACCTACTGGTTCTACATCTGTTGAAGAAAATGAATTAAGTGAAGAGTTTTGTCCAAAATTAACAACAGAACTAGAATTAACTAATGAACAATGTATAGCTGTTGCTCTAAAGACTGAAGAGATTTGTTCAGAAGACACAGGCGGTGTTGATTATGATTCCTGCTTGGGTCTAAGGTTCTTTGTTGTTTTAGTTGAGGAACATCCTGAACTAAAAGACGAAGTAACAAAGATGTTTCAGGAAGCAAATAATTAGGGGGTAAAAAATGTCAGAAAAAGAAAACGGTAAAATATGTGCAATACTAGCATGGTTTTTTCCAATTGGGTTAATTTGGTATTTTGTTGATGAAAATATGAAAAAGAATAGGTTTGTTGGCTTTCATGTTAAACAATCATTAGTTTTGGCAATTGCTGCAATTATAATTAATGTTGTAGGAAGCATAATACCATTTTTAGGATGGTTTATCATTTTGCCAATAGGAAACCTGGTAGTCTTCATCTTCTTTATAATTGGTTTAATCAAAGCTATTAAAGGAGAAGAAAAAGAATTGCCAATAATTGGGAAATTTGGAGAAAAATTCAAATTTTAATTTTTTGAAAGCCAGCCTTTTTGCCAAAGATTTTAGTTGGCCCTTTTATTTTTCTTATTTAATTCTATATTTTTCTTATTCTCTAGCTTCCATTTCCTGATTGCGTCTTCAAGCGCTTCGATTGCAAGAAGCGAGCAATGGACCTTCTGCTCAGGAAGGCCGCCGAGCACCTTTATTATGTCGTCTTTTTTTATCTTTTCTGCCTCATCTATGGTCTTGCCTTTTATGAGCTCGGTCATGACGCTTGATGTGGCTATCGCTGCAACGCAGCCGAATGTCTTGGCCTTGACATCATAGATGTAATCCCTGCCATCCCTGTTCCTCCTTATCTTGAGATACAGCCACATGAGATCGCCGCATACAGGGTTTCCTACCTTGCCGACAGCGTCTGCATCGCTGATCTCTCCCATGTTCTTCGGGCTCTTGAACGCATCAATTACCTTTTGTGTATAATCCATGTCTTAACACCTTATCGCTCCTGCTCATCTCCCTCTTTTTTTTAAATCTATATCATCATACCCTTTGATAGTCTCTTTGTTGAGTGGGCTCATCTCCCTGAGCTTTTCAACTATCCCTTTCAGGGCTTCAACAGTATAATCAACCTCTTCCTCAGTCGTAAACCTGCTCAGAGTAAGCCTTAGCGTGCCATGGCTGTCTTTTCGCGCCATGCCAATCGCAAGAAGCACATGGCTCGGCTTGAGCGATTTCTGCGAGCATGCTGAGCCTGTTGAAACCGCGACCCCTGCAAGGTCCAGATGGACCAGCATGGCCTCTCCTTCGACATACTTAAAGCTCACATTGATATTGTTGCAGAGCCGTTTTCCGCTCTCTGGTTCAGCACCGTTCAGGCTTGAGCCTGGAATCGCAAGCAGGCCTGAACCCAGCCTGTCCCGAAGCCCAGTCATCCTGGCTATATGCTCATGGCTTTTGGCTGCAATCTCAACTGCCTTTGCAAACCCCACTATGCCAGGCACATTCTCTGTTCCAGAGCGAAGCCTTTTTTCCTGGCCGCCCCCATGCATGAGTGTGCCTAGTTTTGTGCCCTTTCTTACGAACAACGCTCCTGTACCTTTTGGGCCGTGGATCTTATGCGCAGAAAGCGACATCAGGTCGATATTCATGGCCTTTGTATCTATTGGCACCTTTGTAAAGCTCTGCACTGCATCAGTATGGAATATTATACCCTTTTCCCTGCATATACTGCCAATCTCGCTTATAGGCTCGATTGTTCCTATCTCGTTGTTTGCGTGCATGACTGAGGCAAGGATAGTTTCTGGCCTGAGCGCTCTTCTGAAGGCCTCTACATCAACAAACCCTTCCTTGTCAACATCCAGGTAAGTGACAGAAAAGCCCATTGTCTCAAGAAACCTGCATGTCTCAAGCACTGCAGGATGCTCGATCTTTGTTGTTATTATATGGTTGCCCTTGCCCTGGTTTGCAAACGCAGCCTCCTTTAATGCGATATTGTCTGACTCAGTCCCGCCTGACGTGAATATGATCTCATCAGGATCTGCATTGATAGCCTCTGCTATTGTTGCCCTTGCTTTTCTGACCGCATCGCCTGCATCCTTCCCTAGACCATGAAGCGAGCCCGCATTGCCGTACTTTATCGAAAAGTACGGCATCATAACCTCAACTACATCAGGGTCAACCATCGTTGTTGCGCCGTTGTCAAGATAAGCTTTCATAAATCATCCGCCTTCATTATTCATCAGCCCATTGTATGCTTATTTTATTCATCCGCTTGTCGTATGCTTGTTCAGGAAATGTATTATCTTATCAGATAACAGGCCAAAATCCCTGATCTTATGGCCTTCACCTTCTAGTATAAGTGTCTCGTGTCTTATCTTATCTCATACAGACGCAGCAGTCCCTTGGTGCGTCATAGTACCTGCATGCTATCTTGCAGAGCAGGCCCTTTTTCTTGACCATGTTGCAGACTGCCTGGACCTCTGCCATCATGAGATTGTCATCCCTCATTATCCTTTTTGCTGCCTGCAGTATCCTGTCCTGGATATCCTTTGGAAAGACAACATCCTTGCCCCGCTTGCTCTTTATGTACTGCGAGACAGCAGGCTCTGTCAGCCCGAGCCTTGCAGCTATATCCTTTTGCATGAGCCCTGCTGCAGCCATCGCCTTTGCAAGCTCACGCCTTATTGCAGGTATGACATACCATACCTCTATCTCCTGGGGCATGTACTTCATCTTAACAATCGTGAATTAACGATTGTTTATAAATATTGTGGACAATGCCATAAAAAAGTGCAGGGCAGTAGCAATGTGCATGAGAGAGATAGCAACAGCTAGACAGATGCAAAACTGGCCGGGTAGCAGTCAGGGCACAAAACACTGGTAAAAATAATCATGCAGAATAATTACAAGAAAAATGATATCACTAGAAGCTGTACTAAAATGATCTCACCAGAAGCTATACTGCTTCCTTATCTTCTCTGTTACCTTCCACTTGCAGCTCAGCCCTTTGGGAAATATCACCCAGTCGCCTTTCCCAAATTCAGCCTGGCCGCCTTCATACGTCACTATTGCATGCCCGTCAAGGATATAGCAGGTCTCATTGACTGAGTATATCCATGGGAAAACTGAAGGTGCCTTTTCCCAGAAAGACCACTTGGCCGCTTCCTCAATCTCTTCTTGTGTTGGTTTTCTTACTGTGACTTCCATCTTATACATCCTTCCCTAGATCCCATCTTATACATACTACCCTAAATAGATTAAACAGATTAAATATTTTAAAGATAACAAACATCTCTTTTAATTAATGTTTCGGTTTTTCCATGACAATCTCACAAACCAAGAACACAGACCAAGAAGAGCCTACATCATCTTCATAGAGGTTATCATGTGCATCTGCATCATGACCATGTATGACATCATGCTCTTCATGATCATCTTCTGGTTATGGTTGTCCATGTCCATCCCCTTCATCATCTCTTCCATGTTTCTCATCATGCCTTCCATCATGTTTAGGGCCGACATCTCCATCATGTTTCCCATCTTCATGAGGTTCAGGTTTCCCATCATAGAAGAAACAAGGCCATAGATCTCTTTAACCATCGGCTTTTCCATGTTGGCCTGTGTCATGCTCATCATGTTATCTGTCATGCCAAGCATCCAATCTATCCTTTCCATCTTGAATCACCTCTTCCTTCAAACACCATTGATTTGGTGATATATATATTTTGGTAATTACTGGAGACCGACAACTCGATATTTCCCGGCATGGCGTGTTGTCCTTAAGTATCAATACCAATGCCTTCCCACTGGACATCTATACAAAACCCTTATAAGATACAGGCACTTTCTGTAGACCAACTGAATATTAAGCTATGCTATTGAACATGAAGCATCTGGATGTGGACATAGGCTTATGAAGATGATAAAGGACTTTACGCCCAGGCTCTATCAGGAGACTATATTTGCAAGCGCAAGCTCTAAAAACACCCTCATAGTCCTTCCGACCGGGCTAGGCAAGACCAACATATTCATGATGCTTGCAGCGCACAGGCTTTCGCAGTACCCTAATTCAAAGATACTGCTTGTCGGGCCCACAAGGCCTCTTATCGACCAGTACAAAAAGGTGTTTGAAAGGCATTTTGAGATCAGGCCTGAAAAGATGGCAGTGTTTACAGGCAATGTCATGCCTGAGAAACGCGCAGAGCTCTGGAAAACCGCAAAGATAATCTTCTCTACGCCGCAGGGCCTGGAAAATGACATCATATCAAACAGGATTGCGCTTGATGACGTGTCCCTGCTCGGGATAGATGAGGCACACAGGGCAGTGGGGGATTACTCTTATGTCTACCTTGCAAAGGAGTATGAAAAAAGGTCGCATTACCCGCGCATAATAGGGCTTACTGCATCGCCAGGAAGCGAGCTTGAAAAGATTGAAGAGGTCATAAAAAACCTCTTCATAGAGAATATAGAGGTGCGCACAGACAATGACCCTGATGTAAGGGAGTATGTCAAGGAGGTGGATGTGAGATGGCAAAAGGTCGAGTTCCCTGAAGAGTTCAAGCATGTCCACAGCCACCTTGTCGCATGCTACAAGAGCAAGCTTGAAGAGATAAGAAAACTTGGGTACATAACTGACATAAACAGCTACACGACAAGCAAGAGGGATATACTGAGGCTGCAGGCTGGGCTTCAGGGTGAGCTCGCGCAGGGAAACCGCGATTTCTCTGTCCTAAAATCTCTCTCTCTTGCAGCTGAAGCACTCAAGGTGCAGCATGCGATAGAGCTCATAGAGACCCAGGGCGCAACAGCGCTCAATGTCTATCTGGAAGACATAAACAAGCAGGCGTCAACAACAAAGGTAAAGGCTGTCATAAACCTCGCAAACGACATCAATTTCAGGACTGCGCTTGTCAAGAGCAGGACGCTTCTGGAAAAAGGTCTTGAGCACCCAAAGCTAAAAGAGCTCACAAGTCTTATAAAAGAGCATCTCACAAGGCCAGACTACAAGATAATCGTGTTCACGCAGTACAGGGACACAGGAAGCAAGATAAAAGAGATCCTGGAAAAACAAGGAACCTCTGCAGAGCTCTTTATAGGCCAGGCAAATAAGAGGCAGAACGGTCTGACACAGAAAAAGCAGATCGAGATGCTCGAGCAGTTCCGCAACAACCGTTTCAATGTGCTGATATCAAGCTCTGTCGGTGAAGAAGGGCTCGACGTGCCCCAGGTCGACCTGGTAGTGTTCTATGAGCCTATTCCCTCTGCAATAAGGCATATACAGAGGCGGGGAAGAACCGGCAGGCAGGAAAAAGGGAAGGTCATAATCCTCATGACAAAAGGGACAAGGGATGAAGGCTACAGGTGGAGCGCACATCATAAGGAGAACCGCATGCACTCTGTGATTGACAAGGTCAAGAACAGGATGCATTTCTATAAATACGCAAGGGATGAAGAAAGGGACGAAGAAAGGGATGAAGAGCAAAAAGAGAAAAAAGACAGCATGAAAAACAGCGACAGCTGCACAACCTCTGGCAGGATAAAGATATTTGTCGACCACAGGGAGAAAGGCTCTGCTGTGATGAAAGCCCTGCTTAAGCATGACATAGACCTTAGGCTTGACACGCTGAACTCTGCAGACTACGTTGTAAGCTCAAGATGCGGCATCGAATACAAGACCTGCAATGACTTTGTCGACTCGCTTATCGACGGCAGGCTCATACAGCAGGTGCATGAGCTCAAGGAGAACTATGAAAAGCCGCTGATACTGGTTGAAGGGACAGAAGACATATACTCTATCAGGAACATACACCCAAATGCAATAAGAGGGCTTCTTGCGATGATTACAGTAAGCTATGGCGTGCCGCTGCTCTACACCAGGACAAGCATCGACACAGCAGAGATGCTCATCTCGATCGCGAAACGTGAGCAGGAAGAGATAGGCAGGGACTTTTCGCCGCATACCAGCAGAAAGCCGATGACTGTAAGAGAAGCTCAGGAATATGTCATATCCGCGCTCCCTGGTGTTGGAGCCAGCCTTGCAAAAACACTTCTCAAGAGATTCGGCACTGTCAAGGGTGTTATCAATGCAGATGCTTCAGAGCTTAAGCAGGCAGAAAAGATAGGCCCAAAAAAAGCAGAAAAGATAAAGGAAGTCACTGATGGATTATATGGATGACTGTATGAGCAATATTAAAAGGAAGCTGACATTATCCCCTAAACAGCATGCATCATCCCGCCTTGAGCTTGAATACCTTGTTGAATTCCTTGAACTTTCTTGACTGCCAGAATGTGTTTGCCTGCTCATCAAGAGAATGGGTAGACACTGTAAACCATGCAAGCCTGTGAAGCTTGAACCATGAGATCACCCTTGCAACAAGAGCTTTTCCTAACCCAGAACCCCTGTAGCCTGGCAAGACATACAATTCAGAGATATATCCTACCTTTTTTAAGAACAGCTGTCTCTGTTCAACATATGCAAAGATATAACCTACAATCCTGCCTTTGTCCTCTGCTACAAGATGGATGCAGTCCTTGTTCCTTAAAAGCCCTTTTAGGTAGTCATGATGCCTTTTTGAGCAGAACCATCTCTTGTTGATCTTGTCGATGGGGTCTATCTCATCCCATCTCTTGTAAAGCTCGAACATGAGCTTGGCAACCTCTTTTATATCATTCTCCTTTACACTGCTCTTGTTAAGTTTCCTGATATGGATATGCATATGCTAAAGTATATCATAGAATTATATAAAGTTGTCGTAAGATGGTTGTAATCCCAATGCTGTATAACAGCCGCAAGAGCCGCTGACAATAAAAACAGATAATAATTAAAAAAACACCTATGATAATAACATGATAATAACAAAACAAAGAACATAACACCCTAACACCCAAGAACAGAAAAACACCAACAAAGCCTTAATACCTGATTACATAGTCCTTGTTGATCAGCCTTAAAGCAAATGGGATCAGCCAGTTTGTGCATGGCGTAAGAATGCAGAGAGCTACTGCTGAGACCCTAAGCCATCTCCTGCTTATCCTGACCGCTGTGCCGTATGAGTTCCTGTTCCAGTATGCCAGCTCGTGTATGGCATGGCTTTTGCTCTTGGTGAGTGCCCTTTTGTATTTATCTGTCTTTTGCATAGCTATAGAAAACATGCTTTTGGTTTAAATACCTCACAAGGATATGTCCAGTGCCATACTATATGTCCTGTGTTATGTTGTTGATGATTGCAGTTAAATCAGTTAAAAGCAGTTAAAAGGATATCAATCAAAGGATATCAGTTAAATGTTCAACTAAATACCTAAAATCTTAACAAACCCAAACCATTCAGAATGACATGCTCTTAAGCCTTGCAATCCTCTTCTCCATAGGCGGATGTGTGGAAAGAAGGCTTATCAGCATCCCGCCCCTAAATGGGTTTGATATGAAAAGGCTTGATGTCGATGGGCTCCCTAGTCTCATAGGGACCCTTTTTCCTGCATTATGCAGCTTTTCCAGCGCCTGGGCAAGGCCATAAGGGTTATTTAATATCCTTGCTGCGGACTCATCTGCAAGATATTCCCTTGAACGCGATATCCCTAGTTGGATAAGTGTCGCAATAAGTGGTGTCACTATGGCAAGGACAAGAAACTCTATTATGTTGTTATTATCCCGATCGCCGCCAAACCCGCCAAATATAGCAGACCAGCGAGCCATCACACCTATGTAGCTTATTATCCCTGCTATTGTTGCAGCTACAGTCTGGATAAGGATGTCCCTGTTCTTGATATGGCTTATCTCATGCGCAATGACACCTTTTAGCTCGTCCTTTGAAAGAAGGCCTATTATCCCTGCAGTGCATGCGACAACCGCATTCTTAGGGTTTCTTCCTGTTGCAAAGGCATTCGGCTGCTCGCTTGGGACTATGTATACCTTAGGCATGGGTATCCCTGCAAGCTGCGCAACCTCCCTCACTATCTTATACAGCTCTGGCTGATCCTTTTCCTTTGCCTCTTTTGCACGATACATCATGAGCACTATCTTATGGCTGAAGAAATAGCTCACTATATTCATTATCACAACAAAAAACCCTGCAACAGCAAGCCCGCTGTAACCCCCAAGCATCTGCCCGACAAAAAGGAGCAATGCTGTAAGCACTGAGAGCAATACAAATGTTTTTAACCTGTTCATAGCCATAGTTAATCCTCCTTGTGATGCAAAACCCATGCTGATTTTTATATTTAATGGATTTTGGGCATTATCTTTTTCCTTATGATACATATCTTTTGCCTTATTATTCAGATCTTGCAGGCATGAGCCTTTTTTCTATCATATTTCGCTGCATTTTGCCATACAAACAAGAAAATTTTAAATATCTCATCCTCTCAAAAAAAAATATGCGAAAATCACAGGTTACTCTGTTTATAATTGTTGGTATAATTATAGTTGTTGGTGTTGGATTGTTGGTTTTTTTAATGGAGAGGGATGATACATCTACTAATTTTGAAAGTATTCATGAAACCAAGAGTCAGACAACACTTTATCTTGAGGCATGTACAGAGAATCTACTAACAGAAGCAATATCTCATAATGGCATGCAGGGTGGCTATTTTGTCCCTTTAAATGACACATTCACTGAAATATACCAAGGTTATCTTGTTCCTGTATACCTAAGCAAATCAGATATACCAAGCATTGAAACCATAGAAGCACACCTTAAATATTATATTAAAAACAGGTTGATAGAGTGTATTGGGAAAAATGAGATATACAAAGAACCTAAGGTAGAGGTTAAAATAAATAAAGGGATAACCACTATGGATGTTGTTGTTCCTGTTGAGATCATAAGCAATACCACAGCAATATATGATGAGAAGAGATTTAAAGAATCAGTTGAAATAGATTACTATGCTTTAGATTCAGCCATACATGAGATATTCTCTGCCCTATATAAAAATTCAACATTGATACCTATCAGCATGCTTAATGACATTGCATTAAGGTATGGTTTTCAATATGGGATAAGAGAATTTGAGAACCATATGCTAATGTATCTTAGCTTCAATGACACATTAAGTAAAGATATAGACTATGTTTATCTATTCCTTTATGATATGGATGATATAGAAGATTCTTTGGAAGAAGCTAAAACTGTTGAAATTGAGCAATTTATCAAAAAAGATGCGTATATAGGATATCTGTTTGAGTATGATGTAAGCGATGATTTACCTGGTGAGAATTACACAGATTCAAGCGACTTTTTTGATATTGGTCCTACTGGAAACATCAGATTCACACCGCAAGAAAATGACTATGGCTCATATATCATCGACATCACAGCAACCCTGGCTGAAGAAACCAAACATCTGACTTTAAGCCTTGATATAAAAAAAGAGAACTACCCGCCAGAAATAAAAGATATTCCCATGACTGAATTTGATGTAGGTAAAAATTACACGTTCATGCTGGAAGCATCTGACCCTGAAAATGGCACACTTTTATATTCAATAAATACAAGCCTTGAAAATATATATATACATCCGGCTACAGGAGAAATAACCTTTTCCCCTACAAAAAACCAAACAGGAATTCATCTTGTTGCTTTTTTTGTTGGTGACATCTACGGCAATATTGAGGAGTATAAGACTGTCTTTATGGTGATAGGAAATGAATAAGGTAGTCGCTTATCTTGTTGTCTTTGCACTGGTTGCCTCTTTTGCATATGGAGGTGGCGAAGAAGATGTTGATAAAATCAATGTTCTTGCAAATATTGGGATAATTGTTGAAAATGCAAACAATATCATCACTGAAATAGGAGCAACAAACCAAATCACTCTGGGTTTAGGAAGCCACGCTGAAATCACATCAAGCTTTACCGGAACAATAAAGGGCGGCCATAATGGAGGGTCACTGTTGATAAACAACAAACTCATCCCACTGACAGAAGGTTCAACCATCGAGATTAGAAACGGAGCAATAAAAACTATAGAGAATCTACAGACAAAAGAAACAATAGATATTAACGGACAGCAAGTAAGCGGCTCAATATTAAGCTATGATGGGATGGACCTTAAAACAGACGGGACAGTCATAATAAATGGGGACACATATAGCACTTTAGAAGGTTCTGTAATATATGTTATTAAAAAAGAAGAACTAAGTATCTTTTCTAATGGCCCATCAACTATGACTGTCAATGGAAAAAGGGTTGTGATAAAAAATAGTGGAAGCATAAAGTTTCAAAAAGGAAAATTAACCGCATTTAATCAAATCACCATACTTGACCCTATTGAATTCAATGGCTGGAATATTGCCGGCCAAGAACTAAGTTCTAATAATTATGATGAGAATGAAGAGATACAATTTAAGGGTTCGTTCCAAATCAACGACAAAAAATTCCTTTCTGGTGGGAATATCGATGTTAATCTGGGTGTTGATGACTTTAAAATAGGTTCTTACAACTATGATATCAGACAAATTGGAGATGAAGGGACAGTCATGCGGGAGATAAGTGGAATATGTAGGTTTTATCGTGATGATGAGCACAGGTTCACTCTCTTGTCGGAATATTCTGATTTTAAAGAATTCACATTAGGGGCAAAGATGTTAACTATCTCAAAATACAAAGGTAAAGAAGTTGACTTTTACATAGGAGACACAACAAAAAACGAGCACTGCTCAAAAAGCTCGTCTGACAATTGTATAGAGATAACAAAAGAAAAGATTCTAAAAGGACACCTTAATGGGAATACAGAACTTGAATTTACTTCTAGAAGGGATGACTCTTTTACGAAAGGAGAAGCAAATCTTCCTATCAGCATGGTTGACCTAGAGCAGATTAAAGACAACAGCAAACTAATTATCAGTAATAAACACGGAGAGTTGATTATTGATAAAAACGGATTAAGTCTTACTGACCCGGATGAATGGAGTTTTATGAGAGGGATAGTAATCCATGGAGATAAAGGAACAGAGGCTTTTGACAATAAAGGTGTGAAAATAAACAACAAAGATATTGCCACATTTGTTGACACTATTATTGATGAAGCTATTGCAGAGCATGGGATGTACGGAAAACTCACTCAAAACCAATATAACAATGTAAAAAATTTTATTGGTTCCTTAGAAACATACAATGGCGAACCTCTGAACCAAGATACAAAAGATTATCTTGTTTCTCTCTTAACTCATCAGATGTATAGAGATCTATTAAAGGAAGAGAATGATTACAAAAGCAATACCAAAGAGTTGGCGAAAATCCTTGACAGATTAGCAAAAACCGATGTAAAAGAATATGAAACTATTAAGGATTACATTACCTCACAGTATTGTTATTCTTTGTTTGATAATAAAATCCGCCCATATGATATTGCGACATTGACTAAATTATATGAAATGGCCCCTGAATATGAACTTAAGGAAGATGTTTTTTTGAATATCGAGCCTGGATCAATAGAAGCATTGAATGATAATTATGCCTTACTTGGTCTGGATGATAAAGAAAACTTCAAGAAATTCACTAATATTATGGCAGGTCATTCCAGTTATGATATTGAAGAGCTTGCCAACATATTCAATCTTGTCAAAGAAAATGATTACCTGGGGATGGATAAGACCCCTGATTCGATTTATGCCCTTTACTATGGCTTTCTTGGTGATCCTTCAGATGTCAGAAAAATGGATTACTCATTTGATGACTTGAATGCAATGTATGACTTTCATAGAACATTCAATACAAAAATTAAAGCAGATTATCTAGGACGCTCCCCTCTTGCACTTAATTTCTTCTTCAACAAGCTTAAAGAAGGAAAAACAGAAGATATCGAGATTCTCAACAAGCTAACAAACAATTATATGGATTTTGATTATTTTATGTTTAAAGGCTCAGAACCTCATTTTAAAACAAGAGCAGGGCTTCTTAGCTTAGACAAGAGTCAAAAATATGAGTATGATGAACAAGGCATAAAAGATCTATCAAAAGCTGTTGAACTGATAGAGAGTATGACAGATAAAAGTTCAGTAATAGATAAGAAAGATTTACAAGATTTTCTAATCCGGCAAGGAAATAACATTGTCTCTCCTTTGAACGGTTTCCACAATGAAAAGGATTTAAGGCTTGAATATCTGCAGAAAATACCCTCTAACATGTTACCTTATGCTATTGCCGCAGGCTTTAACAACATGGGTACAGAAAATGGTGAGTCATATCCTTCATCACAAGATCTCCTGATTGATGAATTTATCAGAAGAGCTGAATACCGTAAGGAATCTGCAGAAAGCCTGATGGATTTGGACATGCATTCAGAACTGGTTTTTGCTTTGGCAGAAAAACAGCGCCTGTATGAATATCTTAAAGAAACAGATAAAGAAACACAAGATGCATACATCAAATACATTGTTTCTGAATTTAATCAAAACAACATATTTAAAGATGATTACCAAAAGATAAAAGACGTCATCTATCACTCTTTTGGAAAAATTATCTCTTCTACTGACCCTGAGCTTCAAGAAAGCAGAAATAAACTCAAAGAAGAGATAATGAATTCAGGAAAAAAAGAGGGGGTCATTAAAAACCTGCAATTACAATTCCTGATACTCCAGAACATGGATAGCTTTACAGAAGAGGAACTATTAAGGGTAGATCCCACATATAAAGATGGGCATTTTAATAAATTTGACCAGAAAGTCTACAAAGCAAAAAGAATTACTGAAAAAACAGATATCTCAAAGATGATAGTCAAGGAAAATGGGCAGTCAAGGATAAAGGGTGCAGTATGGTTCGGTTCGCTGGATGATTCTAACGAACATTGGACATATGGCGCGTTGGTTTCAAGGATGGAGGGTATGGGATTCAAAAAAACAGATGAACAAGCAGAAACACAGTCGGTTAAGCACAACGGACAAACCTATGAATTTAAGACATTAGAACTGAAAAAGAAGATAACATATAAAGATGATGATGGAGCCACAAAAACAGAAGATGTTGTCTTTGAATTCAAGATATATCCAAGAGGAGTTGAACCAAGTGACCCCTTAACCACATTTAATTTTGGAAGAGGCCATGTTAACGCTGTCAGGCTTGGCAATAACATTGATGAAAACAACATAGATTCTGAAACACCAATATATCTAAACTACGGTGGATGTTATTGTATTGATTCTGCAAAAGAAGTTATCAGACAAAACAGCCAAGCTACTATCCTTGCCAGTGCAACACCTGGCACTGGGGATGGTGTACTGAATAATGCAATACTGCAGGAACAAATAGAGGGCATCATAAAAGGAAAGACAGGTATTGAGCTTGAAAACCATATCAAACAAAATGTTCTTGAGAGGTTGTGTGGAGAATGCACAACAAATGATATAGCAAAACTGCAAAATAGCAAGGATAAAACAGACCAGCAGAATTATAAAATGTATACCAGATTTGTCCGGTACAACTTCTATAGCGATCTGGCATTTGCATCTTTGGCATCATAAAATATTGGAGAATGAAAAGTATATAGATAAAATGATATAAAGATGTGCAAACATAGGTATACAGAACAAATCAAAGAAGCCTTGCAAGCTTTTCCAGTTCATTATTTGTACCATATTTTACTACTGTTATCTTATCAAATACATTTACTTTTGGAAAGATTTGATCTATGTCATCGTTTGCCATTGCAACACATCCTAAAGTCCAGTTTGCTCCTCCTTCATAAGGCCGTTTGCCGCTTCCATAACCATGGATCATAATATCCCCACCAATCTTATCAGATGGGCTGATCTTACCTTTTTTCATCAATGCATCAAATTCTTGTTTATCCAAAGGCATTGGATAACTTAACCTCAGAGACTTATGAAACCATGAATCACCTAAATCTTTCTTGTGGTTGCAGTGATATAGGCCTTCAGGTGTAGCAAGATCTCCTTCTATATACTTATCAGCATGCGGACGGCCGCCGAGTTCAACTGAGAAAGTCTGCTTAAGAGCGCCACCTTCATAGAAAAGCAGGGAATAGTCATGCTTGTCTACAATAATTGCTGGTCTCTTGGTCTTCAAAGAACTTTCAATAGTATCATCGATCCAACCTCTGAATTTATCATAATCCTGCAAATTGAAATAATATTCGCCCAATAGGCTTTCTATGCGGTCGCGTGACATTTTAAGGATTGCACTCTTTCCGTCTTTTGCCTTTACCTCTGTCTTGCTGGCTTCAGCAAAAGAAGAAGCATATAACAACGGGGCTAAACCTACAGAACCGCTTAGATATAAACATACTTTCATAAATTCTCTTCTTTTTAAATCCATGCAATTTTTGGTAATCTTATCATTTTATAAATGTTTCGCTACTAAGTAGTAGTTATAGCGCATTTTCTAATTTCCGCTATTAGATAACTTGGCAGTAAAGAA
>JAFGRM010000083.1 GCA_016935125.1 Candidatus Woesearchaeota archaeon
TAACGAGCCTGAAGGGATTCGAACCCTCGACCTACTGCTTGCTTCAAGACCAATACGGTCCATAGGAGGCAGTCGCGCTATCCAGACTGCGCTACAGGCTCATCTGAGAACTGGATTAAGAGATGATTTAAATAGATTTTGCTTATCTTTCAAGATATAGACCTATATAAAAACAAGCCAAAAATCAGTCATTGGATATAAAACAGGTCAGAAATCAGTCAGTTTTTTTGTCCTGAGATAGTTTACTATGGTCGTTGATCCATCTGGCCCCCCAGATATCTTCTTGGTCCCTACAAAGCCGTTATCAGAAAGCTTCTGGATCTTTCTCTGGAATGTCTTGTAGCTTGACTTACCGCCTTCAACAAGGTATATCTTAAACAGATCACCTATCTTTTTCCCAGATGCATCCTTGACAATGCCAAGTATGAATCTCGCCTCATCCTCAAGGTCTTCAGAGCTCTTGATGCTGAGCAGCTCAAGCTTCTCAATCGCCTTTTCCACATGAGGAATAGATATCTTCTTTGAGCTTTGCGCCTCTGCTGCAAGTCCGGATTCCTTCAGGAGATGAAGCCCTGTCCTTATGTCCTCAAGCTCGCATGTCTTTGCGACAGCCAAGGCCAATGCATCATCCTCCCAAACCCCTGGAACAAATGCATAAGTCATCCTCTGCTCAAGTATCCCCTTTATCTCCGGGGCATTATACGGCTTGAACTCGATTATATCAGGAAGCAGTCTTGACTTGATCCTGCTGTCAAGGTGAAGCAGCCAGTCCTTGTAGTTTGTCAACAGGACTATGCTTTTCTTGAACACCTGCTCAAGTATAGTATAGATAAAATCAAGATCCTCTGCCTTGTCGATCTCATCAAAGGCAAATGCTGCTGTCTTCTTGTTCACTATGTTCGCAACTATCCTGACAAGCTCTTCTGTCTTCTTGTTCTGCGTGAACTTGTAATCCAGCTGCTCGCAAAGCTCTACCATTATCTTATAGGTTGTGTTCTTCTGCCAGCAGTTTACATACAGGGGGATTACCTCATCGTGGTTGTCCTCAATCTCGTTCAACAGGTGCCTGACTGCAACAGTCTTCCCTATGCCTGGCCTTCCGCATATAAAGACGTTCCTGCCGTTTGAATTCTCAAAAAGCGGCTTCATGCAGGCTGCAATCATCCTCTGCTCATTCTCCCTGTATTTGAGCGGCTTAGGGATGTATGAAAAATCAAGCGGTATCTCGTCTCTGAACAGCGATTCACCCTCCTTTAACATATCATCAAAGATTGTCATAAACGCTGAAAACTGCCGAATGTTTATATATTTTATTGAATTTTGTCATCTTATTACTCTGGTTGTTCCAAAACAGCTTGTTTCAAAAAAAATATAAATGATTATTTTCATGTTATCCTGCAATGTATCCGCACGCACATTTCATAACCGGTTTCCTTTTTGGGGTTATAGGATGGAGGTTTGGAATAATAAATGCAGTTGACATGTTCATAATAGCTGCAGGTGCAGTGCTAATCGACATCGACCATTACATATACTACATAATACGCCATAAAGACCTCAACCCAAAAAGGTTCTGGAACAAGAGCGCGGAATACGGGATTACAAAAGAAGAAAACGAAAGGACATTCATCCATCATCTGCCAGGCATGACAATAATAATTCCGCTGCTATTCATTCTGCTCTTTTTCAGCCTGAGGATAGGGTATATCGCAATAACAATCTACATACCTCACATGATACTTGACCATCTTAATTACATCAACAAAAGGCTGTCAGAATACCATGTTGTGGACATATTCGGCCTGAAATTCTTATGGAATTTTGCGCAGGAAAGCCTGTTTTTCATATTGACAGCAATCAGCATGGTCTTGCTATATTCTGCACTATAAGCTTAGATTACCCATGAAACCTTAAAGCCAAACATATCATTGCTGAGCCATCTATCACCTTCAATCATATGGACAGACTCTCCATAGATTATGATTCTGCCCAGATCACTAGTAGACACTAGTAGATTACTGTCCCTGTAAAATCCTTGCCATCAACGCATCTCTTAAGGTTTGGCATATCTTTTCCGTTTAGTATAATCACCCTGATCCCGCTCTCTTTTGCCAGCCTGCTTGCAACTGGATCAAAAGGCACATTTGTCCCTGGAACCCAGTCATGGCCGAACATCTCAAGAAACCTATCCCACTTAATCTTTCTTATAGGTCTTGCATCTCTGGACCTTTTCGGGTCCTTGTCATAGAGCATATCTACATTGGTCATGTTTATCACACTATCAGAATCAAACCTTTTCGCAAGCATCACTGCGACCTTGTCAGAGGAATTGCCAGGTGTATACCCTCCGCTGATGATTATATCCCTGTCAGTTTTGATAGGCTCACCTGGGTCGCGGACGACCTTATCATATGCCTGCCCATTCATGATGCACCGCAAAAGCTCTGCATTGAGCCTTGTTGCCATTATACCAAGCCAGTCAAGATCATCATTGGCCACATCACAGACAGCCTTAGCTGCCTCATTATACGATCTGCATGTTCTGCCCCCACCGCATACAAGAACCAGCCTGTTGCAGTATGACCCAACATAACCAAGGGCAAAATCCCTAAATGCCCTAAGAAAACCTGTATCAATCTCTTCAGGCACAACAAGTGACCCTCCGACTGAGATCACAACTGTCTTCTTAACATCATCAACCATTTTTATCTCACCTTTTGTTAGATATAACTATATAAAGAGGTCATAAGCCAAGACCTATGAACACAGCACCAGCAATTATCATGATGATTCCAGACCATTTCAAGATGTTGATCTTCTCCCTGAAAAACCTAACCGCAAAGATGCATACCCAGATATATTGTGTTGCAGCAATAGGATAAAGCACAGAGATATCTCCATATTTCAATGCAATGACATATAAGACAGCAGCTGTTGCATAGATTGTTATTCCTAATATAAATGTCCTGTTCAGAAGAAGGCTTAGTATATTGTTCGTCTTCTTAAATGAAAGTTTCTTAAGGAAAACAGACCCTGCGCCATTCCCTACAGAAGACAACAGCACAAGCAATACTGCAAACATGCTCACGGCAATCCTGCTTCACCTCTGTTTTTTATATGATGTGAGTTTCTGCTTCCAATACCGATAAATGATATACCGGCAACAATTGAAAAGATACCTATCCACTTGAACAGGTTTATATCTTCACCTAAAATCAGCCATGCCAAAAGGTTGGTCAACACAAAACTTAAGGCCAATACAGGATAAAGAGTCGACAGGTCACCACCCCTTAACGCAAATATCAGCAACACTGCGCATAAGCCGTATAGAAGAAACCCAAAAACCAGAGGCAGGTCTGCCAATGCCTTGAAGATATCAAGGCCAAGCGATGCAGAGCCAATCTTCCAGAGTATCTGCGAGAATGACATTATGATCGTGCAGAAAAGTACAAGCATAACTGCCCAGGGTTTGGTTGTCCTTTGCATGGAATTATCATCTGCAGAAGATGCCTTATGGATCTCAACTGTGGAATCTGCCTTATGATTATCATTATACACTTTTATTTTGGATTTCATCAAGAAAAAAAAGGTTGCCTTAGTCCTTTAAAAGGATTTCGACTATTGCAGCATATGCTGGCCTTGCAAAGAGCACACCAAGTGTGATGCCAACGATTGTCACAACTGCAAAACCCCTAAGAAGGCCTGCTCCTGCACTCCATAGAGGAAGCATAGCAACAAAGGTCGTGAAATATGCAGCTGTTATTATATAAAACGCCCGCTTTATCCTCTCTTTCCAGCTGGATGCGGAAAATGCGCCTTTGCTCATGGTCTCATCTGTTATTATAATCAGGTCATCAACACCTGTGCCTAAGGCAACAATGATACCTGCAATCGCAGCAAGGTCAAGGTTCCAGCCAGTCAGTCCTGCAAACCCAAGAAGCATTATTGCCTCTGATGTCATTATGGCAATGATCGGAAAAGTGATCTTTATCTCCCTGTACCTGAAGACCACAACTACAGCAACAGCCAGTATAGCGGATATGCCGACAATAAGGGCATTGCGTACAAACTGGCTTCCAAGAAGAGGTGATATCGTATCGATATTCACTATATCAAGCTTTACAGGAAGGCTTCCTGTCTTAAGCACAGTCTGAAGCTTCTTCATCTGTTTTGAGCTTTCAATTATCGCTTCCTGCTGGGTCTGCCCTGTCCCTGGCCCTGTTATGCTAATAGATGTCTCTGGCTTTCCCTTGAGGTCTGAAACAATGTTCAGCTCATCGACCATCTCCCCGTCGAGATAGAGTAGCAGCTTCTCGCTGAGATAATCTGTCCCACCCTCTCCACTCACAACATCAAGCTTGTCAGTGATAGAAGCGAACCTGTCTGCAGCATCTTGGCTAAGCGTGATGCTGAACATGAAACTGCACTGGTAAAGACCATTGTCTATCATGCCGCATGGCTTTCTCGGGTCAACTGCATAACTGCAGTCAGCGCTTCTGCATACATATGTTATGTCCCTACCGCCGATAAACACAGTCTCGTTGCCTATCCTTGCCTCGAACTTGCCCTGCCTTGACAGAAGTTCCTTTATCTCTTCTTCATTTATCCCCGCGACCTCAATAGATATGAACCTGTTTCCAAGCAGGTCTTTGTTGTCACGCACAGGGATATTTGCAAGGCCGTATACATCCAGCCTCTCTTTGAGGCTGCTGATTATATCTTCAAAATCCTCATCATTAACTTTCTCGCCTTCCGCAGGCTTGAGCATGACACGCGTCCCTCCCTGGAGGTCAAGACCCTTTATAAGGTTAGTCTTTGGAGCATCCTGGACCTTGATTCCCAGCTCCTCCTTTCCTATAATGTTCTGGATGGTCTTTGGAACCTCCTGTGAATAGTTGATCGTCTTGTTGACAAGCATGAATGTCCCGTTGATGCTCTTGTTCACTTCTATTGTCTTCTCAAATATCTTGACCTCAGTCTCATTCAGAACTATTGTCTCATATATGGGCTTTACAGTAAGAAGGTAACTCTTTTCCTGGACAAAAGTCGAGACAGTCCTTTCATTATTGTTGTCATACATAAAATGAGAATTTGTCTTTAGCCTGACTGTATCGCCTACCAATAAGCCATCGACAATCTCTGCAAAATCAGACGCACCCCTTACCCTGTTGCCGTTGATGTCTGTTATTACCTCATACACCATAGGCCTGTCTGTCTCAAGCGGACCCTTCATCCCTGCATCTGCTGCAGAGCTGTTCTTGAGCACAAACCTAACTGCTGCGCCATCATTGCTGAAATCAGGCCTTATGAACAGGAGTGAAAATGCGAGAAGGACTATCAGCACTATGACTCTCCAACTCGTAAATATCTTCTTCATCTTATTCATTTTGCGCCAGTCCTCTCAAGATAAATCCTCAATATGCCAACATTCTGTATCCATGTATTTATTATATCAACAAGAAGTCCTATGAAGAGTATTGTCATGATCTGGGACAGGACCTCTGAATCAGAGAGTATCATGGCGACAAAAAGCGCGATCAGGGTTGTTATGTTCATGGTAAGCCCAGTCTTAAGCGCATTTACCACCCTTGTAAAGACATCACCCTCTTTTTGCTTAAGAACCCTTGTTGAAAGGAGTATGTCAGTATCAATTGAATAACCTATAAGCATCAGGAATGCAGCGATCCCTGCTGTTGAAAGCTTGATCCCTAGCACATTGACAATCGCAAGCGTCACTACAATGTCAGAGAATGCTGCAAGTATCACTGCCAGCGACGGCGCAACTGTCCTGAAATATAAGAAGACCACACCGCCCATGAAAATAAATGCTATGATCATAGCATAGAAAGTCTGTGTAAAAAAGCTTGCACCAAGCGATGAGCCTATAATGTTGATGCTCATGTCCTCTTGTTCTACTTTTGTATATTTAGAGATCGAAGATATCAGGCCATCGCTTTCCTCTTTTGTGCTGGCGTCTGATTCTATGAGCACACCCTCAAGAGACCCAATAGAAGTGATTGCCCTTGCATTTATATCATAGTCAGGATTCTCTGTCTTAAGGAACTTCTCAAACTCAAGTATATCAAAACCATCCTGGCTCACTGGCACAGTTATTGTTACGCCCCCTTTGAGGCTCACGCCCTTGTTCATGAAATCACCTGTAACAGATGACTGGTAAACAAGCTGGCCAATCGCGAAAAGCAGGATGACAAATGGTATTATAAGCAGCTTCTTGTATTGCTTGTCATATAATTCAAGGAACCTGTTGCTTCTCTTGTAATCAGTATTGGAATCAGGCTTTATCTCAACGCCTTTTTTTTCATGACCAGAGCCAAAACTAGCTTTAACCATAGGTCCTTCATCAGGTCTCTGGGCCTTTTCAGGCTTGCTCTTATCACGCCTAAGCTTTCTCTTGCTTATTCCTTTACCCATTGTGACTACAGGATTTATAAGCACTTTTTAAATGTTTTGTTCATGATAAAAGAAATGGATTCTGCTGGCTCTGTTGTATTGATAGTGTATAAAACCATTAATCACCATTACCAACATGTATAATCACCATTACCAACATGTATAAACCTATAACCATCACCAATAACTATTCCAATAACTATTAAGAACCAATAAAAATCAATAAGATTATCAATAATAAAAATCAAGAGCCTATAAGAATCATTCCATAGAACATAGCGTGAAGTTTGCAAGAAGGGCCTCAAGCTGGAGATACTCATCACTGCCCTCTGTCATCCTAAACTCTATCTCGCCGCACTTGTCAACGAGCTCGACTTTTTTCCTGTTGTCAATATCCAGGTTCCATACCTCTTTTTGTATCTGCTTGATTATATCTGAGCCAGAAAGGCCGTAATTCAGCATTGTCTTTAATAGGAGGTCTCGCGCCTTGACAAAATCGTTCTTGACAGCCAAAGTAAGTATCCTGTTGATCTCCTTTGGCTTTGCAACAGATGCCATAGAGAACACATGCTCTGCTGTTATATGCTTCTCAAGGGCTGCTGTGCTCTGGAGGATATTCTCAGCCCTCCTGCAGTCGCCGTCAGAGACATTATAGACAGCTTCCTTTGCATCATCATCCATCTTCAGCCCTTCAGAGCTTATGATGTTTTCTATAATCTCAAATATCTCATCCCTGCTTAAGGGCTTGAACCTGAAAACTGTGCAACGGGACTGGATAGGGTCTATAATTTTTGAGGAATAGTTGCAGCTTAGGATAAAGCGGCATGTTTGCGTATAATTTTCCATAGTCCTTCTTAGAGCCTGCTGTGCCTCTTTTGTAAGCGCATCGCACTCATCAAGGTATATTATCTTGAAAGGGACATCACCTATCGCCCGTGTTCGCGCAAAATCCTTTACCTTGTTTCTTATTATGTCTATCCCCCGCTCATCAGAAGCATTAAGCTCAAGCGTGTTTTCCCTGTAGCTGTCAGAAAAAAGGTTCCTTGCAACAACAACTGCAAGCGTTGTCTTGCCAACCCCTGCTGGCCCTGCAAACATAAGGTGCGGCATATTCTTCTGCTCGACAAACGCCTTGACCTTCTTCACAATATCCTTCTGGCCCTTGACCTCAGAGAATTTTCTCGGCCGGTATTTCTCAGTCCAGATAGCAGCTGAATTATCCATGCGAATTGAGAATTACAGGTAATATAAAAAACTATTTGAAACAGGAACCGGGCATAGTACAAAGGCAAAAATATTTATAAACCCTTAAGATATATAATAGCTGATGTTATGCCATAATGTTAAAGATAATATCAAAAAAGATAATATCAAAAAAAAGGTGCACCTTTTACTTATCGCAATAGCAGTTGCTATAATCCTTGCCAGCGCATGCAATGCAGCTGAAACATACATCGATGAAGAGATAAGCCTCTTTGAGAACGGAGAGGCGTTCGTATACGGCTCGACTAATCTTGACCTTCTAAAATATATAAAGCCTGTCAACATGAAGGTTGAAGGCATCACTCATGAACTTACGCAGAAAAAGGACAGGTACTGGCTTTTCATCTACAAGACCCACCAGAACATAACAAGATCAGACATAAGACTAAGCCTGCCAAAGGATGCTGCAATAAACCATATAAGGACCAAGCACGACATCAGCATATCATCAAGAGCAGATATAACGACAATAACATTCACTGGAAGGGATATGCCGCTTGACATCCAGGTCCAGTATTCCATGCTAGACAAAAAAGAACACGATGCAAGTCTGAAAGCAGGCATCATCATCCTATCAGTGCTTCTGGTGCTTGGGCTCGTGATATACCTCCTGCATAAGCACAGTATACTCTTTACTGCAGGGTCTAAGCACAGGAAAGAAGGGCAGGGTGCAGACAGCAGGAAAGGGAAAGAAAGCCATGAGCTTGACAAAGACAAGCTTGATTCTGCAAAGCTGCTCTTAAACGACACCCAGCTTAAGATAATAGATACACTAATAGAGAACAAGGGCGAGGCTTCACAGACAAAAATCATGCACCTGACAGGGATACCTAAAGCCTCGCTCTCACGGAACATAGAGCTCCTGTCGCAAAAAGAAGTCATATTGAAATTCAATGCAGGGGCCACAAACTACATCAAGATCCATCCCTCTTTCTATAGATAGCACATAAACTAGATAACACATAAACCAAGCACTTAACCTGCATTCCACTAGCCAAAACATATTCTTTTCATATTCTTCATGTCTGCTAGCTTGGGTTCTCATCTGAATTCTGTTTGCCTGCTCTTGTCCTGCCCTGCTGTTCCGGCAGATTCCGTGATGTTCCACCATGTTCCGGGGCTAATATGAAACCCTAGCCTGTAAATAGAATAATATAAATAGTAGTTCTCGTCGATAAATAGTTGCGATAAACAATTTTGTCGA
>JAFGRM010000084.1 GCA_016935125.1 Candidatus Woesearchaeota archaeon
AGGAATCTCACAGCAGAGCATATCAAGAAAGCTGCGTGAGCTTGAAGATGAAAGATATATAGAGAGAAAGCCTTCAACAGATGGGATCAGGGTAAGGCTTACAGGAAAAGCTGTTGGCGAGCTTAAGGGGATTTACTTTGACATGAAAAAGCTCTTTAGCCCTGATGATATGAAAAAAAGCCTGCAGGGCACAGTGACAACTGGCCTTGGCGAGGGAAGGTTTTATACAGAGATTGCAGGATACAAGAGCCAGTTCATAGAGCTCTTAGGGATCAACCCTTTTCCCGGAACACTGAACCTTAATGTAGCTGAGGTTGAAAAGGAGGAGTTTTTGTTCAACAGGAAATCCATATATGTCAACGGGTTTGAGAGCAAGGCAAGGTCCTATGGTGCGCTTATCTGTTATCCAGTGACGATAAAGGAGATCAAGGCTGCAATAGTTGTTCCAGACAGGACAATGCACAGGTCTGGAATAATAGAGCTCATCTCTGAAACAGACATAAGAAAAGAGCTTAAGCTAGTTGATGGCGATAAGGTCAATATAGAATGCTTATGATACTTGTGTGATATGAAGGAATGGTAAAGCAGGAGTTATAGAGCAGAGTTATAGAGCAGAGTTATAGAACAGGAGTGATAGAATATGGCAAAGGTTTCAGCAAAGGTTTCAAGCAATAATAAGATGATGCCATCTATAATAGGTGCGATAGCAGTGATGTTTGCAGCAGCATTGTGGGGCGTTGATGGCGTTGTACTTACTCCAAGGCTTTATCACCTTATTGATTATATCTCGGTTGTTGTCTTTCTTGAGCATGCGATCGCATTTGGGTTCATGATGCTCTTTTTTGTATTCTCAGCACTGTTCCTCAGGAAGATGTTCTCCTCTGATCTTAAAGAGTTTCGCTCTATAGGCAAGAGGGATTGGCTAGCATTCCTTTGGATCGCTCTATTTGGCGGTGCAATAGGGACAATGGCCATAACAAAGTCTTTACTGCTCGTGAATTTTGAGCATCTCTCAGCTGTTGTGATACTGCAGAAGCTCCAGCCTCTGTTTGCGATTCTCCTTGCGATGCTGATTCTTAACGAAAGGCCAAGAAAGGAGTTTTACTTATGGGCAGTCGCTGCACTTGCAGGCAGCTATCTCCTGACATTTGGTTTTGATAAGCCTGTTTTTTCAGGCAATGCTCTTTTTATCGCATCACTTTATGCGATGCTTGCAGCGTTCTCGTTCGGCTCGTCAACAGTCTTTGGGAAACGTGTCACAAACAAGGTGAATTTCAGGTTGGCGACATACATCCGCTTTGGCCTTACATCCATTGTCATGCTTGTAGTCATCTCAATGTTATGCTTTTTTACGTCCACAAATAAGTTTGCAGGCTTTTCTCATGTGGGCCATGCTGAGCTCATGATACTTTTTATAATCGCCCTCACTACAGGTGGTGCTGCAATATTCATCTATTACTTTGGGCTTAAGAGGGTCATGGCATCAAAAGCGACTATATATGAGCTGGCTTTTCCAGCTACTGCAGTGCTCATGGACCTGTTGATAAACAAGAACATGATGAATGCGGGCCAGTGGCTCGGAGCAGTGCTTGTCATAGGCTCGATGGTAAGGATAACAAGGCTTAAGGCAGGCTCCAGATAGCTCCAGATAGGTGTCAATGTGATCTTATTTCTTAGCATATTGCATGCGGAAAAACCTGCGCATGAAATGGAAAACTAAAAATACTAATAGAGATATTCTTATTCTAGCATGGAAGCATATATTGAAAAGGATGACATCAAAAAAAAGCTGAAGTTCAGAGGGACTGTCTTAGACCTCTTAAAAAGGCTGGATATCAATCCAGCAGGCGTCAATGTGATAAGGGACAGGGAGATGCTCTCAAACGACGATGTCTTATCTGACGATGATGTGGTAAGCATCCAGGAGATATTCATGGGTGGTTGAATGAAAATGTTGTATACCCCATATCAAAGGTACAAAAGGCAGGCTATCTTAAAAGAGACAGGCAATATCCAGGACAGGGTCGGAAAAAAGACAGCTGTTATAGTTGGCTTGGGTGGCATAGGCTGCATGAGTGCTGTTCTTCTTGCGCGGTTTGGTGTTGGGAAGCTGGTAGTTGTTGACAGGGATTCAGTAAGTGTTAGCAACCTGCACAGGCAGGTGCTTTACTCTGAGAAGGATATCGGAAAGAGAAAGGCAAAGGTGGCGGCAAGGGAGCTGAGAAGAGCCAATTCTGAATTAAAGCTTGAGTCTCTTGATATTGATGTTTGCAGATCTACTGTGGGTCAGCTTGGCAGGTTCAGCCCTGATATAATACTTGATTGTGTTGATAACATCGAAACAAGGATATGTATCGATGAATACTGCACGAATGGTAAGATTCCCTGGGTATTCTCATCAGCTCTTGGAACAAAAGGCATGGTCCATGCGGTAATCCCTTCTGTCTCATCTGTCAGAGAGGGGTGGTTCAGGAAGGTGTTCTATGGGAAAAAGGCCGTGATCAATGCAAAGAACACAGGTATACTGAACTCAGCCTGCAATCTGGTATCATGCATCCAGGTGACAGAAGCGATAAAGGTCCTTTCAGGAAAGAGGCCTGCTTCTGAGCTCATTGTCATTGATATCTGGAAAAATGAGATAAGAAAGTTAAAAGCATGATTGGATTTTTTTGTATGTTGAAGCGGATCAGACTATGCTAATAGGTCATGCTAATGTCTTTTCTTTGCTATCGCATCAACTGTCTCCTTTGCGATCATCAGCTCCTCGTTTGTAGGGATGACAAAAACCTTTATCTTTGAGCCTCTTGCTGTTATGTCATCGACATAATCAACTGCCCTGTTCTTTGAGTTCTTCTTGTAGTTGATCCTGACTCCGATGTTTTTCAGCATATCGCAGACCTTTTTCCTGAGGTAATATGCACCTTCGCCGATCCCTGCTGTAAAGACAATGGCATCAACGCTTGGAAGCTCAGCAACATAGGCTCCTATGTATTCGACAAACCTGAATGCGAACATGTCGAGCGCAAGGTCGCATCTCTTGCAGCCTTTAAGCGCTTTTTCATGTATTGTCCTAACATCAGAATAGCCGCATATTCCCTTGAGCCCTGACCTCTTGTTGAGGATATTGATCACCTCATGCCTGTCTTTTTTGAGCTTGTCCTGCAGGAATGAGACCACTTCAGGATCTATATCGCCTGAGCGCGTGCCCATTATCAGGCCCTGCAATGGCGTAAACCCCATCGACGTGTCGACAGATTTTCCATTCTGGATAGCTGTAACGCTCGAGCCGTTTCCAAGGTGGCATGTAACAAGGTTGCACCTGCTGAGCGGCTTTTTCAGCATCTTTGCTGCGATGCCTGCCACGTACTTGTGGCTTGTGCCATGGAAGCCGTATTTCCTGATCTTGTATCTCTTGTAATATTCATATGGGATCGCATAGAGGAATGAATGAGGAGGCATGCTCTGGTGGAACGCTGTGTCAAACACCGCTGCCTGCTTGAGTTTCGGCAGAAGCTTCCTGCATGCCTTTATGCCTGATAGGTTATGCGGGTTGTGTAGCGGCGCAAGCTCGCAAAGCTCACTAATCTTTCTTATGGTGTCGCTGTTGACAACAGCAGCACTGCTGAAATACTCCCCTCCATGCACTACCCTGTGCCCGACAGCGTTTATCCTGTCTAGGCCGACAAGCTCTGATATGGTCTCAAGCACCGCCTTTACAGCTGCATTGTGGTCCTTTATCTTCTGCTTTATGGAGTGCTCTTTCCCTTTATGGGTGTACCTGTACTCACAGGTCGGAAGACCTATGCCGTCAACAATTCCCTTGATCATTGTCTTCTCTGTTGCAGGGTCAAGGACCTGGAACTTGACTGATGAGCTGCCTGCGTTTATGACAAGAACATTCATTCTTGCTCACCCTGTGCCTCAACAGCTGTTATCGCTGTGACATCTATTATGTCCTGGACACTGCAGCCCCTGCTCAGGTCGTTTACAGGTTTTCTTAGCCCCTGGAGTATCGGGCCGACCGCATGCGCTTTTGCAATCCTCTCTACCAGCTTGTATGCTATGTTCCCTGCCTGGAGGTCAGGGAATATGAGTACGTTAGCATCGCCCTTAAGCGCGCAGCCAGGGCATTTTGTCATGCAGACTCTCTCGACGATAGCAGCATCGACCTGCATCTCACCGTCTACAATGAGGTCTGGGCATCTTTTCTTGACGATGTTTGTCGCTTCGATCACCTTGTCCACAAACTCGTGCTTTGCAGACCCTTTTGTCGAGAATGATAGCATTGCGACTTTTGGCGTGATGCCGAATTTTTTGGCTGTCTTTTCTGAGTCGATGGCAATCTCGGCAAGCTCTTGTGCAGACGGGTTGATAGTGACTGCACAGTCAGCAAATAGATATGTCTTGTCTTTTAGGATCATAAGAAAGAGTCCTGACACCTTGTGGTATTTCTCCTTGGTCTTTATGATCTGCAGTGCGGGCCTTACAGTGTCACCTGTTGAGTGGACGCTTCCTGATACCAATCCGTCAGCATCTCCCAGGTGGACCATCATGGTTCCGAAATACGTGTAATCCTGAAGGGTCTTGTGCGCTTCTTCAATTGACATGCCTTTCTCCTTCCTGAGCGAATAAAGCTCGTTTGCATACCTTTTGTAATCAGTGAAGTTTGCCGGGTTCACGATTCCTATATTGCCAAGCGCAAGGTCAAGCTCCTTTGTCTTTGCCTGTATCTCATCAGGGTTGCCTATGAGGATCGGGACTGCGATGCCTTCCCTGTATATCCTTTCGCATGCCTGAAGGATCCTTGGCTCAGTGCTTTCAGGAAAGACTATCCTCTTCTTGTCTGCCCTTGCTTTCTCCTTTATAATATCAAATATCCTTTTGACCATATGATCAGCCTCCTTTTTTTGAAATCTGTTCTTGTTATATTTTTATGATTATCTTATATTTTTTTATGAACCGCAACAGGTCGGAGCATGGTTGGTTCAGTTGCCCTGATGCCATAAGGATGCGGTCATATGCTATGATGCGACAAGTTCAATATGCTTATGCGAAATGCCCTTTTTGCTTTTTATGGTTTCATATGCTTTCGTTGACACCTTCAAGTATCATGTTCCAATAGTCTCTTGCTGCCTCAATCTTGTCCTCATTGAACCTCTCGACCCATTGCTTCAGGTTCTGGTTGTCCTTGTTCATATCGTACATGCGCTCAAGGTATCTCTTGATTATGTCTATCACTCTCTCGGATTCCCAGAAAACTGACATGTTGTTCTTGTTTATCCTTGAAGCAAGCGATCTGTGATGTTCGTATAAATCAATATCAATTCCCAAAAGCTCTTTTGTTATCTCCTTAAGCATAGGTTCTGCCCAGCCCCTGTGGAACCTGCAGAAGCCCATGTTGTCTATGCTGAACTCTTTTATCATCCTGTCTGTGTTCTTTTTGCCGAGCTCTTTTGGCGGAAGTATGTCTGAGCCGTAGTATTCGAAATACTTGCCCATGATAGGCATCGGGCTGAACATGCCAGGAACCCAGTATTGGTTTGGTACCATGCACCCATGCTCGCCATATGCGTTAAACACTGCGTAGTTGATGCTGCCTATGTCACCATGCCTTTCATCAAGCTCTTTTGCAGCATACCTTATACCATGCCTGAATATCTCTCCTTGTTCTGAATACAGGATCATGTTTATGATCTCTATCCCGAGATCTGCATTTTTGAACGAGTCAGATACTGGGTCAAAATTAGAGATGTCAAACCTAGGGTCTATTGTCAGGCCGTAATCCTCTTTTTTTATCAGGCCCCTGTAGATAAGTTCCATCAGCCATGAGACAATGCTTCCTGCCTGGATCGCATCAAATCCCATAGAGTCTACATGATGGTTTATCTTTTCAGCTGCATGCTGGTCAAATATGCCTGAGTTGGGCCCAAGAGCCTCATAAGGCTCATAGTCTTTCTTGAACTCATTGTTCATCTTCTTGCAGACAAGGGCGCACGGCTCTCCGCAGTGCCTTGACTGCTTTTTCTCTATTGTCTCCTCGTTGAACTGCTTTAGGTAATGCGCGGCGACCAGCCTGTTATGGATGTCCATCCTCTGTTCTTCTGTGAGATAGATCGAGCTGTAGTTGAAGCTGAAAAGGCTTGTCTTGCTCTTGGCAAAGTTTACGCCGAGCGTTCCTCCTGTCCCGACCTCAGGGTCAAACCTGTACTTCTTTCCTTTTTCCATGTCGGTCTGTATCATGTTCTTCCCGAACTTATCCATGAATATCTTGTCGATCTTCTCCCTGTTGTTTATGGCGCTTTCCTCTTCTTCATAGTCGCCGCCATAGATTATTGCAGCGATCCTGTGGGACTGGATGAGCTTGCTTCCTAGTCCGCCTCTCCCTCCCCAGCAGTCAACAGGGCTAAGCTCTTTGTTGATTATAGGGGCAGACATTGTTGCGCCGATCTTGGTCTTTAATGCAGCAGGCCCTGTGACTATTATCCTGCAGTCATTAAACTCATCTTTGTACCTGTCAAAGCAGAATTTTTGAAGTGCATATGTGCCCCTGTATCCATAATAATCCTTCCATATCGCATCGACATCGATCTCTTCGAATTCACAGGCCAGGTTGCCATCCCTCCTGTTGATCTTGAGCACAGAGAACCTATCGCAGCATCCTGTTATCGATACATAGTTGAGCCCGGTCTTGTGGAATACCAGAGATGCACCGCCCATAGTCGAGATATAGAAGTTTTCCCATATAGGTGAGTTGCCGCAGAAGATGAGCCTCTTTGCGCCAGGAAGGATCGATCCTGCAAGAATGCCTGAGCCAAAGCAGAACGCATCAGGGTCCTTTTCAGTAGCCATCAGGCCAAAATCAAGCGGCCCTATAATCTCATCAGATGTTATCTCTTCTATCTTGTATTCCCTAGTTCCTGCATCAATGTACAATGCCTTCTGTGCAATCATAATGCATACCTCTTTTTTTTATGTTTTTATGAAATCATCTTCATAAAAAAAGCTTTGTACGGTCCAGATACCTTGTATTATTTATAGTTTTCTAAATCTTTAGAGAGGACTAAACATTTAGAGATGAGCCTTGATGCCCAATGCATTTATCTTTCTGTGCAGTGTCTCTTGCCTGAGGCCTATCATCCTTGCAGCTTTTGATATGTTGTTGCTGTTGCTTTCGATGGCATGCCTTAAGAACAACCTCTCAAACCTTTTTTCTGCATCTTTTAAGCTGATGCTGAGTTCAGGCAGCTCTTTTGCTATGTCCTGTGAGATCTTCCCTACTTTCAGGTATATGTTCTTGAGCTTTCCAGGATGAAGAAGCTGCTTGTAGTTGTCAAGCACGTCCTCGATAAGATGGCTCAATGTGTCAACCTTCAGGCTGTAAGGCCTTTGCAGCTCTTTTTTTATCTTTCCGACATCGATCCCGAACCCAGTTATCATCCTGTGCATGCTTCTCCTGTCGATGCCTGCAATCTTTGCTGCTTCTGATATGTTTCCAAGATTGAGAAGAAGAAGCCTTGTAAGATAGCTCTTCCTGAACCTTTTTTTTGCGCCCTTATAGCTTGCCTTGTAGTCTATGTCAAGGTCAAGGATGCTCATGCTGTCAAGCCTTGATGTGATGTCATCTGTGAGCTTGTTTATGTTTACGCCGATGATCTCTTCAGTCACCCTGTCAAGGTACGGCTTGATCCTTTCCTTGACAACAATCTCAAGATTCGCATCATCCATTGCCATATTAAAGCTTGATAGATATATAAATGTATATAAATATTGGGAAGACTTAGGGAAGACTTAGGGATGACATGGGGAAGACCTGGAAAAAAGACAGGCATTTATACAGGTAATATACTACAGGCAGTATACCTGCATTTATAAGGACCATCTATACAGGCAGCTATACATGCAGTGTGGTTACTATTCCCAAAAAGTGATAAAATTTTAAATAAAGAACTGCACAATTAGGAATTTTAATGAAATTCAGTGTCAATAAGAAGGAATCCCCTGTAAAAGAGGAAGACATACATGGTCTTGCAGAGATAGATATCGCATATAAGTTCGCAAAGTGCATATATCGCGAGTTCGGCCAGTTCTTAAGGGCGATTGTCCTTTTTGGAAGCAGGGCAAGGAATCCTGGCTTACAGGGAGGCAGTGATATAGATATATTGCTGATTGTTGATGATGTTTCATATTACATCACACCTGAGGTTATCGAGGCATACAGGGTCATACTTGAAGAGACCATTATCAAGACCTCAAAGCGTCTTCATGTGACGACCCTTAAGTTCACTTCATTCTGGGAATATATCCGTGTCTCTGATCCAATAGGAATAAACATCCTTCGTGACGGAGTTGCCCTGATAGACACAGGCTTTTTTTCACCACTACAGGCGCTTCTCTACCAGGGCCGCATAAGGCCGACAAAAGAGGCGACAATCGCTTATTTTTCAAAAGCCCCACAGACAATATTTAATTCAAGATGGCATATCATGCAGGCAGGGCTTGACCTATATTGGGCGGTTATCGATGCTGCTCATGCAGCACTCATGAAAGCAGAAGTCCTGCCGCAGAGGCCTGAAAAGGTGGCAGATCTCCTGGATGAGCATCTTGTGAAGAAAAAACTGATCAGCAAGGAATGCCCAAAGACAATGATGGTGTTTTATGAGCTTTCACGCAAGATACTTCATAGGGAGATGAAGGAGATGAACGGAAAGGACTACGAGATCTACCATAGCATGGCAAAGTCATTTGTTGATGAGGTCAAGAGGTACATCGACAAGCCCTGAATAAGTATTGTCTGCGTCTATTCAATCTTTTCTTTATTAGAGATAGGTTATTATTATATTGTTATTGATTGTTAATTATATTGTTGATTCTGGCAAAGGATTATCAGATTATCCTTTCATAATATAAAGTATAAAGGCCTTTGTACATAAGATTCATAGAAAAACATCAAATAAGAAATAAAGATATTAAAATAAAAATTATATCTATGTTTTAATCCTTCTTCATCAGCACAGCGACCATGAATGCCCCTACTATGAGCAGCACTATGATTGCTACTATGATGATCACGAGGAATGCTGTTGTGTCAGTGAACGCCTG
>JAFGRM010000085.1 GCA_016935125.1 Candidatus Woesearchaeota archaeon
AATTGTTTATCGCAACTATTTATCGACGAGAACTACTATTTATATTATTCTATTTACAGGCTAGGGTTTCATATTAGCCAGGCTTTGAACTATCTTTAAATATGATTATAATAGTCATTTTAGCATTAGTATTCTTAGGTATTGCAATAACCTTTATCTTTAAACTTATACCTGATGAAATACCAACAGTTCCAAATATTTGTGAATTATATCCCCCGACATCTGATAGTCCTGTATGTGTAAATGAAGAATATGAATTATCCCGTGGGAAGACAATTAAGATGAATGTTGCTTTTTACAATGATGAAGCAGATGATATAGATGACTCAGTACTTCCAGAAATTGTCTGTAACCCAAGTATTGATGGCAATGATCTTGAATTAAAGACTTCTTCTTCAGGGAAATTGCTTGAGGTTAGCGAGTATGAGGATTATCTTGTCATAGTCAATGCACCAAAAGATGCTGCAAGGGGGACATATCCTTGTAATTTAAGGTTAAGCAACACCCAAGAGTCATTTGCAATAATCATAAAATGATATTGCAGGTTTTTTCTTAATATCCTTTTGGTTTCTTAATCCTTGTTTTCAAAAACTTTTTAAAACCATCTGGTTATCAACAGGAGTATGCCAAAAAAAGAAGTCGTGAAAGTCTTTTTCACAAAGGAGCGGGCAATAGCAGAAGACAGCGATGCTGCAAGAGAGCTTTATAACCAGAGCAGGTATGGGGCTATTGCAGGAAGCAGGCTTGAGCTTTCCCTTATTGAGGCGCTTTACCTGCTGGAGAAGGCAAGGGTTGCTGTGTTTGACGGAAGGAAGCAGGAGATATCATATGATAGGTTTCTCAAGCGCGCGCAGAGGCAGGAGCCTAATTTCTGGATAAGGTATGTTGTATTCAGGAACCTACGTGACAGGGGCTATATAGTAAAGACCGCTCTTAAGTTCGGTGCAGATTTTAGGGTATATGACCGCGGCATAAAGCCAGGAGAAGACCATGCTAAATGGGTAGTCTTTCCAGTGCATGAGGCATCAACACTGACATGGCATGACTTTGCAGCAAAAAACAGGGTTGCGCATTCCACAAAAAAGCGCCTCCTTTTAGGTGTTGTTGATGAGGAAGGGGATGTAAGCTACTGGGAGGCACGCTGGATCAGGCCTTGATTAGCTGATTTTGGTTACTGTTGTTTCTGAAAACTTATATAAACAGGAGTATTTCCCTAACTTTGCATGATTGACCATGAAAAGATCCTTATGTTCATAAAGATGAACGGACCAGTGCTGCCGGTGCAGCTTTCAAAGAAATTCAACTATGACACTTTTATCATGGGTGCAGTGCTTTCTGAGCTTTCAGTTGCAAAAAAGATAATGATTTCTAATACAAAAGTTGGCGGAAGCCCTGTCTATTATCTAAAAGAACAGGCAAGCAGGCTTCAGGAGCTCTACAGATACCTAAATGAGAAGGACCAGAGGACATTTGACCTCCTGAAGGCTGAAAAGGTGTTGCGGGACAGAGAAATGACACCTTTAGTAAGGGTCTCATTAAGGGAGATCAAGGATTTTGCAGTTCCCCTGGCTGTTAAGATAGGTGATTCTGAAGAGTTGTTCTGGCGCTGGTACATGACTGCAGTTGAGGAGGCTACTGAGAGGATCAGGTCGATAATAAACCATGGCAAGGGCCAGATTGGTCCTGGGTATGAAGATAGGCCCAGGCATGAAGAGAAGCCAGGAGATGAAGGTAGGCATGGCCATGAAGAAAGGTTAGAGCCTAAAGATTTCACACATGATTCCAGAAAAGGCCAGGGAATAATTGAGGGAAATGCATCAGGGGCATCAGGGATTGCAGCAGAGGTGGCTGTAAAGGGTGAGCACCAGAATGTTGTGCCAGAAAGCTTGGCAGAAGCAAAAGAAAAACACAGCAGCCAACAGAAAACATTAGTGCAGGATAGCACAGTTTTGCAGGGTAGTGGAACTGGTAAAGTTCAAGCTGACAGGTCTTCAGATAGCAGATCTTCAGATGTTAGACCTACAGACGGCAAATCATCAGATAGCAAGTCTTCAGATGTTAAACCTGTAGACGGCAAACATGCAGATGAAGAAGACATTGATGAAATCAAAGATCGCCTGCATACAAAAATCAAAAGATTTTTTAATAAAAAAGACATAATGATCAAGACAGCAAGCATAGTCAGGAAGAATATCGAGATAGATTATATCCTGCAGGTTCCATCGTCTGTAGGAAATATATCATATTATTGCAAGGTCAAGTCAAAGAACAGGATCAATGAGAACGATCTGGCGTCTGCTTATGTGACAGGGCAGCTGAAAAAAATGCCGGTTATGTTCATAACAACAGGCAGCCTGTCAAAAAAAGCCAAAGAGAAGATAGGTAAAGAGTTTGAGAACATAAAGGTCATAAAGGTCAATTGACCTGCCAATCATCTGCAAATTACCTGTCAATTGATTGGTCTTATCGGTCAAATGGGATGTTGGTGATATCTCTATTGGCATGTTGGCGTGGCTTGTTGGCGTGGCTGTTAGATCAGATTTAATGTATTGATTGAATGTATTGATTGAATGTATCTTATGTTATAAGGGGTGGTTTAAAATGGTTAAGGAAAGTGTTGTAATGAGGAGATCAGTGGAATCTGTAACAAGCAGAACATGGAAATCTGCAACAACTAAAACATGGAAATCTATGATAAGCAGAAAGCCAGCAGCATACAGTCTGTTTGTAATGTTGGCAGTGTTGCTGCTTGTGACAGGGTGTTTTTCGACTGATGTTAAGAATGTTAAAGAGAATGCGCAGGATTCTGATAAGAATGCAGATGCAGAAAGGGCTCTAAGAGAGGCAGTCCAGGCAGCCTGCAGCAATGGGGTAATGGACCAGGGTGAAACAGGGATAGACTGCGGCGGCCCATGCTCTCCATGTCCTGTGCAGGCAGACGCTGATGATGACAACGGTCTGTCAGGAGAAGGGGATAATGACTCTGATATTGACAAAGACAGCAATGATTCAGATTCAGGCACAGATATTCTTGACAGTGCAGTTGATGTGATCATAATCCAGTATGAGATATCAAGCGAAAATCTCAAGCTGCTAAAGGAGAAGCTTACCCAGGGGACGCAGGCGACATTCCTTACAAACTCATACCCAACAGGGCTTGAAGTCGGCAAGAGCAATGTTTACGCGTTCGGGCTGACAAACATGCACCTGAACCCAGAAGAGTTCTCGTTCACTATCGAGTTTTCAGATGCAAAGGACATGAAGAGCAACCCTATTCCAGTAGACCCGGAAACTGTCCTCTCATGGTTTGATAACAACAATCTTGAGAATGTGATGCTTGACAGGTATGCGCAGGCTTTTATCCCTGTCGGCGTGACAGTGGGCGATGAGGTCGCACCAGGCATCAAGACACAGTCTGGAAATTATTACTTCAATCTCATTGTCGAATACAATGACGGCGGGATATACAGGCTATATGATGAGAAGGAGTTCTCATTTAGGGTAATCTGATCTGTTTTTTATATCTGTTTTTTTATTAGTGTTGATCTTAGTGTTGCTTTTAATTACATTTTAATGTTGATTTTAATGGTGTTTTTAAGATGGGGCTGAATGTCAAGGATATAATACCTTCAAAAGAGATCTCTTTAGATGATCTGAGCAACAAGCGGCTTGCAGTCGATACATATAATCTTCTCTACCAGTTCCTAACAACGATCAGGCAGCCTGACGGCTCGCCGCTGCTTGATTCAAAGGGCAGGATAACAAGCCACCTAAACGGGCTTTTCAGCAGGACAATGAACCTTCTGCAGAAAGGGATCAGGCTTGCTTTTGTTTTTGACGGCGCGCCTCCTGCACTAAAGGCGCAGGAAAGAGAGCGCAGGTCAAGGCTGAAAAAAGAGGCTATGCAGGAATACGAGATTGCAAAAGAGTGCCATGACATATCAGCCATGAAAAAGCATGCAGGCAGGACAGCAAGGCTTGAGCCTGAGATGGTCGAAGAGGCAAAAGAGCTTATCAGGGCTATGGGGATGCCGGTTGTGCAGGCTCCAAGCGAGGGCGAGGCCCAGGCTGCATACATGGCAAAAAAGGGAGATGTCTATGCAACAGTCTCCCAGGACTTTGACACTCTCTTGTATTCGACCCCTTTTCTTGTGAGGAACCTCTCTATTACAGGCAGGAGAAAAAAAGCAGGCAGGCTTGGGTTCGATACAATAAAGCCAGAGCTTATCTCTCTTTCTGATGTGAGGAACAGGCTTGGGCTTGATTCAGAGCACATGGTAATCCTTGGGATGCTTGTGGGAACGGATTATAACTACGGCGGGATAAAGGGGATAGGCCCTGTAAAGGCGCTTAAGATACTAAAGGAATGCGGCAATGATTTTGATGCTCTTTTTGCAAGGGTGGGCTGGGAAGAGCATTTTGGCATGCCATGGACAGATGTCTACTACACTTTCAGGAATATGCCTGTCACTGATGATTATTGCCTTGAATGGGCAGACCCAGATTTAGGGATGGTTACAGAGATACTGTGTGACAGGCATGATTTCTCAAGAGAAAGGGTTGAGAATGCCTTTTCAAAGCTCAGTGATACAAGATCAGAAAGGTCGCAGAAAGGGTTAGGCGAGTTCTTTTAGCCTCTCCTGTGCTTAAGAGTTAAGAATCCATCCTATCAATCTATATTCTTCAGTCAAGAGCTGCTGCCTGTTCGCCTGTTCACTACATGATGTTTTTGCAGCAGAGTTTATATTCAAATTTATCTGGGCCTATGCATGAGCCTATGTGGCTGTTGGTCTCCTTGTTTAGTGAGACGACGCATGTCTCACCTGGGTTGCATGAGTTTTGGTTTCTGAGCGTGCATTGCAGTGTTCCGCATGATTTGCAGCAGATAAAGTCCTTATAGTCTGTTTTTTCATAAGACTCTACATGCGAGCCAGATTCCCTGTCACGATCATAGAGGGCAAGTATCTTTGTGTATTCAGCCGGGCAATTTCCTGTGCCGTCTGTGACAGTGCAATCCATCGGGCAGTATTCATTGCCAGAGAGATAGCACAGGTCATAACTGAATCCGTTTGGTCCTTCTGCAACCTCTGCATGCGCGTTGGAATAGCCTGATAATGTGATCAATGCAGTGTAGCTCTCGTTGCATTCGCCTGGATCTGTATTGTAAAAGCCAGTCCCGTCCTCAAGGACAAAAAAGACATTGTAGTATTCGCTGTTGTTCAGGTCTACTATCTGGATCCTTACCTCATACTTGTTATCAGAGCCATCCTGCTCAATGTCAAATATCCTTGTGAGTTTCTTAGATATCGGGTATACATAGCTCTTTTCAGAGTAGTTTATGATAAGCATCATGTTGTCTTCGATTTTTAGCGTATACGGCTCGCCGGCAAGCTCACTTGGGAGGTTGAATGTCCTGGTGTACCCGGCAGGTGCCTGGTCTGCAAGCTTGGTCTCTTCAATCACTATCTCTGCCAGGTTATCGACAAGCTTTTGCTTGTTGTCTACTGTTATGTTGTGCATCCTGTTGGAAAAGACTGCAAGTGTCGCTATAAATATCAGCATGATAAAGCCTGTAAGAAGAAGAAACTCTACTGACACCTGGGCTTTTTTTGATTTCATTGTGATATCATTTCCTCTTTAGGTTTTTAAATCTTTTGGTGAGGATGTTTCTTTTTGGATAAAATGGCTTCGGCAGCACCGCTGTTAATGGATGTATGCACCAATGCCCCGCTCTTTATGCGTATTTATCTTTTAGCTTGTTCCTGCCCCTTTTTTCAACTGACTCAAGCCTGCGGATGACTTCCTTATTATCATATCCTGCAAGAACCTCCTTAAAGCAGGTTTCAGATATGGTATGGTGCCTGCTCTCAAGCGCCTGGTGCAGGAGATGGAGGTCGACTGCCTTGTCCTCTGATTTTGTTGAGAAGAACGATAGCCCGAAGTCGATGAAGAACAGCTCATGGTCGCTGTGCTCTTGGCTCTTTTCATCTTCTAAAGCAGGCTTATTAGGTCCTATAAGTCCTATTTTTTTTTTACAATCTTTTTTGCAGTCTCTTAGTATCATGTTTGAAGTGGTAAGGTCGCCGTGTATTATCTCCTTCCTGTGCATCTCTGCGACCATATGGCCTATCTTTTTGCATATTGTCCTGTAATCCTTTTTTTCCAGGACCTCGCTCAGCCTCTCTCCTTTGATATGCTCCATCTCTATCTCCATCTTTTCCTTGTCAACAGAGAATAGCACAGGAGCAGCTATTGGTATCTTCTTTAGCACGTTTGCTTCCCTTGTAGTCCTGCTTTTCCGCAGCTCATTGTCTATCTCTGGAAGCCTGTAGGATTTTGGCACTCTTGACTTTATTATCCTGTTGCTCTTAAGATAAAGTACTGCTTCAGCGCCCTGGGCAATCTTTTTCATGAGAGATAAGAAAACCCAGCTGGTTTATAAAAATTGTCAGAATACATAGATGGGCAGATACTCCATAGGTATAAGAGGAACGCATGATATATCAATATGGCTTTTAGAGCAATATATGCCTGCCTAGTCCTTGATCACTATTGCGGTCTTTGGGCACTGGGCCTCGCACGCCCTGCATCCTATGCACTCTTTTTGTTTTGAGACAATAATATTGTTGTTCTCATCCTTCAAGAAGACCTCAACAGGGCAGATGTCAACGCATATCCCGCATAAAGAACACTTTTTCTGGTCTATTATAGGCACTGGCATGATCGATCATCTGTTGTAAATCTGCAATATTCTTATGATGTGACTTTATATCATTGTATACTAACTTTATATAATTATATACTATAATCTGCTATTTATAGGTTCCCTGCCTCTTGCGCTTGCCAGGTCTACTGCTTGCGGCCTTCTTTTAGCCCGATAAACCTGACCTCGCTTGATATCAGAGGATAGATTGGCTTGAGCTGTTTTTTAAGCTCGCTTTGTATCCTGAAATCAAGCACATCCTTGAAGATTACATCAAAGTCCTGTGTAGAAAAATGTTTTGACAGCATATCAGTTGCGCTTTTCCTGAGCGCTGTAAGGACAGAGTTTACAGCATTGCCCCTTGTTATGAGTATGACCTTGACCCTTATGTCTTTCTTGTCTTTTGTTGTGCAGTTGAATATGCAGTCGACCCTGTCACGCCTTCTCCTGACATTCCGTTTTATTGTTGCAGGAGAGATTATGTATGACTCGAATTTTGTATAGGCCCTTCCTTCCTTTATGCTGTCGATGCTGCATCTTATGCTGATGTGCTGCTTTTTCATGTCACCTGTCAGTGTCATGAGGTTGCTTAAGACTTTCTTTCCTATAAGCTGCTCTGGGTTCATGACAAGGGATTCGCCGATGATCGCATCCCTTAACATAGGCGGCGCTATTATAGGGACCCAGCGCTTCTTTTTCCATTTGAGCGTTTCCTTTGTTGATTTTTTAGGCTTTGCCATTTTATGATAGTCTCTTTGATAAACTGATTTAAGTGCTCTTTTTTCCTTGAGATTTGGAAGTTATTTATAAAGATATTGGTTTTTTATATAGCCTTTGTATATCCCTTTATATGTTTCTTTTTATTCTCTTTATATACTGTTTATACATCTATTTTATACACATATCTTATAGACATCTCACACCCACTATGATCATTATGGTTTTGCACGCTCAAGAATAAGGCTCAGCAATGGCTTAATATGACTCTTTGAACTCATCCCAGCTCTTGACATCGATATCTTCAATCTCAATCCCTGTTATCGCGTCTATTACAGCTTTTGCGAGCTGGACATTTGTTATGAGCGGGACATTGTGGTCAGTCGCTTTCCGCCTAATAACATATCCATCGCTCAATGCCACCCTGTCTGGGTTGTTTGGGATATTTATTATCAGCTCGATCTCCTTTTTGTCTATCATCTCCAGGACACTGTTCTTGCTGTCCTCATTGTGGGCCTTGTAGACCATCTTTGCTTTCACGCCGTTGCTGTTTAAGAACTTTGATGTGTCATCTGTCGCATATATCTTAAACCCCTTGTCAAGAAGCTTTTTTACAGGCCGAAGAAGCTTGTGCTTGTTCTCAGGCCCGCCGATGCTTAGCAGTATGCTCTTCTTTGGTATCCTAAAGCCTGTTGATATCATAGACAGCAGCACGGCCTCGTTGTAGTTGACACCAAGGCAGCCCACTTCACCGGTCGATGCCATCTCAACATCAGTTATAGGGTCTGCGCCCTTGAGCCTGGAGAATGAGAACTGAGGTGCCTTGACTCCTACATAGTCCAGATCAAGGGAGAGTTTTGGGATATGGATCTTTTTGCCCATTATTATGCCTGTTGCAATCCTGATGAAGTTCGTCTTCATGACCTTTGAGACAAATGGAAAGCTCCTTGATGAGCGCAGGTTGAGCTCTATCACCTTGAGCATGTTGTCTTTTGCAAGGAACTGGATATTGAACGGCCCGTTTATCTTCATCCTTTGCGCTATCATCCTGCTGATTTTCTTCATCTTTCTTATTGTCTCAAGATACGTCCTTTGCGGGGGGAGGACCATTGTCGCATCCCCACTGTGGACACCGGCGTTCTCTATATGCTCTGAGACTGCCCAGATCACGATCTCACCGTTCTCTGCAACAGCGTCAAACTCAAGCTCTTTTGTGTTTGTGTAGAACTTGCTTATGACAACAGGATGCTCGACAGAGACGACCGATGCCTTTTTTAGGTAAGATTCAAGCTGTTGGCTGTCCCTTGCGACGCTCATGGCAGCCCCGCTCAGCACGTATGACGGCCTGATCAGGACAGGGTAGCCTACCTCTTTTCCGAACTCCCTTGCCTTGCTGATGTCTGTCAGCTCTTTCCATTCAGGCTGGTCGATCCCCATGCTGTCAAGGATGCTTGAGAACTTATGCCTGTCTTCTGCGTTGTCTATGTCTTCAGGCGATGTCCCGAGCACCCTTGCGCCGTAGTCATGCAGTTTCAGCGCGATGTTGTTCGGTATCTGGCCGCCCATAGAGATTATGATCCCTTCAGGGTTCTCTTTTTCATATATGTCAAGAACGGTCTCTAGGCTCAGCTCGTCGAAATACAGCCTGTCACAGATGTCATAGTCAGTCGAGACAGTCTCTGGGTTGTAGTTTACCATGACTGTTTGGTATCCCATATCTTTTAGCGCGAACACGGCGTTTACACAGCACCAATCGAATTCGACGCTGCTTCCTATGCAGTATGCTCCTGAGCCCAGCACCATGACCTGCTTGTTCTTACCAAAGCTGATGTCATCCTCTGTGCCGTTGTAGGTTAGGTAGAGGTAGTTTGTCATGGCAGGATACTCTGCTGCAAGGGTGTCTATCTGCTTTACGGCAGGTAATATTCCCTTTGCTTTTCTTATCTTCCTTATATCAAGCTCTGCTGCACTGACAATCAAGGAAATCTGTTTGTCTGAAAACCCCAGTGCCTTTGCCCCTCTTAACAGCTCTTCTGGCATCTTTTCAGGCCTGTTCTTGTATCCTGCGATACCCTCTTCTGCCTTTATTATATTTTCAATCTTATGTAGGAACCACCTGTCTATCCTGCACATGCTGTACAGCTTGTCGACATCATATCCTCTCTTTAATGCTTCTGCTATTGCGAACAGGCGTTTGTCAGTGGGGTTTCTGATGAGCTTTTCGATATCATCGAATTCAACATCATTGCAGCTAATCCCATACATCCCTACCTGAAGCATCCTTACTGCCTTTTGGATTGCCTCTTCAAAGCTTCTTCCGATTGCCATGACTTCGCCTACGGATTTCATGCCGCTTCCTATTTCATAGGAGATCTTCTTGAACTTTTTCAGATCCCACCTCGGGACCTTGACAACAACGTAATCAAGTGCAGGCTCAAAGCATGCAGTGGTCTTCTTTGTGATCGAGTTCTTAAGCTCAGTAAGCGAATACCCAAGCCCTAGTTTTGCCGCTATGAACGCAAGAGGGTATCCTGTTGCTTTTGATGCAAGAGCAGAGCTCCTCGAAAGCCTTGCATTGACCTCTATTATCCTGTATTCCTCAGATTCTGGGTTGAGCGCGAACTGGATGTTGCATTCACCCACTATCCCAAGGTGCCTTATGACATCTATCGATATCCTTCTTAGCATGTGGTACTCTCTGTCGTTTAATGTCTGTGAAGGGGCGACCACGATGCTTTCGCCTGTGTGTATTCCCATAGGGTCAAAGTTTTCCATATTGCATACTGTTATGCAGTTGTCGCATGAGTCCCTGACAACCTCATATTCTATCTCTTTCCATCCGCCCAGGTATTCCTCGACCAGTATCTGGCCTGTGTATGCAAACGCGATCTCTGAGAGCTTAGTTAGCTCTTTTTCGCACTTTGCAACACCTGAGCCCATGCCGCCAAGCGTGTATGCAGACCTGATCATGACAGGGTAGCCTATCTTTTCAGCAGCAGAGAGGGCGTCATCAACGCTTTTTACAGCACAGCTTGAGGCGGTCTTTGCGCCGATCTCATTGAGCCTTTTTATGAAAAGGTCGCGATCTTCAGTGTCGATTATGGTCTGCACAGGTGTCCCGAGTACGTCTATATTGTACTTTTCCAGGATGCCTTCCTTGTACAGCTCGACTCCGCAGTTAAGCGCTGTCTGGCCGCCGAAGCTTAATAGGATGCTGTCAGGCTTTTCCTTCTTAATAACCTCTTCTACAAAATGCGCATTTACAGGGTAGAAATATATCTTGTCTGCCATCCCCTCGCTCGTCTGGACAGTTGCTATGTTGGGGTTTATCAGGACAGTCTTTATCCCTTCCTCTTTCAACGCCTTTATCGCCTGGCTTCCAGAGTAGTCAAACTCCCCTGCCTGCCCTATCTGTAGGGCGCCGCTTCCGAGGATCAGCACCTTTTTTGGCTTTTTCATCTTTTTTTCTCTTCCTCTTTTGCCCTGAGCCAGGCCTTCCTCGCATCCGGCCTTGAGACTCTTTTGTTCTCTTTTAGGTAGGGCTTTCTCCTGTTTATTTTGTCATGCACAAAACTGATGACATCTTCCATAGTGAAGTCACCGTTCTCTTCTGCTAAGAGGCATGCGTGTGCCCAGTCCAGGAGGACATCACCCAGCTCTTCTTTTAGGTTTTCCTTGTCATCCTTCCTTACTGCTTCTAATACCTCTTCTGCCTCTATCTTTATCTCTTCACAGTAGCCTGCAAGCCCTCTTTCTTTGGCCCAGGGATCCAGCTCTATGCTTTTTTTTATAATTCCTATGAATTCTTTGAATCTTTTATCAGCCATTTTTATCTGTTATTTTTTTGCCCATGTGTCCTTAATAAGTGGGCGTATGTAGCCAGAGGGAATCCTGTCAGAAGGAAGCACGCCCTCTTTTTTCTCAAGCTGCCTGTTCTCTCTTATATACCCAAGGCAGCAATCTGAAAATGCCTTACTTGCCCTGGCTGCATAAGAGTTGTCCTGCATAAGCTCTTCGTTGTCGATTATTTCATTCTTAAAAGTGAACATGTCGTCGATTATCCCTTCTTCATACAAGGAGAGTATCTTCTCATATACCATCTTTGCAGCCTTAAACCCTTTCTTTTGGTTCAGGGCATAAAAATAAGCTGTGCTTATGAGCGAGCTAAGCTCATTGCCCATATCATCATCCCTCAGTTCAGCATGGTTATTGGCCAGAAACTTTGCTGCTCTGAGGCCTTCTTGCATATAAAGCCTCTTCTCTGCTTTTGTGATCTCCAGCTCATCAGATTTTGCATAGTCCAGGATGTTGAAGCATGAGCCCAGGATGCCATGGTTGACCTGTGCATCAAGCCCATGGTTGAGCTCGCCTGCTTCCTTGTAGATATCAAATGCCATGAAATGGTTGCCTATTGCAGCCATCATGTCAGCAACAGCTATAAGCCCTGCCTGGCTCTCTTTTGATCCTGCATAGACAATCTCACCCAGTGTCATGATGTTTTCCCTGTGGTTCGGGCCGCACTCTGCAGGCTCTTCCATATAAGAATAGGTCATATTATTAAGAGTGACAATAAAGTCTTCAAAGCTTTCCCAGCTGTTATTACTATTAATTGTTAAATAAATCCCATCATCAAGATAATTCGGGCTCCCTATCATGTCTTTTGTAGCGGATGTAATGTTGTCTATATGGTCATTGAGTGTTATGCCCTGTGCATCCAGCAGACTCATGAATTCAGGGTAATCTGATAATCTCTCCAGGCATTCGATCATCTTTAGCTTGAGCGAATCAAGAGTATAATCCGGCATCTTGGCACCAGAGTGATGATACAGGCCTTCTAGCAGCATATATACATCATTTAACATATGGTGTTCGTATGACTCTACTTTTATCCTGTCCAGGGTGTCTTCAAGTATTGATGTCGCCATTTTGGCATGTCCTGAAAAATTGTACATGAACTCGACAGCCTCTGTTCTTGTTACGAGCATTTTTGGCATGGCTGTAAGGTAATCCTCAACAAGCCGCTGGCCGACTTCAACTATCCTGTCTATTGCTGGTTTTGTGTCTTTGTGCTTCTGCAGTAGCTTCTTGTACACGTCAAGCTCGTAGACAAGGAACACCCTGTCTTTTCCACAGAGCCTCTGGCCGAGCCTTGCTTCCCTGAGGTTTGTTATCGACAGGTTATCTCCATCAGCTAAACTGAGAAGGGCATAGTATGTCTGGGGGTTTTTTATGCCTTCAAGCTCAATAAACATTCTCCTGTAGTTCTCATCGAACAGAAATATCTCATCGTCAAACTCAGCTCCCTGCTCTTCAGATATCATGTCAGTTATGTCAGTTTCAAGAAAAGGGTATTGTCCATAATCAGGCTCTTCATTACTCCACATATCATTTTTTGGTTGGAATGGGATTATACTGCATCCTTTTCTTTTTTTTGCCTGCCCATTGCCTGTTCTTCTGATATTTATGCTTCCTCTGCTGCCTTTGTAATTGTATATGCTTGAAAGCATGGCAAGGTTCTGCATGCTCAAGCCTGATTTAGACATACTGTTCTTGATAATCCGCTCACCATGCTCAAACAGGTTCAGGACTTTGCCTGCGGTGCATGCAATACTGTTAATTGTCTCTTTTGTTTCAGCCATCTTATAGCATCTCCACAAACCTATCAAATAGGTATGATGTATCGACAGGACCAGCTGTTGCTTCAGGATGGAACTGCACAGACATGAACGGTTTTGTTTTGTGCAGAATTCCCTCGTTCGTATTATCGTTTGCGTTCACGAACCATTCCTTCCACCCAGGCTGCAGGGTTTTTGCGTCGACAGCATAGCCGTGGTTCTGGCTGGTTATGTAACACCTGCTCGTGCTTTTCTCTATGCACGGCTGGTTCTGGCTCCTGTGACCGTACTTCAGCTTGTATGTGTCAGCCCCTGATGCAAGCGCGACTATCTGGTTTCCAAGACAGATCCCAAAGATGGGCTTTGGGGTTTCCTGTTCCATTGCAGTGCGGACGTTTCTTATGGTGTCCCTGCACATCTTCGGGTCGCCAGGCCCGTTTGATATGAAGATTCCGTCGAATTCATAGCCAGATGAGTTAAAGTCATAGTCATAGGGCACCCTTATGACAGTGATATTCCTCTTAAGAAGGCTCCTTATGATATTGTTCTTGCAGCCGCAGTCTACAAGTATCACTGCCTTGCTGCCTTTTTTGTTTTCTTCGGGTTTGTAAACAGTGGGGCTGCTTACCGTGACTTCAGATACCAGATCGCTCTTGCTTATTTCTTCAAATTTTCTGTTGTGGTATCCAGCAGCCTCTGTCCCGTCGTCTATTGCATTGTTGTCTACTATCACCTTTCCGAGCATTGTCCCGTGCTCGCGGAGCTTTTTTGTGAGCGCCCGCGTGTCAATCCCGTATATACCAGGGATACAGAATTCTTCCATCCATTCGCCAAGCGACTTTTTTGATGACCAGTGGCTGTTCAGCTCAGAGTAAGAGGATACGATTAGGGCCCTTATATGTATACTGCCTGATTCAAAGCTTTTTTCAAGCCCGCAAGAATACTCTTTTGCAGGCACTCCATAGTTCCCTATAAGTGGGTATGTCAAGCACAGTATCTGGCCTCTATATGAAGGGTCTGTCATTGCCTCAGGATAGCCAGTCATGCCTGTATTGAAGACGACCTCTCCTGAAGTGCTCTTAGATGCTCCGAAAGAATACCCGCAAAAAACAGAACCATCTTTGAGAATAAGTTTTGCTGCTGCCTTAGTTCTGATCCCTCTCATTAAAATTAGAGGAAAAAGGCATATCCTATATAAAGCTTGCTGTGGCATTCAGACTGCACAAAAGCCGCAGCCATGGCTTTTTGTTGACGGACAAAACAAAAGATTTAAATAGTTCTCATCTCATAGGTTTAGATAATAAATCTTTATGGGGTGATTGATAATGGCTGCAACAATCAAGGTTGCCAAAGTTGGTGTAAAGAAGAAAGAGGGATATCTCTACTTTGTCGATAAGCATGGAGATATATCCATGGTAAAGATGAACAGGGGCGGCAAGAAGAAAAAGAAGAAGGTAGTAAAGAAGAAGGTCGCCAAGAAAAAGGTCGTAAAGAAGAAAAAGAGGAGATAGATCCTAAGATTTTATTTTTTATATTTTTGCTTATTGTTCTTTATGTTTCTTCTTTGTATCTTTTTATTGTTGTGAATGTCTTAAGCTCTTTTGGCATACTTATATTGTCTTTATTTTCATATTGCCTCCTATCTCTATTTTCATATTATCTTATTATATAGTTGTCGTCGATAGGTGTTTTCATGCTCTCTTGAGCCTGTACCCTTCTTTTGTGTCCTCTATAGAATAGCCCATGCCTTTTATCTTATCCCTCAGCATGTCAGATGTCTTCCAGTCCCTGGCATCCCTTGCCTTTTTCCTCTCTTCTGCGATCTTTGTGACATCTTCTGGTATGTCCTGCTTCTCTTCTCTTATGACCCCAAGAACCTCATCGAACCCAAGCATCACAGACCTTACCTGTTCTGCGTCCTTTGCGCTGATCCCTGCTTCTGCAGCCAGCCTGTTTACCTCTCTTATGAGGTCAAATATCACTCCGAGGCCGCCACTGATATTAAGGTCATCATCCATCGCATCGATGAAAGCGGCTTTTGCCTTTTCGACCGATGTTTCAATCCCAACATCATGGCAGTCTGCTGCTTTTTTATGGTCGTGCATCAGGTCAGGAAGCCTGTCCATGAACTCCCTGAACCTCTTTACTGCCTTTTCAGCTGCTTCAAGGCTCTCGAACGTGAAGTTGAGCTTTTGCCTGTACTGTGATGACATGAGAAGGTACCTTACTGCTTCAGGGCTGTAGCCGCGCTCAAGGATATCTTTCAGCTTGTAGAAGTTCCCTAGCGACTTGCTCATCTTCTCTCCATCGACTAGCATGTACTCGTTATGGAGCCAGTAGTTGACAAACCTCTTTTTTGTTGCAGCCTCGCTTTGCGCAATCTCGTTCTGGTGGTGCGGGAATATCAGGTCGATCCCACCTGTGTGGATGTCGAATGTCTCTCCGAGGTATTTCATCGACATGGCTGAGCACTCTATATGCCAGCCTGGCCTTCCTTTCCCTATCTCAGTCTCCCAGAACACATCTCCGTCGGCCTTGTCCCAGAATTTCCATAGCACGAAATCATGCGCAGAATCCTTGTCGTATTCATCAGACCTTACCCTCTTGCTCGCCCCTGCAATAAGGGCTGCCTTGTTTAGGCCTGCAAGCTTCCCATAGCCAGGGAACTTTGCTATGCTGAAGTATATGCCGTCTCCTGCCCTGTACGCGTATCCCAGCTCAAGCAGCTTTTTTACAAGAGCGACCATCTCATCTATTGTCTCTGTCGCCTTTGGGTAATGCTCGACAGGCTCGATATTGAGTGTCTTTAGGTCTGAGAAGAATGCATCTGTGTAAGGCCCTGTGTGCTCTTTTAGGCTGATGCCCTTCTTGATCGAGTCGCGGATAGTCTTATCGTCTACATCAGTGATGTTCATGACATGCGTCACAGCATATCCCCTGTATTTCAGGTATCTCCTTAGGATGTCTGAGCACATGAACGCCCGCAGGTTCCCTATATGCACATAGTCATAGACAGTCGGGCCACATGAGTATATGCCTGCCTTGCCGTCTTTTATCGGGACAAAGTCCTGCTTTTTTCTTGTGAGCGTGTTATAGAACCTGAGTGCCATCTTTTATTGCCTCTTGTCCTCTGTCTTGTTGTATTTTGTGCTGTATATGTCCATATCGTCTGTCATGTCCCTCTCTTTCCAGTCAGAGACCCATTGCTCGACTTCAAATATCCTTATCTGGTCATCTTTTGTGTTGCAGATCACCCTGTTTATGCCTGCGTTTATTATCATCTTCTTGCAGATGAAGCACGGCACGATGTCTATGAGCGAGTCTTCCCCGCCAAGGGTTTTTCTGCCGAATATGTACATGTCAGCCTCTTCGATGCTGACCCCTGCCCTTGCAGCATTTATTATTGCGTTCTGCTCTGCATGCACGCTCCTGCAAAGCTCGTACCTGTGCCCTGATGGGATGTTGAGCTCTCTTCTTAGGCAGCTTCCCCTTTCCAGGCAGTCTTTTGTCTTCCTGGGTGCGCCTACATAGCCTGTTGACAGGATCCGCTTGTCCTTTACTATGATTGCGCCGATCTTTACGCATACACAGTTTGACCTTTCTGAGACATCCTTTGTTATGTTCAGGAAATACCTGTCCCATGTGGGCCTTTTGTTTTCACTGTTGGTTTTTGCCATGATAAGATAGAGTTTAACATAATCTTATTTAATATTTACGGCAGATCTGATCGCTCTTTTCTATATCTCTTCAGAGATCTATATAAGATGGTTTCATATAAGATGGTTTCTTGAGATAGACCAGATACTTGGTCTTGTTGCAGTGCATCTCTAATCTGTATTTTCCTTCCTTGCTGCATCTATTCCTGCCTTTGCGCTGGGCTGATGCGTGTCTTCCATGCCGGTCCGCCCGGATGATATCATCTCTTGATTTACTGCATGGATTTTTCGGACTGTTGTAGCTCAGCCCCCT
>JAFGRM010000086.1 GCA_016935125.1 Candidatus Woesearchaeota archaeon
AATCACATGGCTGATTGATATCTGTTATAATATATCAGATTTGTTATAATATGATCAGTTGTGTGGTTGGTATATGTTAATAAATGGTTATGTTAATATATGATGATTGTCAGATTGTTATATATATTTAGATCGTTTATATATTATATAGTCATCAATGGTTGATACATAAATGATTGATAAATAAATAGATACAAAGAGGTGTTATAATGAAAACTGCTAAAAAAGCATCATTGTCTTTATCTGTCAATGCTATTGTGGTCTTTGTGCTTGCATTTGCAATGCTTGGTGTAGGTCTCTTCTTTACAAACATGCTAAGAGAAAAGATCAGCGGAGCTGGCGATATAATGGATCCTGAGGATCTTCAGGTCAAGCCTACTTCAGACAGGCCGCTTACAATCCCAACACAAGTAGATGTCAAGAAGAATAAAGACAAGACAATCAGTATAGGCTATTTCAACAGGAACAATGAGGGGGCAATAGATGCCAAGATAGGAATACTGGATTGCCTTGATACAGATGGCCTTTCCACAGATCCTAATACACCTGAAATTGTCTCAACAGCACAAGACGTCAGTGCAAGCGAGTTAGCTGTATATAATGTGATAATAAAGGGAACTAATCTTGATACAGGGACATATGTATGCACAATAGCTGCATATTATGGTTCTGATAATATTAATGATCCAACTAATCTTGACAGGAATGATAAAGGACAGGTATATGAATCCCAGGAGTTTTTCCTTAATGTTGGCTCATGATCCCAATAATCAGATTTAGATAACTGACACCAGATGATTTAGATAGCTGACTTTTGATACGTGATTTTTGAGTGAAGTGTTAATAGAAAAGACAACAAAGAGGCTTGAGAGATTGCAATAACATGAAAAATCAGGATTGAAGAGTAGAATAATAAAAATCAAAAAAGAATAGTAAAGATCAAAAAAGAATAGTAAAGATCAAAAAAGATCAAAAAGAGGTATTATCAAGATGAAGATGAAAAAAAAGCTTACAGACCAGCAGGAATTCGAGATAATGAAGCTTGTCTTAGACAAGTTCCTTTGGCTTGGTTTTGGTATAATGGCATTTGGGCTCTACCAGATCGTAATCGGTGCAGAAAGCATTGTTAAGGGTTTTTATTTCATGGTAGCAGGCTCGATCATCCTTGTGCTTTTCATGCTGCTTGTTGTAAAGGAATACCAGGTATTCAAGTGAATGCGTGGTATTCAAGCAGATGCTTGGTGTTCAAGCGAATGTGTGATGTTCAAGCGAATGCAGTTTGTTCAAGCAGATTTTGAGAAATAGCCAGATATTGAATATTGAAGAATAGACATATGTTGAATATTGAAGAATAAACGGATGTTGATAAAGATGGAATCAGGATTTTTTGGATACAGTAATATGAGATACAGCAGGAAACTATGCGTATTGTTCTTGGTGGCGATGGCGTTGCTTGCGATGCTTTTAGTCTCAGGCTGTGCAGAAAAGGAGTGCGAGGTCAATTCTGACTGCCCTAAAAAGACGTGCTTTACTACTGCCTGTGATGATAACATCTGCAATGAGCAGCCGATATCTGGCTGCTGCGGAAACGGCATATGCGAGGCAAATAAGGGCGAGAGCTTCTGCAGTTGTGAAGAAGACTGCAAAAAGGACAAGTGCGAAGGAAAGAAGGTCATAAGCGAGACCAAATACGGCAAGGTAGAGACAGAGTATCTAGAATACATGTGCAATCCTGATTCTGAATGCGTGCTTGATTTTGACAAGAGTGCCCAAAGGGAGATCCCGCTGCTCTTTGAAAAGCAGTTTACGCATTTCAAGGTTGCAGTGAAGGTTGTCATGAAAAAGCCGTTTGACATTGACAATGATAAGCTGGAATTCGAGCTAGAGCTAAAGGACATCTCATCTGATGTGGTAGGCCCGATAACAGTATCAAGCATCCAGGTCCTAAAAAAGTCTTATCTTTATGCAAGCCAAGACCTTGATAAGGAAATAGCAAGCATAGGCGACTCTTTTATTGCAAGCATACCCCTTGATTTTGAGCCAGAGACAGTTGAGGTTGAGCTTCCGCTTGATATAAAGATAGATTATGACTATACCTATATTACTGACACAAAGACAGGGGCTACAAAGGATAAGAGGGACAGCTACACAACATCGCTTTCAGAAAAGCTATTCATAGTAAAGACCGGTGAAAAAAAGTGAACAGGCGTGGTGTAGAGCTTTCAGTCAATTTCTTTGTGATGCTTGTCCTTGCTATAATGGTCTTTGCGCTGGGCACACAGATCACATTAAATATAATCAACCAGAGCAATAAGATGGTTGTGGATATAAATGAAAAGACCAAGCAGGATATAACCGACGTGCTTATTAGGTCTGGCGGGACAGTCGCAATGCCAGACAGCAAGAAGGTCATTGCCAGGAAAGGCAATGACATATTTGCAGTAGGAATAAAGAACACGCATCCTCAAGCTGAATATTTTAAGTTTGATGTCGAATGCATCAAGGCATTTAAGACAGAGACAAAAGAGACCATATGTGATGTGTCTGCAGACGTTCCTTGCACTTCAATCTGCGGCAACTGGTGGATGAACAGGAATACTGTGTATCATATTGAAAAGCAGCAGACTGAAGTTGAGGGGATATTTATCCAGGTTCCAAAAGAGGACCAGTATGGAGATCAAATTGAAAAAGGCCAGTATATATTCTCTTTTAAGGTCAATGCATATACTTATTCAGATTGCAGCGATCTTGCAAGACCTTCACAACTTGATACAGGGAAGACATTTTATGTCAATGTAAATAAGTAATAATAAAAGATTGTAATGTCTATTGGCATATTTGAAATATTCTCATTTGATATATTCTCTGGAATAAAGGGTGATAAGATGGATCCCAGGCTCTCTGCATAAGTTTATATCAGCTGTCAAAACTAACCATCTGCATGAACGAGTCGAGCTCAAGGCTTGCGTTTCCTGAAAGAACACCGTCGATGTCTTTTTTTGACATGAGCTCTTTTATGTTTCCAGGCTTTGCACTGCCGCCGTATATGATGCTGATATCATCTGCAACTGGCCCGTACATCTTTCTGAGAATACCCCGTATGAAGCTGTGCAGCTCCTGGGCATCTTCTGATGTTGCTGCCTTGTGGTTGGGGTCGCCCCTGCTTATCGCCCATACAGGCTCATAGGCAATGACTGTCTTTTTGAGCTGCTCCTCTGTTATGCCTGAAAGCCCAACCTCTATCATCCTTGAAACTACATCTTTAGTCTTTCCTGCGTCCTTTTCCTCTTTTGTCTCACCTATGCAGACAACAGGAAGCAGGCCGTGTTCAAATGCCTTTTTTAGCTTCTTGTTTACATCTGTGTCAGTCTCAGAAAAAATTCCCCTTCTCTCAGAATGCCCGATAAGTATATGGCTGCAGAATTCCTTTACCATAAGAGGGGATATCTCACCTGTGTATGCACCGCTGTCTTCATGATACATGTTTTGGCAGCCGACAGTTACATTTGAACCCTCTGCTGCTTTTTTTGCAGTCTTGAGGTGTACTGAGCTTGGGAATACCAGAATCTCCCTGTCATTGATGTCCTTTGTCTCATTAACAAGCCTTTCAATGAATTCGCCTGCTTCCTGATCTGTCTTATTCATCTTCCAGTTTGCAGCAATAATAACCCTTCTCATATTTTCTCACTTCCTTATGCTTTTCTCACTTTCTTATGTTTTTCTCACTTTCTTATGCTTTTTGATATATGATATTTAATATGATTATACATTTCATATATGATTATACTGTTCAGGTTGCTTGTATGTTGCTTGTATATAAGCTTTGTTGAGATAATGCTGGATTTATGGCTTTATAACAGCATATTTATGGCAAATACAGCAGCGTATATAGCAACAATACAGCGTTATAATTGTCAGTGCGTTATAATCTGTCAATAATACAGTATCTGTCAGTAATATGGCAGTATTATAGTAACATTTTTAAATAAGTATTGTTACCCTTGAGTAATAAATATGTTTGTTTAGAAGTTGGGGGAAATATGAAAGCGCTTATGGTATATCCAGTGATGGTGATAGTCTTTTTAGGCTTGTCAATGGAGCTTGTTGATATAGCTGAAAGCACATCAGAAAAGACTGTTGCTTTTGCAGATGATATGTACTATGCTGTGGATTGTGCAGTAAGAGGGATTGATATAGCTGTCTGCAGCCCAAACCTGATGGATCATGATTTTGAGCCTGAGATCAACAGGACAGTCAAGGCCAACAAGGAGATCATGCAGAGGATCCTTGATAATATAGGTGAAGAGAACATTGCAGGTCTTGTTGAGCTCAACAATACCATCATAATAGAGCTTGTTGACGGCTGACTTTGGCTGACTCTTTTTTCTAGCCTGTCTGGCGTTTTAATCAGTTTAAGCAGTGGAGAATGAGTAATTCCTGTTTTAATACAAATCTTCTATAACGTAAAGTATGTAAATTTCCTGTGACTCTTATGTCATGTGTTTTAGCGGTTGTCCTTATCATGCCCGATTTCATCATGAAGATCTTTTAGCTGCTCAAGGTTCTTATGTGCTTCAGCCTTGTTTGCATCCTTGTCATAATTATTGCTGCTTATCCCTTTTAGGAGGCCGGTCCTTTCTGTTTTTGGCAGGTCGGGAAATTCCTTGTGCAGCGCTGTTTCGCGCTTGAGCAAGTCTATAGAGTCATTTGGGTTTGGCATCGAATCCTGCTTTAGCCTGGAAATCCTCTTTCCAAGCCCGCGCAGGGTCGACTCTTTTTTCATCCTGCGCCTCCTGTTCATGACAATGAGCAGCAGCGGAAGCGCGATGAGCAAGCCCACACCTATCTTCTCTATCATGTGCACTGTGGAATGCACCCATTCGTTTTTTATAGTGTTCTCAAACACAAGTGTCTTTAGCACGACATTGTTCTCTATACCAAGGACTGCAGGCAGCGTTGTAAGCGCAAGGTTGTCGTTTGTGACGTATGATACTTCCCAAGATTCGTCTTTTTCGAGCTTTGGTATCTCCCAGAGCCCCTTGCTTGCAGGAACGATTGTTATCTCCCTGAACTGGTCGCCTGCTTCCAGGAACTCCTTGACATGGATGTTTTCAAGGCTAGTCTCGCCAAGGTTCTGCAGCATGACAGTTACGACAAACTCATCGTTTATCGATGACCTGATCTTTTTCTGGATAAATACCTTCTTTTCAGGTATATACTGCCTGACAAAGCTTGTCCTCTGGGTGTAGAACGTGTTGTTCTTGTAGCGGATTATTGCCGGCTCAAAATAATCAAGGCCGAGCGTGTCATAGTCGACATATTCCATCTTGTATCTTATGCTTGCGCTGCTGTCAGGGTTTACGACAAGGCTCCAGCTGATATCAGAATCTGTCTTTTCAGTCGCGTTGCAGTCGTCTAAGACCTTAAATCCATAGGGTATGAAGTCAGTTACATAAACAGTCCTGTTTATCGGAGCGAAATTGTTTATCCTTATGTCAGCTGTGATGATATCTTCAGGGAGCAGATGCGTGTTTGAGTAGCTTTTCTTTACAAACAGGAGATGCTCGAGATAGGCGCTGATGTTGCCTTCGATCTCTGATTCGTTCAGTGTCTTGTTTATGAGGTTTAGGTCTTCCTGGTCAAACCTTAAGACTCTGTGTGTGCCGTTTACGTATGAGAATATCTCAAGGTCTATTTCAGAGCTCAGCCAGTACACTTCACCCTCTGTGCAGTTGTAGTCGACTATGTCCTTTTTCCATGTCTCAAAAGGGCCAAGCCATACATATGGGACATCCTCAGGGTATGTCCATCTTTTTATCTCGTTAGTTATGTTTTCTGAAGATGTCTTTATGACCTTGATGCTTGATATGTTGTAGTATTTTGTGTCAGAAGGGTTTTCAAGGCTGACAGTGATGATCCTCCTGTTCTTGACTGACCTTATCCTTGATGTGTTTACGTCTACAGCCTCTATGGGCATCTTCTGTATCCTTGAGATGAGTGTTGAATATACTGCTGGTGTCCTGTTGAACATCGCGGTCCTAAGGACGCTCATGTTGAGGTACATAGGGTCTTTTGGTGTGACCCCTCTTATCTCATAATCGAATGTCTTTGTCTCATAAGGCTTAAACTCCAGGAAATAGAAGTGGTTATGTTTCCAGTAGTCTGTGCTGCTGGTCTCGAAAAGTGTGAGGTAATCAAGCTTTACCGGAAGCATTATCTGGTACATCGAGGCGTTGTAGCCGTTAAAGACATCGACAGTCCCCTGTGTCTGAACGACATAATACTCGTCGTAGTAGCTTATCACTTTCCCTTCTTCATTTATGTCGACCATGAAGATGCCGTCAGCTTTGGCAGCAGTTAGAAATAACAAAGGTAAGAATAATAGGACTAATGCACGTGACTTCATTGGCATACACCGGGTTATTTCCTCTTCATCTTCTTATGGATCAAGAATGTGAGGACTAGCATTGCAACAATCACTATACCCCAGAATATGTTTACTGCCTTTATGCCAAGCTTTGGCAGAGGAAGCCTGGAATACTCAAGGAACATGTCATCCCTGTTCTCCCAGCTTACCATCTTGTATTCTTCACCATTTCTTGACACTGTCTTTAATACAGCATTTGGAGCATAGGTAACATGATTGCTCTTTGGCAGATATAAGTTGTGCTTGTTGTTCTCGATTGGGATTGTTGTCTCTTCTACAGGAACACTCAGCTCATAGAACATGAACCCCTTTGATTTGAACATGAGGTCATACTCAAGTGTTATCCTGTATGAGAACTTTGGAAGGACAGGCTCCCAGACGCTTATTACAAGGTCTGTCTCTTCCTCTCCTTCTATGGTCCTGGTCTTAAGCTCTGTGTTATAGTCGTTCTTTGCAGAGAATCCAGTAATCCTTGAGGGTATCTTATTGCCTTTCTCTATCTCGTGGAGCTTGAAATGAAGCTCTCCAGGGATTATTGGGTTTGCACCGACATTCTTGAGAGTTACAACCCTTTCGATATGAAGCGAATCCTTGCTTAATGTGGTGTGGGTCTCATAGTTGCTGAAGACCACTACCTCAGCTAACGCTCCCTCTATATTTAGCATCAGAATTACAGCAAATATTACTAATAAACACGATCTTTTATTGAATCCCATTATATATAATGTTGACAACTTTTGTTGTTGTCTCCCCCCTTTTTTGGTTGATAAGACATAAAAAAGCAAATGGTATAATAGTCAGATATTATTAAAATATTAAAAGCTTTTCTTATCTCTTATCTGTGGTTGTCTTATGCTTGGTTGTACCTGTCTGATGGTCTGCATAATCAAGCTTGTTGTTGATCTTTCTTGTTATCAGCAGGTTTGCAAGGTTTATTACCACCAAAAATACGACAATGCTTATGTATATCGCTTCTTTTGAATGGCTCTGGAATCCAGTTATAACAGCGATCAGCGGTGAAGCTGATGCACCATCTACCTTGAGTGGGTCTAAACCTACGATGTATAGTTCAGTTATCCTATATGCGCCAGTTCCGTTTACAATATAGCTGACGTTCCATGAGTAGTTCTCCCAGCCTGTTGCAAGCGGCCCGTTCTTAGGACCAAGCGAAGAGTTCATATCTGCTTTCCATGGGATGTCCCATACAAAGGAAGTGCCATAGAACTCTGAACCTGGGACGCCGACGCTCTGGTTTGCATTAGGGTTATGGCTCCAGCTGTACGGCTCAAATTCACTGGGTATAAAGTCATATACAGTGACCTTCTCGAATTTAGGTGTCCAGCCGTTCCCGATATTCTCGACAAATGTGTATATGTAATACTGGTCTTCTGCAATGTTTGTGATGTTCTTTTGGACCTGAAGCCAGTATCCGTTGACCACATATATGTATTTCAGGTACAGGTCCTGGCCGCTTATAGTGCTTGTGTAGTTGAGTATCTGCCCAAGCCCTGCTGATACAAGCCATTCAGGCTTCATCCATACTATTGGTGGAGGATAGCTTGAGTTTGATCCGTCTGTATAGTTGAATGTCCAGAAATCAATAGGGTTTGGATCCCATGCTGTTGATATGTTCAATGTCGCAAGCGGGCCTCCTGTATATATCTTATGCAGCCTGCACCAGACATTGAATGTCATACCTGCATCAATGGTATCAGCGATAGATGTCGAGCCATCGATTGTCACATAGCAATAGGTGTTTGGTATTGCTCTGTCTTCTATTGAGACTGCTTTAGGTGGCGCGCTTATGTCTGCTTCAAGCGAGACTGCCTGCAGCCCACTCATACTGCTGACATTAAAGAGCGCATGCGTTGAGTTCATGAATACATAGTCACTGTTTAAGTCGCCGTCAAGGTCAATTGTCAGTGTATAATCATTGTTGTCTGAATCAACAGCCACGTTTATCTCTTCATCCTTGTTGCTGTCATGTGAATAGTTCATGAGATTTAGGTCCTGGGTTACCCATAATGTTACCTTGTTTAGCAGGAATGTGATGTTTAGCGGCGTGTCTGAATGCGGCCTTATCTCCCATGTGACATTGTGGCTGAACTCATTGTCTGCAGGCTGTGAAATCCTCTTTTCAAAGGAGGAGTTTATTTTTGCTGATGCATTGACCTGCGCAAGGCTGATGTTTGACATGAGGAAATCTGCGTTATATGTGATGTTTTCAATCAATGCAAGGTAAGTTGCTGAGAATGGCACTGATTCTGGTGCAGTCATCCTGTATGTTATGTTCACCTCTGTCCCGTTCTCAAGAGTCCCACCGCTTGGCTCCCACCACCATGTCTTGATCGATGTTCCGTTCCCATGCACGTTTGCATAGTCACCGAGCCCGTAAAGGTACTCCAGTGAGAAGTTGGATTCAGTGCTGTTCCATATGACTGTCTGTGCTGTCATCGTTATGTTGACATTGGTCACATTGAGGTCCAGGTAAAAGTTGTTGATGGCACGCTGGTTTATTGTCCAGTTGTATCCTGCAAGCACTTTCCTGTCAATGCTTGCATGCCTTTCATTGGAATAGTCTGTCTCGATATTCACAGGAGGGTCTGTGTTTGTGCATGTTATGTTGTATGTGAATGTTGTATAGTTGAGTTTCCTTAGTTCAGGTATGTGAAGTATTATAGGTGAGACATAATACTCTTTTATTGTGATGTTTATAGCAGAGCCAAGGATGTTGTCCTGGGTTGCAGTGCCTATTATAGTCAGGTTTCCATAAGACCTGCCGTCTTTTGTTATTGCGACTTCAGTCATCTCAATTGGGACATTGTTTGCTGTTGCATCCTGTATAGAGATAGGGTTAGTTGTGCTGTTTGACAGGTTTATCACGATGTATCCGTCATTTGTTAGGTTGAACCAGACATGGGTGCCATTTGTCCAGAATGTATCATCGATATAATCATTGTCAAGGTCCTGTGATAGTGTAAGGTTATCTGAGTTATTGCCCACTTCTCCATATTCATAGCTGGTCCCTGCACCGCCTGATGACATGTTGCCTGGCTTTCCATCGCTCCAGATAAAGTCTGTAATCATCCTTTCCATGTTGTAGAATACGAGATATATGTCAAAGATAGTGTCGTTTTCAGGGTTTGTTATGTTCAGCGTGCCATCAATCCTGCAGTACGGATTGGATTCAGTCTCATAAAAATTTTCAGCAAAGGTCACGTTGTTATAGACTACCTCTTTTAAGGTGATATTAAGCCTGGTACCTGTTGCAGAAACAGACATCAATGTAACCAAAAATAGCAACCCCAAAATAAAAACGAATCTTTTTTTCATCATCTTCCTCTTTATTGCGTATTATATGTTTTATAGGGCATATCGCATCTCTTTTTAAGTCATAGCAAACTAATGATATATATAATTAATATCTTATATATTATTATATAAATATTTATTATATATAATATACTAAAACATATATTAATGTTATTTTGTGTGTATTTACTA
>JAFGRM010000087.1 GCA_016935125.1 Candidatus Woesearchaeota archaeon
GGCCAATATGATATTAAAGCAATAAGACCATAACAGCAAGAAAGGGATGCCAAAAAGGATAGCAATTATTACCAGCAAAACAAGCGGAACAGCCCCTGTATTGACAAGAAAAACGCTGGCAAGAATCCCTACAAATAAAAATAAAAGCAGAATCAAGAAAAAGGCACCATGACAATAAAAGATATCACACTGGTAAATATGCCAAGAAGAAAGCTTATAATTGCAAAAACAACTACCTCCTTAGTCTCTTTTCTGATAAGCTTTATCACCCTTACAAAAGACTTTACAGCAAGGGTCTCGTTGATGTACATATCAAAAAGCACAATGTTCTTAAAGATGAACCCGAACAGCCCGAATATGACCATGTCTATAACAAAAAAAATGACAAAAAAGATCAGGTATTTCAGGTCAAAGAGCCCCAGGCTTAAGTTATGTAGGTTCTGAAACAAAGGTATCAGCAAAGGAAGAGCCAGCAATACGACCACTATAAGGTTCAAAAGACCAACCACAAATGAAAACAAGAATGCAGACCTGCCCTTTCTTGTGTGCTTATAGAAGCCTTTTTTTATCTCTGTCTTATTTTTGATGATAAAATCAAAGAATATGAAGCTGAATATGTAACCTATAAAACCTATGAACAGGCGAATGACTGCAAAGAAGCCTGTACAGGCACCCAGAAGAAATAGGTTTCTCCTGATAAAATCAACAATTCTCCTAAAAGGGATATCCAAAAACCCTTTTGGGTTAAAATTATTGGAAGATGCTGGATTTAAACTTCGCATTGATGAGATAAATGAAACAAGCCCTGCCTTCAGCCAGAATCTGCAGTTTATAGGAAAGAACGCTTTGTAGGTCATATCAAAAGCAGGCCTGATCTTATCAACTGCTATGGTCATATAAACCTCCTGAACAATATCATATATATATTTTTCTTATACCAGAAACCTGACCAACCCAAAATGCAATAGTCATTAAAGTTTCTGGCTTATAACAAAAATTTGCCACCCCTTGCTATTCCTACCCTTAGTCACTAAAGTTCCTGGCTTACAAGCAAGCTTGTAACTAAAGCTTGGGTATATGCCATATGAAAAATACTGGTTGAATTTTTCAATAAACCCCATATGAAAAATAAAAAACCCTGACACAAGCCCCAAAAGCCCATAATTCTAAGGGCTGAAATGCCCAAATTCTGCTGTCTGGAAGGCTGTAATGCAAGAATTCAATCGAAAGCTATATAAACACCATGGGATTATGCTTTAACAGGCTTTTATGGCCTAGTACTATCTAAAATGGATGATAAAGAGAATCTAAAGGATAAATCTCCTGTTAAAAACCTTGAAAAGGACAAAGAGAACTATATTGAACAGGATAAGGTAGATAAGGTCATAGAAGAATCAAATAAGGTCTCTGAATCTATAAAATCTGTTGAATCCTCTTCAGATGAGGAATCTGCTTCCAACATGAAGATAGTGGACAAGCTTATCGATGAAGAGATGAGATCAAGCTATCTTGATTATGCCATGTCTGTCATAATAGGGCGTGCGCTTCCTGACATAAGGGATGGGCTAAAGCCTGTGCACAGGAGAATAATCTATGCAATGAACGAGCAGGGCATGCAGCACAACAAGCCATACAAAAAGTGCGCAAGGATCGTAGGAGAGGTGCTTGGTAAGTATCATCCGCACGGAGACAGCGCTGTCTATGATTCTCTTGTAAGGATGGCCCAGCCCTTTTCGCTCAGATACCCTCTTATACAGGGGCAGGGCAACTTCGGCTCAGTTGACGGCGACAACGCTGCAGCCATGCGTTATACTGAAGCGAGGATGGCAAGGATTGCCGACGAGCTTGTCGTTGATATTGAAAAGGATACAGTTGTCTTCTGCGATAATTTCGACGGCTCATTAAAGGAGCCAACTGTGCTTCCCTCACGCCTTCCAAACCTCCTATTGAACGGCTCAAGCGGCATCGCTGTAGGTATGGCAACAAGCATCCCGCCGCACAACCTAAGGGAGCTCTGCAACGGGATAATAAGGGTGATTGACAACCCTGAAACACCTATGAACGAGATTCTGGACATAATAAAAGGCCCTGATTTTCCTACAGGTGGGCTGATAATAGGTGACAGCGGGATCAGGCATGCATATGCGACAGGACGGGGAAAAATCAAGGTCAGGGCAAGGACTGAGATAGAGGAGACAACAAGCAAAAAAAAGATAATAATAACAGAGATCCCATACATGGTCAACAAGTCGATGCTTATAGAAGAGATCGCAGCCTATGTCAGGGACAAGACAATTGCAGGCATCGGCGACATAAGGGATGAGTCTGACAAGCGCGGCATGAGGGTCGTGCTTGAGCTGAAACGCGATGCCAATGAAGAGGTCGTCCTAAACCACCTGTTCAAGTACACGAGGATGCAGGTCACGTTCAGCATCAACATGCTTGCCCTTGTAGAGAACAACCCTAAGGTCCTCACGCTAAAAGAGATGATAATACATTTCATCAAGCACAGGCGCACTGTCGTGATAAGAAGGACAAGGCATGACCTGAAAAAAGCACAGGAGCGTGCGCATATACTTGAAGGGCTTATAATCGCCCTTGATGACATAGACAAGGCGATAGCGATAATAAAGAGGTCCAAATCTGTGGCAGAGGCAACAGAGGCGCTGATGGCAAGCTACAAGCTCTCCGAGATCCAGTCAAAAGCCATCCTCGACATGAGACTCCAGAAACTGACCAACCTTGAGCAGGGCAAGATACGTGAAGAGCACAAGAAACTGCAGGAGCTTATAATAGAGCTCAAGGCGATCCTCGAGTCAGAGATAAGGGTAATGAACATAATAAAGGAAGAGATAGCAAGCATCTCTGAAAAATACAGCGACGAGAGAAGGACTGAGATAGTCCATGGCTGCTTTGATGATGATATTGATATAGAAGACCTTATCGACCATGAGGATGACGTGATCACTATCACGCACTCAGGCTATATAAAAAGGATACCGCTTGCGACCTACAAGGCGCAAAGACGCGGGGGGAAAGGGATAGTAGCTACGACAACAAGGGAAGAGGATGTTGTAGAGCATGTCTTTGTCGCTGACACGCATGACTTCATCCTGTTCTTCACTGATGACGGCCAGGTCAACTGGCTCAAGGTATGGAAGATACCTGAAGCAGGAAGATACTCATCAGGCAAGGCTATAGTGAACCTGCTCGACATACCAAAAGAGCGCAAGATCACTGCATTTGTCAGGGTGACTGAGTTTGATGATTCGCATTACCTTGTCATGGCAACAGAGAACGGCACAGTGAAAAAGACCAACCTCTCGGCATATTCAAGGCCGCGCGCAGGCGGAATCAGGGCGATCGTGCTCGATGAAGGCGACAGGCTGATGAACGTGATGATGACCGACGGCGAGCAGAACATCCTCCTCGCGACAAAGAACGGCATGGCAGTCAAGTTCAACGAGGCAGATGTAAGGACTGTAGGCAGGGTTTCACGCGGCGTGAGAGGCATCAGGCTAAGGGACAAGGATCGCGTTGTCGGCATGGTCAACGGCGATGATTCCTCAACCCTTATCACGATAACAGAGAACGGCTTTGGAAAAAGGACAAGGATAATCGACTACCGCCATATAAACCGCGGCGGGATCGGTGTTCGGAACATCATCTGCTCAGAGAGGAACGGGAACGTCGTCGCGATAAAGGCAGTGACAGATGACGACGAGATGATGTTCATAAGCAGGAACGGGATCATCATCAGGACGCCTGTTGCAGGGATCTCGGTGATAGGCAGGAACACCCAGGGCCTGCGCCTGATGAGGATGAAAGAAGGCGACAAGGTCCAGGCAGCAGCGCTTATCCATGGGAACGGGGAAGAATAGTTCTTAGAAATCTTAATATACTAGTTGACGTATAGTTATAGCTATGGACTTCAGGCCTAACAGGGTAAAGGTTGTAACAGGGATCATTGTCGGGCTGATCATGTCATTGTATTTCACCAGGTTCAGTGTGTATAGTGGATCGCTGGTTGGAAGATCGAACATCCTGGCAGTAATACTGATCAACACGCTGGCAACAGCCATCATGGCAATACCTTTTTCTTTCGGTTATTATGTCTTCCAGAGCGTGTTTGAGAAAAGGTGAAGAGCAGATTTTCCCATGGAAGTCATATGATCATCTCAGCTGAACTCCCCCAGCTTCCTCTGCTGCGTGACTTCCTTCAAAACCTTGCTTGAATCAAGCAGCTTTGCCTCCATGCCGAACTTCTTCTTGCAAAGCGCTTTTGCATACTTAAGCAGCAATTCCAAAGAACTGAACCGCAGAGGTTTTTCAGAAAGAGCCTTCCTTGCAGCCTCGCGTGTAACCCACACACCAAGCGGAACAGCATATTCGCCTGTAATCACACGAAGCACAAGAACACCTGCCTGCCTTTTCATCGACTTCAGCTTCTCCAAGACAGCCAGCCTGACACTGTAATACCCGCCTGCGCAGCTCTCTGCATAATCCTTCCTGCCGTAGTAGCCTTCATGGTCTGTCATAAACTCAGAAGAGTCAGGCGTCGTCTCAAAAAGCTCATAGCACCATACATCAGGGATCATCATAACAAGATAATAATTGCCTAAGTAACTCCCAAAAAACGCCAGCCAATCATCAACAGATTCATAATCAACAATCTCATCATGCAACCTTTTCGCGAGCATGTCATCAACAGCAGTTATGCTCCATCGTGTCGGGACAAGCTTCCGCTTCACACCCAGATTCCCCACAGACATCAATCTCGTCAAAAAGTTCTCATCAAAATAATTCTTATAAAGATAACCTATTGCATCAGCAGCCTTCATGTCAGTGTCACTGACAACCCTATCCACTTTCGTATGCACTTTAGGATTACTGACAACATCAACCTTCTTCAGTTCACCCATAGGTCCCATGGGAGCAGTGTCTGCTGACTGCATCCTGAACTTAGGCTTCTGCGAAAGCCCAATCTCAACATCGACAGGGCGTGATGCCATGCCTACTTCCTGGCTGACCTCAAGGAACCTGCTCGAAGAATGCACATCTGCCTTGAACCGTGAATTGACAAGCGCGCTACGAAGATCCATTATCTGCCGGATATCAAAACCCGCTGAGCTCCAGTGCTTCGGCGCATCATAAACCCATGTATCCTTAACTTCAGGCGGCGCGAGTATCCCTACATTCACATAAGGATAGCCATAATGCCCGACAAACGGCGCAGGGCTTGAGCCAGTGAACTCCTCTCTTTCGAGATCGACCTTAGACATGGACTGGAGCTTTGCCTGCTGCGCGCAAAATGCCCTTCCGCAATACCCTCTCCCTTTACATTTCAGGCACTGGATGTTCATAGGCATGAGAAAGTGATTAACGTTTATATAGTTGATTATCAGGTTCAGGTATAGTTGATTATAAGGATATGACCTGTTCTAAAACCTGAATAAGTTATTCCAAGACCATATAATAATTCACGAAATAATTCACGAGAGAACAACCAAAGGCTGTTATGGTCTTTTAGATTGTTCTAAAGGCTTACGCAGATATTATATCATGCACCTTGCCCATTGCAATAGATGCTTCTGACTGCAGCTCAAGCACAGAGTTCTTGTGCAGCGCATCTATGTCCTTGCAGCCGCTGCTTGACAATGCAGCCTTGATCTTAAGGAGTGTCTGCCTCAGGTATACATATATCGAGCCAGTATGTGATACAAACCCTTCTATCCCCTCTTCAAACCATACAAGATCATTTGAATCATACCTGCCCATGTTTTTTGCCTTTGGGCTTGCTTCCATCCAATATTCCTTGAGCGGCCCAAGCTTTGGATGTGTCCTGAGAGGGCCTGCAGATTCAGTGAACTGGGCAAAAAAGCTTCCCAGCATAAGGGCATCTGCACCTATAGCAAGCGCGACCACCATCTGGCTCGGGCCAGAGAGGCCGCCGTCTGCAATAACAGGCAGATATTTACCTGTCTTCTTGTAGTACGCATCCCTTGCAGAACATATGCTGATTAAGGCAGTAGCCTGGCCCCGTCCTGTGCCTTTCTGCTCCTGGGTAGTGCAGCCTGAGCCTATGCCCATACCTACCTTGATCGCATCAAAACCTGCTTCAGCAAGGAACTTGAAACCGTCTTTTGTTATGACATTCCCGCCGACAACAGGCACCTTTTTTGATTTTGACCTTATATACTTCAGGGTATCAGCCTGGAACTCAGAATACCCGTCTGAAGCGTCGATGAATATCACATCAACACCCATCTTAATAAGCATGTCAATCCTTTCCCTATCTTTAGGCTGTGTTGATACTGCTGCAGCTGCAAGGTATCTTTTCTTGCTGTCTACAACACTTTCAGGAAAATCTATGTGCTTTTTGACATCTTTCTTGAAAACAACATACTTCAGCTTTCCTTTCCTGTCTACTATTGGAAGCGTACCCCTACCATACTTGACCATGAGCCTGTTCGCTTCCTTAAGGGTTATCCCTTCATAAGCAAAGTTGACCTTTTTCTGCATATGCTCTTCAATCGCATCACTGGCATGGCTATGCGGGTCAAAATCATTTTCAGTTATGATTCCAATCAGTTTCCCGTGAGAACTTCCATCATCTGTGATAAAATAAGAGGTGTATCCGGTCTCTTTCATAAACCCAATTATCTTTGATATCTTATCTGTCTTTGAAAGTGTGATAACATCTTCCTGGAACCCTGCCTTGAATTTTTTGATATCTGTTATCATCCTGGCCTGTTTCTCTATCGGAAGGCTGCTTGGGATGACGCTTATACCGCCATGCTGGGCAAGCGCAATCGCAAGCTCACTTCCTGACACTGCCTGCATCGCAGCAGAAACAAGCGGGATGTTCAGTTCTAAAAACCTGTTTTCACTCTTCCTGCCAGGCAGCCTGCACAACCTGGTCTTAAGGCTGACCTTTGATATGACATTGCCAGAATCAGTCTTGCCTGTAAGAAGCCTAAACTCCCGCAATGACCTTGCAGGATCCATTATAACTTTCTTTGCCATATATTAGAGGATAAATGATAATTTAAATAATTTTCGCATTGGGTGCCATCTGTTGTTTGCCAACTGTAATCGCCTTTTGTTATTTGTCATACGTCATCTCCTATCTGCAATCTCATTATTTACAATCTGCTGTTTGCATGTTATACCATCTGTCTGTATCTGTCTGCAACAGTTTATACCAAGACTGGCTATAAAAAGCAGGTCATAAAAAAGAACACCTCATCTCAAGAGATTCCAGCTCTTGCTCTTGTATCTGTTCTCTGCCAGAAAGCTTGCCCGCTTTATCTCTGCGCAAGAGGCCTTGCTCTTAAAAATCTCAGAAGAGAAATGCTTTTTGAACCCTGCAATGATATTCTGCCTTAACTGTTCCTCACTGACATCGCTGCCAAGGATCTTCCTTAGTGTTGTTACCCTATCTTTTGGATCTGCAACCTTCTTGTCTGCTGATTTTTCAACAGGGACATTCAGGCAGCTGAACATATTATCGATGCTTGCATCAAAAAGAAGCGTGCCGTGCTGAAGAATGCAGCCCTGTCTTCTTGTCTGGGCGTTTCCTGATATCTTTTTTCCTGAGATAATGATATCATTCACTGGAGCGAATATAGGATGCAAGCCAAAGCTTTCCAGGGCATATAACAAAGGCCTGCATATCTGCTCATAGGATTCAATGATATTCTTAGAGACAATGCCTGAATCCTCCTTAATTATGAAACAATACGTAATCTCTCTGTCATGGTACACAGCCCCCCCTCCTGTAATCCTTCTTACAATGCTGATGTTTTTCTCTGCACAAACATCTACATTGACCTCCTTTTTTAGCCTTTGAAAATAGCCTATTGACACAGCAGGAGGATTCCATGCGTAAAGCCTCAATGTGGGGGGTGAGATGCCTTTGGAAACAGATTCCATTATAGCCTCATCTAAAGCCATGTTAAAATACGCATCCCCCTTGCCTGACTCGATCAGCCTCAGTCTCATCTTTGTTTACTGCCTCTGCATCCCATCTTATATCTCCTGTACCCAATCAATCTCTTTTATCATACAACTGTTCATGTAATCCTTCACTGCTTCTGCATCCTATCACTGCTTCTGCATCCCATCACTGCCTCTGCAATGTCATCTGGTGATATGCCAACAAGCACAAGCTTATGCTTTTCAATAACACTCATTACCCTTCTGACTATCTCTTTTTTCTCAAGCCTTGCGCCAGAAAGCGACCTCTCAATCTCAACGATCTTCTCTTCAGGATAAAGAAAAAAATCCCCACTTATAATAGCTGATGCTATGATCAGATCACCTCCTTGCACAAACTCGCCTTGTGCAAACACAACAGAGGCATTGACAAGCTTTCCGCCACTGACCTTTAAAGAAAACTCTGCATCCATCAACAGCAGTAAAGACAGATCGTATTAATATTTTTCTTGTAGAAAGAACAGGGTTCTACCTGACAAAAAATGGCAAAAACAAAACTATAAATTTATAAATAACTACTGTATGATAGTCTATAATAGGGTTGGTTTTATGATAGGAATAGAAAAAATAAGAAAATTATTATCTGGTGATGAATTAGATAGAGAAACCAAAAGATTAAGAAACACAATAAGACCCATGTACGACGAAAAATGTGGATTTAAAGAAAAAGATCAGTTAAGAAGATGGGCACAGTTAAAATTGCTCTTAAATCCAACAGATAAAGCATTAGTTGTATACTATCCAGGTTCAGGGGGAGAGACAATACAAGCAAAGGTTATTGGTGCGTCACATCAAATTGATGTAAATTTGGGGCTATTTTTCGCTTTGGACGAGATTACTAATCAATCTACTAGGCAATATTTAGAAGGCATAATGAGTGAAGAACATGTTTATTCTGAAATAAGCATTATGGACAACCCAGATGGAAAATTAATAAGTCTTTCAAAAGAAGGACTACCAAAAAATTATAGACTTGAAAGAAAATCTCAATCCTTAAAAGTAACCCATTATATAGGAGATGCTCTTGAGTTTTATCCTCCAGAATTGCAGGGTGGGTTTGATGTTTTTATCAACAAATGTTGGACTGATATTGATAATCATCCTGGGTTTAAAGCACAAGTTTATAATGGTTTACGAGAAGGTGGCTATGAGATTACTGATTCAGAAACACCCTCAACATCATTATTTGGTGGATTTGATGCTTCTATTTTTGGCTATGTTGAAATCTTGCCGTCAATAGATAGGCCAGATTCTAAATCTGGCCCATATCACCTGAGAGTATTACAAAAAACAAAATGTGGTTTTATACCTCTAGAAATTTTTATGGTAGATGATATTTTAAGGAAAAGTGAACCATCAGATATTGGCGCAAAAGATAAAGCTTTGGGCTTGCTTAAATCATTAGATAAAGGTTGTGCCAGAGATTTAGCTTTAGAATATACTTCTTTTTATTATACCTAATGTTTTTGAAGTTTTGTTTTTGCCTTTATAAGCGATGTTATATTATCTAACAGAAAGGAAAATGAAATAAAGCCTTTGGGGTGTTTTTTGGCAAAACAAAAAATTCCAAAGAGCTTTATTTTTGACATTTCGTTCTTGAAGTTAAGAAAGTTATTAAAATGCCCAGGCCTAATCCTATTAATGCAAATGCAGGAATAGCTGCAGAAAAATCATCTATCAAAAGAAATCCAATACCTATACCCATAAATAAACATGCAGGGATAGGCAATTTGCTAATATCATGTTTTCTAACCTTTTTCTCCATAAGATATAAATCAATATGTGTATTATTTAAAACTATCGTTAAGTATTGTTAAGGATCACTACCTCAAGAGGATATACTGTTCTGTTAAGAAATTTTATATAGTAGTAGAACTACATAGATATACATGAAAAAAATTTGGAAATTAGTTATTTCAATCTCACTGCCGTTTTTGGCAAGTTTTATAGGAGGATTATTTACTGCCAGTTCTGTTTCAACATGGTATGTCACACTAGCTAAACCCTCTTTCAACCCTCCTAGTTGGCTATTTGGTCCTGTTTGGACAATGCTATATCTGTTGATGGGAATCTCGCTTTATCTAGTTTGGATAACGAAATATGATAAAACTTCTTTTATGCTCTTTGGGATTCAATTGTTTCTTAATGCATTATGGTCTATTTTATTCTTTGGGGTAAAAACGCCAATGTATGCTTTTATAGAAATAATCTTGCTATGGGTTGCAATATTAATGACAGCTATATATTTCTATAAGATAAATAAGATATCTGCTTATCTGCTGATACCATATCTGTTATGGGTAAGTTTTGCAGCAGTCCTTAATTTTTCAATTTGTATTTTAAACTAAAATGGTCAGGATAAATCTGATAAATCCAGAAAGATTATCTGATCAACATCTTATCGCAGAATATGACGAGATATTGATGCTTTTTGGTTATGTTAAAAAATACCCCAGATTAGGTAAAACCCCCCACAAGTATACATTAGGAAAAGGGCATATCCTATTTTTTAAGAATAAACTAAAATACCTTAAGAAAAGACATTCATTATTAAAGAAAGAAATGAAAAATAGGGGATTTAATGCAAGAATAACTATTGACCTAAATCAATTTGATAAAAAACTAATTCATGACTGGAAACCCAGTGAAGAGAGTATTGAAATCATTAAAAAAAGGTTGATTTATAA
>JAFGRM010000088.1 GCA_016935125.1 Candidatus Woesearchaeota archaeon
GAGCCTGCTGTTGTTGTAGGAGCGACATTTACTATGTCAAACAAGAGGTCTCCCTCTTTTTGGTTTCCTACTTTATCAGTAAGCCTTATTGTTATTGCATAGTTTGTTCCGTCATCACCCATCCCTTTTGAGACAAGTGAAACCCATGCAAAACTTGTTGCAAATGGGGTGCCCCATGCAGTTGGTGCTGTATCATAAACCCCATCATTGTCAAGGTCAAACTCAACAGTTGCAATCCCGCTTCCTGGCGGGTCGTTGTCATGAGAGCTTGTCAGGACAACCAACAGGTTGTCTCCCTCATTGATTGATGAGTCGCTTCCTGTTGTATCGATTACTGGTGCTGTGTTATCAACCATGAAATCTGCATCTGAAACATCCTCGCTTGTAGTGTCATCATCATGAGCAACTACTTTAATCATCCAGTCATCATCATCAGTGACTGTTTTCGTGTCCCATGAATACGAGTTTCCGCTGACACCTGTAGCTATTACCACATCGTAAGTTGCTCCGTCATCATCTGAACCATTGATATCAAATGTCAGGGCAGCCTCATCCTGTGGTGAAGGGTCAGTTGCAGTCCATGTTATGTCATGTGTGCCTGCCCATTCTTCTCCGCCATTAGGTGATGTCACTTCAACAGTAGGAGCAGTGTTATTGATTGTAAGAGTGTTTGAGTGTGTGTCAACATTTCCAACACCATCAGTTACCCTAAGCAGCAGAACAAAAGAGCCATCATTTCCAAATGAAGGGCTTAATGCAATAAATTCTGCCCATGTAAGTGTTGGATTTACACCAGTTGCTGATGGTATTGCAGCTATCAGCCACTCATAGCTTACGATGCCGTTAAGGTCGCTTGAGCCTGAGCCGTCAAATGTGAAATCATCACCCTCATTATAGCTGTAAGGCCCGCCATTATCAACAAGATCAACAACGCCATCTATAATAAAGCTCTTGTCTGCTGTTGTCGCAACATTGCCGACATTATCCTCAGCAACAACTATAAAGTGCACAACATCTGTGTCACCGAATGCAGTTCCTGGTATTGTTGCCTCATAATTGCCGCTGCCAAGATCTGTAACAGCCAAGGCTGTGTCTGCAACAGTTGCAGCACCATTCACATCATAGAAAACCTTAACACTTGCAATGCCAGAGGCAGGGTCTTCAACAGTGAATGATACTATTGCATCAGCATCAAGAAGGTATTCTGAGCCATCAAGTGTAGTTGCAGTGTTTGTGCCGTCAGTTACGCTGATAGCGGATATTGAAGGTGCATCAGCATCGACCTTTGTGTTGATATCTATTGTAGCAGAGAATGCTCCGTTTACATCAGAAGAATAGAGCCTCCATTGGTATGTTGTACCTGTTGTTCCAGGTGTGCTGACATCAATGCCAAAATCCTTGAAACACCCAGACATGATATCATTTGCCGGGTTCTGTGACTGATAAGCACATGTAACCCCTGTAGGAGGAGATGTTAACGTGTTCCAGTTCACAGGAAGGCTCGCAGAGCAATCCACTAGCCCAAATCCTGTTGGAATAGTTATGTATACCTTATCTATGTTGTCAGGACCGTTGTTGGTCACTGTCCAGGTATATGTCTCTGTTGCTGCACCCTGTGCCCATTCAGGCACCTCAGAATAACTAGTGGTATGAGCAGCGAGAGCAAGCCCGCTAAAGCCGAGCATCATCAATACTGTTAAAAATATTGACAAGATTGATTTTGTTTTGTTTGGTTCCATTTTATTTGTCCCCCAGTATTTTTTGTCTAATTCTGTTCTAATTGTTTTGTTTTAATTTTGTTTTTTTGTTTTGTCTAATCTTTTGCCTTTTTTTTAATTTTAATCTTACAGATCTCTAAGATCTCCTATCTTAAAAAACCGGATATCTGAATGAGCATTACATTGCGTACATTGGGCATGACGACGGAAAAATAAAGCTTTAGAGAATACATCACTACTAAATAGTATTGAAGATATGGCCGTACCTTTTGTTTTTTCCATTCATTTAACCCCCAACAGATACTAAAAAAATACACTAAAATATAACTCAAATTACCCAAAGACTTAACTAGAGATGAAAAATCATTTATAAAGTTTTCTATTTGTATATTACATCAGGCCCTCGTATACCTGTTTTTATATTGAACCTGCAATAGTGGGCATTATATTGACAAACCGGTAACAACACATTAGCAAGCAGGCAACAACATCGCAATAATACCTTAACAAGATCTTAATAAGATCTTAGCAAGATCTTAGCAAGCAGGCAATAATTTGCCTCAGTCACGCTTCAGTTATGCTATAAGTTATGCTATAGAAAAACATCTCTAAAACATTTCTAAGACATTTCTAAGACATTTTTTGCTAAAATTCAACAAAATCTATTTGATAAAGGCTTTAATAAAAACCAAACACTGCGAGATAGTATAAAGATTAAGATTTTTGCAGGCAGAAACGCTTTTCACAAATTTTATATACTCATAAACCTATACTCATAGGCAATAGTAAAGCAAAAAACATGGGCTATAGTAAAGCTAAAAACAGAGCTAAAAAACAGAGGTGTTCAACATGATCGAGCTTGGAGGAAACATTGAACTTGTAGGATTCCGTGAGGTTGACGGGGGAAGCATGATAATAATAAAGAAGATCGTCGGCAATTATGCAAGGCAGTTCTCTGACAAGAGCAAGGATTTTAAGAAACTCACGCTGAGCCTAAAAAAGGTCCATGAGCGAGAAAAGTCAGAGAAGTACGAACTCCATGCAAAGATGGTTGCAGACAAGGATCACAACTCTGAGGTCACTGACAGGAACCTTTTGATAGCAGTCGACAAGGTCCTAAAGAAGATCCAGAATTCTGCAGGGCTTGAATGATCTTAAGCAAAGGTTTCAGATGATCGGTATGATTTCTGGATATATACAAAATAATAGACTCAGGGTTATTGTAAAACCTAATTCTAAAGAGACACTGGTCATTGGCTTTGATAAGGAGAAGGATGCCCTCAGGATTGCAGTAAAGGCACCTGCTGACAAGAACAAGGCAAATAAGGAGCTTCTTAGGTTCCTGTCAAAAGAGTCTGGCATGCGGGCAGGGATCCGCTCAGGGCTAAGCTCAAAAGAGAAATCAGTCGAGTTCTTCTGATATAGAAATCAGTCGAGTTCTTCTAATATGGCATCGATCTTTCTGTTCAGCTCTTCTATTGTTCCGGAATTTTCAATCCTGTAATCTGCCATCTCAATGCACGCCCTAAGGTTCTGCTTGTTAGGGTCAGTAGATCCCATCTCTTTTTTCTCATCCTCTATAAACTTTTCAAAGCTTACATTGTCTGTTGCGCTCTTTCTCTCTGTTATCCTCTCATAGCGCAGCCTCTGGTCTGCATCGATCGCAAGCAGGACAAAGCCTGGCTTTTTCCTTAGCGAAAGAACCTCACCCTCTGTTCGCAGGCTCTCGATTATAATGTCCTTTCCTGTCTTGCTTGCCTGCTCATACATCTGCTCTGCTATATAGCTAGGAGAATTCTCAGCCCGAATCCTGTTTGCAAGCTCGACCATGTTATCACGGTTTACCTCCATGTTGCGCTTCTCAAGCTCAGAAGTAAGATATCCCCTGACAGAAAAATGAACAAAGCCCTTTTTCTTCAGGTATTCTACAATGGTCCCTTTGCCTGCACCAAGAGTTCCTGTTATCCCAATGATTCTTGCCATGCAAAAGCCATACAGCATCTTATATTAATAATTTGCTGATAACATTCCTGCGTATATATTCCAAACAGATAACATTCCTACAGATAATATTCCCTTTTGATAAATTCCTAGACATACTTCACCTGTTGATAACACATTATGCTACCAGGATATATTTTCTATATAGAAAATAATAACAAGAGAAAAACAACAAAAAATGCGTGTAGACAATGTAATGTTTGAATACATCTTTTGTTGTTTTTCAATGGAACATTCCTGAATAGAACATTCCTGGATATAACATTTCTGAAGAGATTATTCCTGAAGAGCATTTTGGCTATCACCTCCTTTATCTCTTTTATCTCTTTCTTGTTTTCTATTTCCTGACCTTGGCATCCTTGGGATAAACCCTCCTACTGGCAGGTTATAATACAAAAGAGAGTCTGGTGCCAGGCCATGTTTCAGAAACAAGCTGGTCCTCTCATTAAATTTCTCAATCCCATCATCCAAAACAGCCTCCTCAATTCTCAGAGGTTCTACAGTTCCAATGGGTTCTACGATTGCCATAATCAATCACCCCCTTTCCCTATATCCTTCCCCTATATATTACTTAAAATGAGAATTATGATAATAATAGCTGCAAAGAGAATCATCAATTTTTGGTTATCATTAAAAAAAGTGGAAAATCTTCCACATCTTTTTTCAACAGATGATATCACCTTCTCGAGGAGATCATCCAAGCTTTTAAAAAAAGACCCTTCTAATCTTATCATGCAAATACCTCCTTTTCCTCCTCTTGCGCATTAATTGTATTAATAGATAAAATATAAAATAAAAAAGCAAAGTCCTGCCTGCTCAGATATTAATACTAAATAATACTAAATGTTCAAATGTTCTATAGACTGCCTGAAATAATATCTATAGATTATCTGAAATAATATCTAGACAACCTGAAATAAGAATAAAACTCTGCCCAGGTGGTTGTCGGCAAGCAGGACTTGACCCTGATTACGCCTTTCTTACACCGTATCTGTTACACCACTATTCTGATATTCAGTATAATTTCTGGCATAGTAATTTTTCTCTCCTAATTCTTGTTAATTTTTTAATAACTGAATAACACTAAATAAATACTGTAAAAAAGGTTTTGATGTCCTGCAGACAAGAGTACAAGATAAAAATACCTAACAAAAATCCCGCTATCTATGCCAACATACTTTTTTCTAACTTGCGCTGATATATTAAATTGTTAATAAAATGTCTGCAGGGCATCAGGGTTTAAGCTTTTCTTTTTACAGTCATGTTATTAACCTCTTAAAATGGGGTTGATGAACATGATACTATAATCTCTGACAAAACTGCTGGCTAAAGGGTTAACAAAAGAGATTAAAGTCAAATTAAAATCAACCATCATAAATATTATGCTATCCTATCTATCACTCCCTTTCTTGCACCTGTCTTGTCGTTTTGGTCTGTTACGCCTATCTCTGTCCAACCAAGGTGCTGACCAAGGTGCTGTTTATGTTTACATCCTGCAAGCTTGAAGATTGCAGGATAGGTATCTGCTAAGGGTTCCTACTGTAAACACTAAACAGCAAGAACCCAAGGAGGAAAATGAGATGAAAAAATATCTGCCCTGACCTGAGCGCACCAAGGCAGTTTGAGGGTTGGTTAGTCCCTCAGGGATGCTATCATGCATCAATCAACTATCATACATCAATACTATCATACATCAATGATACTATCATACATCAATAAACCCTTTATGATGTAAATCTGTTGATGTAAAGCCTTTGCATGATAGCACCGCTGAAATACTAACTTCAATAGTAGAGGCGCAAGGACTATAAAATCCCCTAAGGGGATAATATAGATTGATACCCTGCAAAGACAGATAGTAAAAAAACCATCCGCAGGTTATGTTAATAAAAAGTCTTGCAGGGTATCATGGCTAAAAGGTTAGGCTATAAGTTGTTTACTTGGCAATCAAAAATCAACAGTGTCTTAAGTGTGCTATCCATAATCATGGATCAGGATTCCCAAGAACGAGAGCCAGGCTCTCATTGACTTAAAAATAAGAACCACAGATCCAAAAAATAAGAAGACTACTCTTCCCATAAGACCTCCTTTTTCTGAAGGTTAACAAAAGAAAATCAAAAACACCACACTACCACACTGATACAAACACAAACTATAATAACTCTAAACTACTATAAACCTAACTCTATACTATTACAAACAAGCTACTATCTACTATTACAAACAAGCGATGCATAAAGACCTTTTCTGTGTCTCCTGTTTTTTGTCGACGACAATAGGGCCTTCCGCAACAACTTGGTCTGCAATTCCTATCCTGGCATTCAGCAATGCGTGCACCAACTCTTCCTTTTTGGCTTGAGTTATTTTATTTGTGCGACGCAAAAGCATCGAAATGTCTTTTTTAAAAAGATATCTTGTTTTTGCCAAATTCTGGAAAGGAAATAAAAAATTGTTTGAGCGTGAAACCTTGTTAGATCCCTTGTTAAACCTGTGATACTGTGATTGAAAGTTGATATATTTTTGAAATCTTATTCTAATCTTATACTTGATATCTGATTGGCCCTGTGGCCTTGCACCCATCTAAAAACACAACCTCAGGATATAAGCTTGACTGTTTCTGATATATTTCACAAGATATATAAAAACCTTACGAAAAATTCAGAGCAGATACGAAGATTCATCAATAGCTAAGAGAGTATATCAGGATAGTTGCTGAGAGAATATATCAGAATAGAGAATAGATGGCGCAAAAGCCAAGCACAAAACCTCAAAGCCCTGCCTCAGGATGCGCTGATAGCAGTGCATGGCCTTTTTCAGTCAGCCTCAGCCTCTTGCTCCAGCCTGCCCTTGTCCGCTCCTCGACAACATTGATAAGACCATCCTGCTCGAGCTCAAGCTTGAGCATTGTCCCTTTTCTTGCAGAAAGGCTGAAGTGCTTATACATCTGTGTTACTGCTGAATTCCTGTTGTTTAGGTAATGCAGGACTTTGAGCTTGAAATCACTGACATTGAGATCGCGATGCCCTAGAACTGGCCTTGATCTGCTAGCTGTTGTGTTTCCTGCAAAACTATTTCTGTTCCCTGCACTGCCATATTCTCGTACTGGAATATCTGAAGAAGACCCCTGATGAGACCCATCTACGGATTCCCTTACAAGTGAGGTCTTAAGGTTTGCTGCAGCAGCAAGGATATCCTTGTGCTTATAGCCCTTTGATAAGAGATATTTTTTTATGTCGTCGATATTTTTGCCCTTTGAGAGCAGCTGCCTCATAAGCGATACGAGCTCGAGCTGGAGGTGGTTTACCAGAGGATGTGGGCTCTTTTGTGAGAGGTCCTTGCCCTCTTCAAGCATCTGTTTTCTTTGCTCGAAACTATCCTGCTTATCCTGCATAGACCTTGATATCTCTTTTGCGACCCTTGAAAGTTCATCAGTCCTCATATACTGATCTTTTAAGAAATCATCTGTCGGCTCAACACCAGAGCTCTTGAAGACCTTGTCCATGTGCTCAAGCTCCTTTACTATATTCTCTGTCCTGACCCTCTCCATGAAGATCTTGTGCTGCCTTGCCTCCCTTGTCCTTGCCTGCATAAGGGAGCCTACATCTTTGTCGTCGAGCGTCTGGCTCTTTATACCAATTAGAGGAACCTTGATCATAAAGGGCTCATGAAAGCGCTCAGCAAGCTTTACAATGGCTGATCCCACTGGCAGCATCGAGAAATACTTCCTGTTCCCTATCAGCTGCATAAGTGATGAGACAGTATCGATATCCTGGGGGAGCATCTGCTGGAACGCTATATTGCACGCAGAGTTCCCAGCCACAACATCGCTAAGCTTTGATATGTGCTGGTCCAGGCATATCAGGCTGATACCGTATTCACGCACCTCCCTGTATATCATCTCAGTCACGCTCTCCTTTAAGAAATTAGGCCTGTCCTTCAGGAAGATGTTATGCGCCTCATCGACAATTATCGCGTTCCTGAACTCATCTGTATGCGACTCTGCATTGAGCTTCTTCAGCTTGTAGATATATGTCAGTATGAACTCTGAAAAGAACTTCTTCTCTGAGTTGCTGAGCGAGTCAAGCTCGAATATCACCCTGTGGTTCAGAAGCTCGCTTACGCTGAGAAGGTCCTTTCCCTTGTAGTTGATGGTATCGCCAAATGCCCCGAACGTAAGCGAATGCGCAATCCTCAGCGCTGATGCCAGCCACTCTGTCTCCCTTGAGACCCTGCCTGTCGCATCAGCCGCCTTCTCCTCGAGCCTGTCCTTTATCTGGAGCCAGGTAGGGTAGTTCCCTGAGCCCTTGTACACGCCAAAATCCTTGAACGCCTCGTCTAGGACCTCTGAGAGGAGCTTATGCACGCCAAAGCTTGTCAGGTAGCATTCAGATATTATGTCGACCAGGATGTTTATCCATTCCTTTGGCCCAAGCCCTGGCGGAGGCGTGTTTATGTTGAGCCTGAAAAAGTTCCTTATGTTCTCGTTCCCTATGGGAAAACAGAGCAGGTTCTCGTCTATATCAAGAAGCGACCTAAAGCTCTTCTTCCAGTCAAAGACTATGAAGCTCTTTTTTTTCAGGATAAAGCCTCCGAGCACAAGGAACGCGAAATTTGTCTTGCCTGAGCCAGACATCCCGCAGACGCAGACATGCCTTATCCAGTCCTTATCCCGCATGAAGAAGGGATAAAGCTCCCTTTCTGCATATATGATATTTCCAAGAGGATAGTCGCCTGTTATGCATGCCTCAGAAGGCGGCTCGAGAAGTATCTTCTCGCTCAGCATGGAGTCATTCAGGTATTTGTGATATAACGCGTTTAGCGCCTTTTCAATCTCCTGCCTGACCTCAACATCTGATGAGATCGTGTACTTCATGTACAGATCATCGATCTGCTTCCCAAATACAGGACGAAGCTTCCTGCACAGCTCTTCAACAGAAAGCGACGACAACCCCTTTGTCACAAATGCCATTTAGCTCGACCCTTGTCGCCTTGTCATTTAGGCTGCTGGCTTATTATATTGTCAAGCAGGTTGATCTTGCTTTCCTGGTCTGTAAACTCCTTGATGCGCTCGCGAAGCTCCCTTTTAAGCCCTGCAATGTCCCGCCAGCATTCGACACGTTCCCGGACTTTAGCCTCCTCTATTAGGATCTGCTTTTCCTTCAGGCTCAACATCTCCCTGTGGTTCTCAGGGTTATGCGCAGCTTCCATCAGCATAGAGTCGACCTTGGTGCTGATTGTATTTATCTCACTTACTATCTGCACAGAAAGCTGTTTTCTCTCATTGATCATCAGGTCTATCTCTTCCATGACCCTTTTTATCGAGCCGATCTTTTCACCCTGGATGTCCTTTAAGAGATCGTTTATGTTGTCCTTTGTAACAGAGAACGGGCTTGTCGTGCCTGTATGCTGCTTTATGCTCTGCTTGATTAAGTCAAGCTCTTCTAATAGGTCCTTTTCTGCCATCTTTTGCACCTTTGCAATTGTTAAATAAATCATCGATCAACAATTAACCAACCATCAATCTTAGGCACAGAAAATCCCTGGATTTTAAATAGTTTTTGGGGTTTTTTGGGTATTCTATGACTTTCCCGGTTTTTCCGTGCAGGATAATATCTTGATATGCCAAGTACATATCTAAGCATAAACCTAAACATATACCAAGCATATACCAAAGCATATCAAACATAAGAAGAATATCAAGCATAACAAGCATATGTCAAGCATAAGAAGAATATCAAGCATAACTGGATATCAAAGCATATCAAACATAAGAAGAATATCAAGCATAACAAGCATATGTCAAGCATAAGAAGATTATCAAGCAGTGCGTTTAGAAAGGGAATGCTTTAGAAGGCAAAGCAGTCATCAACACGCTACAGATACATCATGATACATAATAAATCCATCAGAACAGGTTATCTGGATGTCAGGAAAACCAATGGAAACCCATGAAATACCCGAAATAACCACTATATTGACCTTGAACAGGATTGATCATTCTTTCTGGCACTGGCAGTAAAAATCACACTGCCCTGTCCGGAACTTGCAAAGAGGGGATGGCTTTTTTGGATAATCCTCAATGTTATCTGAGACAGCAGACAGATGGACCTTCTCTATCTCATCTACAGCATGCCTCAGAAGCTCATCATCGACTTCTATCAGGCGCTCGCCATGCTTGAGGAAAAAAAGCCCTGCATATGTAGGCATCCTGTTGTACTTTTCAAGATAAAGGACAGAATATATGCCCAGCTGGAGCCTGTACTCGTCGATGATATTGTCCCTTTTTGAGGTCTTGTAATCTATTATCTTGACAACGCCGGTGCATGGGTCTTCATGTATCGCGTCGATATAGCCCTGCACACCCAACTCCTCTGAGATGAAATGCTCTTCAGTCCTAGGAGAGAGGTTCTGGAATGCCTCCTTGAAGCTGAGCCCTTTACCACCCCCTTTACCACCACCATCTCCATCGTATCTATTATCTATATTATCTATATTATCTCTTTCTGCATCTCCCTTTTTATCTCCCTTTATCTCTGCATCAAGCTTACCTATGAAATCAAGAAGCCAGAACTGGACCATCTCTTTTGTCTCCTCAAAATAAGATTCTATCTCTGCCCCACTCATCGGCAGCTTAGAAAGCTCGTCTGCTGATTTTTCCCAGTGCCTGCTGAGAAGCTCGTGCAAGATTATCTTGAACTCAAAATCATAGTTGTCAGAGGATACCTTATCAAGATCAATCTTGAAGAAATCCTCAAGAACACTGTGGGCCACCTTCCCTCTGACAAGATGGATAGAAGGCTGGGTCTCCAGCTTCATTATGTACTGGTAGAAATATTTCCTTGGGCACTGGCGGTATGTGTTAATCGAGCTTGCGCTCTGGACCCTTGTTATACCATTCCCGTTTAGGCCCTGGAATATCGTTCTTCTCATCCTTACACTCTTCTTGTTCTTGCTATCTTATCTTCCTTAGTATCCTCTTATTCTTCCTCTTTACTGCAGTAATCCTCGGATTCCTCATCATCGGTTTTCTCATCAAAGCATCTCTGCCTGGGCTGGCCAGGGGTTTTCCTGTCTGCTGCATAGTCAGGCATATTCTTCTTATGAAGAGAACACTTAACAAGGCTTTTGAATGTTATGTCCTTTATCGCATCAGTATTCTCATGATCCAATATCTTTTTTTCGATGTAATCATCAATCTTTTTCCTCTTGCGCCTCTGATGAGAAATTTTAATCATGCTTACCCATAATAGCCCGTTCTTTAAAAGCATTGCTGTTTTATTAAAGGTATTTCTTAAAGACATTTCTACAGCAAGCATATTAATTATAAAAAGATAGAACTTTGGGTTCACAAAAACCACACAAGACACAAACCAGGGTAGACTTGATATAGAACTTTTTGGAGTTCACTTAAACTAAGCACTTAAGCTAAAGCTCACTCCATGATTACGCCATAGCCAATCAGCCTGAACCTGTTTCCGATAAGCCTTGATATTGTCACTCTAGAGCCAACTTCAGCGCAGACCGGAAGCTTGAGCTTACACTGGGCAAACCCCTTGTGAAGGTCTGTCACAATGCCAACTGTCGACGCTGAATTGACATTAAGCATAAGCGATTCTGTTTTTGCTATAGGCTTTACTTCAAGATCCTCCTTGCTTCCTACAACACGGTCAAGAAGGTGTATCTCAAGCTTCAGCTCATTGTAGACAGCTGGAAGCTTGTCCGGAAGCCCTATAAGTGACCCTGTCAGCTTGTCAGACTTGACAATCGACGGGTCAAGGCTTGTCATGATCGCGATGGAACCGCCAGGCGTTGCCTTGTCAATCTGCTCATTCCCTGTCGCAATAGAGACTATCTTTGTCCTGACCGGCTTTCTTATTATCTGGTTCTTCTCCTCAAATGCAAGCCCTGGCTTGATCTCGATCTCCTGTCCGCATGACAACACTCCCTGTTTCAGGCTCCCTCCAAGAACCCCACCGTTTATCTCTGCAATCTCTGTCCCTGGCTTGTTTATGTCAAAGCTCCTTGCAACAAACATGACAGGAGTCTTTTTTGGGTCGCGTTTTGGTGTTGGGATTATCTCCTCAACTGACTTTATAAGCGCTCCTATGTTTAGGCCATGTGCTGCTGAGATAGGGATAATAGGCGATTTTTCATAATCAGTCCCTTTTAAAAAATCCTTGATCTGCTTATAGTTTGCAAGTGCCCGCTCCTTTGTCACAAGGTCAACCTTGTTCTGGACCACAACAAGGTTCTTGATTCCTATTATCTGCAGTGCCATAAGGTGCTCCCTTGTCTGGGGCTGCGGACAGAACTCATTTGCAGCAACAAGCAGCACAGCACCATCCATTATTGTTGCACCTGCAAGCATCGTCGCCATAAGACTCTCGTGCCCAGGCGCGTCGACAAAGCTCACCTTTCTTAAGACTGTGGTCTCGCTTCCGCATATTGGACATTTTGCCTCTATTGTATAATTATCAGGCTCGCTGCATTTCGGGCATTTCCTGAATATAGAATCAGCATAACCAAGCCTTATCGTAATCCCGCGCTTGATCTCTTCTGAATGCGTGTCAGTCCATTTTCCAGTCAGCCTTTCAGTAAGGGTCGTCTTACCATGGTCGACGTGGCCCACTAGGCCAATATTAACCTCGGGCTGGGGGGCTGGAGGGCTGGAGGGCTGGCTAGCTACCTTTTTCTTTGTTGCTTTTGCCTGCTTCTTACTGCCTGCTTTGGTCCCAGTCTTCTTTTTCTCAGCCATCTTGGTCAAACATGTTTTGCCTAGTCATTGGAATCTTTACTTAGCTTCTTCCTTTGGCTTAGCTTCTTCCTTTGGCTTGGCTTCTTCCTTTGGCTTGGCTTCTTCCTTGGCTTCTGCTTTGGTCTCTTCTGTTGGTTCTTCTTCTCCGCCAAGCTTTGCTTTTCCGTATTTTATGGCCTTCATGTTGATTTGGACAATGTTTGCATCAACAGTATCTCCGCAGACTGTCTTTCTCTTTCTCATGCCAGCCCTTGTCTTTTTTATGCCGACGCCTGAAACTGCAAGTATCTTTGCCCTTGTTGCGCCCTTTATGTCTTTTCTCATAGGAAAGCCACACTTGTCGCTTCCGCCTGTTATCTCAAACTCATAGCCAGTAAGCTCAAGCTTTTCTCCTGAAACCTTTTCGCCGACCTTTTTTCCCATAAAGAAATCAGCAAGATTGTCCTTTGCTTCACGCTGGTAGCTCTTGCCAGTCTTTGTATCATTTATCACAATCTTAAATTCAGCCATTTTCTCTTCCTCCTAAACCCGAGCACAGCCTCTCTGCGCTCAGTCCTGCATGGATCTTTGCCCAGCAGGGCTTTTAATAGTATCTGTTGGCAATCCTGCCAATACGTATAGCGGATTAGGAGGGTATTTAAAAAGATTTGGGTTAAAGGGGCTCAAATGATGCTAAAAGGGGTTGGGTGTGGGAAATTTTATATACTGCTGCAGGATATGGGAAAAGAACCATGAATTTCCAGTATATCCCAAAGATAGATAACGCAGACCAGATCCTAGACATTGCATTCAGGGCAGGCAAGGAATCATATAGCAGGGCAAAGGCAAAGCATAAGAAAAGTGACCCTTTTATCAGGCTAAAAAATTCAGAGCATGCATCAGTTGAGACAGTCGCTAGGATAATTGAGAAAAGGATAACAAAGATAGTTGACTATTTCCCAATGATAGATGATCTGCCTGACTTTTACAGGGAGCTTATGCTAAACAGCCTGGATACAGGCTCATTAAAAAAGAGCATCACATCGCTGAAATGGTGCTCAGCAAAGATAACTGAGCTAAAAAAGCAGTACCTAAGGCAGGCTTCAGCTACAAAAGACAAGACCCTGCTTGAAAAATCAAAAAAAGGGCTCTATGGAAGGATATCATCCATAATCAAAAAGAACAACGATAACTTAATCTTCCTTGATTCAGCAAGAAAAGTCATGAAAAAATTCCCAGACATAAAGACAGACATCCCAACGATCGCGATAACAGGCTATCCCAATGTCGGCAAAAGCTCGCTTCTAAAGGCAATTACAGGATCAGACCCTAAAATCGCATCATATGCCTTTACCACACTGGGGCTTAACACAGGATACATAAAGACAAGGAAGGGCGAGCTGCAGCTTGTCGATGCGCCTGGAACATTTGATAGGGACAGGATGAACCCTATCGAAATGAAGGCAGTCCTTGCAATAAAGCACATCGCTGACCTGGTCATATTCATGATAGACCCAAGCGAAAGCTGCGGATACAGCACAGATGAGCAGCTCGGGCTCTTAAAAAGGCTACATCAGATGTTCAGGAAGGATTTTCTTGTGCTGCTCAACAAAAGCGACCTTATAGAAAAACAAGCTATCGAAGAGCTGATGAAAGAGGTCTGCAGGACAGCACCTGTCAACTCTGTGCTTGAGATCTCGACATTGAACAAGAAGAACCTCAGAACATTAAAATCCATCCTACTAAAGAGGATCAAAGACAAATAGAGAAAGACTATTCAAAAGATATGAGCCTGGAGCTGATCAAAACCAATAGACAAAGAACAAATAAAAAAAGAAGGAATCAAATCATGCGACATGTTTTATCATGTCTACCATCCTGCAGCTGTAGCCCCACTCGTTGTCATACCATGATATGACCTTCACAAGCTTCCCTTCCATGACATGGGTCAGGCCTGAGTCAAATATCGATGAGTGTGGGTTGTGGATTACATCCCTTGAAACTATTGGCTCATCTGTGTATTCAAGCACACCCCTAAGCTCGTTTTCTGCTGCACTCTTGAAAAGCGCGTTGACCTCTTCAACTGAGGTGTCCTTTTTTACAGTGCATACAAAATCTGTGATCGAGCCGTCAGGAGTAGGTACCCTAAGCGCTATCCCGTCAAGCTTTCCCTTCATCTCAGGAACGACCTCGCCTACTGCTTTTGCTGCACCTGTTGTTGTAGGTATGATGCTCACTGCAGCGCTTCTTGCCCTGCGCAGGTCCTTATGCGGGGAATCGACAAGCTTCTGGTCAGCAGTATACGCATGGGTCGTAGTCATGAACCCACTCCCTATCCCAAAGTTATCATTCAGCACCTTGACAAGCGGCGCAAGGCAGTTTGTCGTGCATGAGGCATTGGATATGATATTATGCTTCTCCCTGTCATAGGTATCCTCATTCACGCCCTTTACAAGCGTTATGTCTGGGTCTTTTGCAGGCGCTGATATCAAAACCTTTCTCGCTCCTGCATGGATGTGCTTTGATGCGCCCCCCCGATCCCTGAAGAACCCCGTGCTCTCGACTACAACATCTATATTAAGCTCTTTCCAAGGAAGCTTTTCCGGGTCCCTTTCAGCAAACACCTTTATCTCTTTTCCATCTATAAAGAGCGAGCTGTCATTATGCTCAACCTTGCCAGGGAAGTGCCCGTGGACAGAATCATACTTGAGCAGATGCGCAAGCGTCGCTGTATCTGTAAGGTCATTTACAGCGACCCATTCTATATCTGGATCATTATGGCCCGCCTGCAGGACCTGCCTCCCTATCCTTCCAAAACCATTGATAGCAACCCTGATCATCAAAAATCACCTCTTCTCCTGAATCTTCTTTATCCTCTGTTTTTTCAGCATATAAAAAAATCAAAATAAATACCTATATCCAAATTTGATACCTGAAACTCATCAAGCACAGATACCAAAAACTATAACATCTATGAATATAAAAATCCATAATCATCTATGAATATAAAAATATTTGTTACTATTTATAAATCATATGAACATATCATACGAATAGATCATACTAATAGATCACAAGAATAGACCATACTAATAGATCACAAGAATAGACCATACTAATAGATCATATGGATATATTATATAGATAAATAAGAAGCAAAGCGAGTCATGAACCAAGCTCAACCTCAACACCTGCTGCGTTGAGCTCCCTTATAAGCTGTCTTGAGTCGACAAACTGGATCGCATTGGATATCCCTGCCTGAACTGCTGCACTGATATACTCTTTTAGGTCATCTATGAACAGGCACTCATCTGCATTAAGCCCTGCTTTTCTCATGACTCTCCTGTATATCTCAGGGCCATCCTTGCGGAGATGCTCATAACAGGTAGCATATATCTTAGAGAAATATTTTCTTAAGCCGAGCTTCTCAAGCTTTATCTTCAGGAAGCCTTCGCCGTCGCCTGCAAGAAGCACAAGGTCATAGCTCTTTTTCAGAGCTTTCAGCAGATCTTCCATTCCGTCGACAAAAGAGTAGTCGTTTCTCAGGAGCTGTATCGCAGTTCCTACAAGGGATTGGTCTATTCCAAGGTCATGAAAAGTCCTGCTGAAATACTCGTCCATATCAATATTCCCAAGATTGAACTCAGGATAATGCTTTGATGCAGCAGCCCAAAAAAGTGTCTTGTCTACACCAAGCTTCTTCTGGTAATCATTGTAACGCACGCTTCTCTTGTAGGTCACAAGGACATTGTTCAGGTCGAATATTATTGTCTTAATCATTCTCAACAGCTCAACACCAGCCCATTTTTTGTAAGGGATCCACAAAGTGTTTTTTTCTTCTTAGTGCTTTTTAGCGCTTTTTGCCAGGAATCCCTTTGGTATTAAATATTTTATCTATTTTATTATATATGTTTCATTTTAAAAACACAACACTATAAAAAAATTGCATTAATAAAATATACATGATAAACCTGTTTAAACCTGTTTAATCATCAAAACCTTTAATTATCAAAATTATCAAAGATACCTAGGATTATGCTCAGATCTCTTGCCCTGCATATCTTATCCCTTGCCTTTGGCCCCAGCCTTGCACGCTTGGCAAACCACAACGCATGCGTCCTGATCTCTGTGAATGACTTGTCATGGTCATATCTCTTATAATATTGCGCAAATCTCCTGAACAACTGTTTTGGGTCAGGAACCTCTGCTGGAACTTTTGCAATGACATCTGCTGGAACCTTTGCAAGGACATCTGCTGGAACCTTTGCAAGGACATCTGCTGGAACCTTTGCAAGGACATCTGCTGGAAC
>JAFGRM010000089.1 GCA_016935125.1 Candidatus Woesearchaeota archaeon
AAAATGAAAAATAGTTGATTGATTAAATCAGTTGGCTTGACAGTTTAGCTTACAAGTTAGCTTGATTAAAGCAAGGCTTTTAATCCTTGATTATGATCATTGATTAAAGCTAAAACACGCGCTAAAGCACGCAAAAAAGCAGGAGGGATACGAAAAATGCAACCATTAAATCATCAGGTGATGGGTTATGACAGGGCGATCACCATGTTCAGCCCAGACGGAAGGCTTTTGCAGGTGGAGTATGCAAAAAAGACAGTGAAGCAGGGCAGTTCAGCAATAGGCATAGTCTGCAAGGATGGTGTGCTCTTGTGTACAGATAAGAGGATAGTCGACAAGCTTGTCGTGCCTGAATCAGTAGAGAAGATATTCCAGATAGATGACCATGTCGCAGCGACTGCATCAGGGATACTCTCAGACGCAAGGGTTTTAATAGATCGTGCGCAGCTTAAGGCGCAGCAGCATAAGGTCACATATGATAATCCTATAGACACTCTCTCTGTTGTAAAGGATATCTGCAACCTGAAGCAGATTTGCACGCAGTCTGGCGGCCTTCGTCCTTTCGGGGTCTCGCTCCTTGTCGCAGGCATAGATGACAACAAGCCTATCCTGTTTGTTACTGACCCTACTGGAATATTCTTCCAGTACAAGGCCGCAACAATAGGTGAAGGCGAGACTGAGATAGAGGAGATGCTCTCAAAGGAATACAGGGATGATATATCAATTGAGCAGGCACTGAAGCTTTCTGTCAAGGCGCTTTATTCGCTTGATGAGAACTTCAATGTGAACAGGTTGGATTGCGTATTTCTGACAACTGACAAGAGCCAGTATACAAGGGTTGCAGCAGACAAGCTCTCAAAAGTGCTTGATGAGGTCAAGTCAGAAGTTAAGAAGAAGAAATAAATAAATGACAACGGAATGACAAAGAGATGACAACAGAATGACAAAGAGATGAAGAAGATAAGAATAAGAGAATAAAGAAGGGATGAGATAATAAGGTGGAAGCATGGTAGATGTGGAAAAAGCGGTCATTGGCAGGTACAGGATTGAAGGTGAGAACTTTGAGATTCTGTTGGACTGTGAAAAAGCACTTGAGCTAAGAGCTGGAAAGGAGATCAGTATGGATGATGTGCTTGCTGCACCGCAAATATTCTCTGATGCAAAAAAGGGCCTTCTCGCTTCTGAATCCCAGATGAAGAACGTATTCGGGACAGCTGACTCTTATGAGGTTGCAATGGAGATTGTAAAAAAGGGTGAGATACAGGTCACAGCTGAGCACAGGAAAAAGATGGTCGAGCAGAAGAAGAGGCAGATCATCGACTATATCGCAAGGAACGGTGTTGACCCTAAGACAGGATATCCACATCCGCATAAGAGGATCGAGCTTGCAATGGATGAGGCTAAAGTTCATATCGATGAGTATAAGAAGACAGAACTGCAGGTACAGGAGATAATGAAGATGCTTAGGCCAATCATCCCTATCAGCTTTGAGAAAAAGGAGATTGCAGTCAGGATTCCTGCATCATATGCAGCAAAAGGATATTCTGTTGTGCAGGGTTTTGCTGCAGTCAAACAGCAGGACTGGCAGAATGATGGGTCAGTTGTTTGCGTGTTGGAGCTTCCTGCAGGGATGGTCAATGACCTCTTTGACAAGCTCAACAACCTGACACATGGTGAGGTTGAGACAAAGATCCTAAAAGGCTGAAGTGCCAGCAGAATTGTGCCAAGGTAGAAGTGTGCTAAGGTAGAAGTTGCCTGGAAAGGCTCTTCTGATGTTTAGTTGGATAATGATTTTTGGCATGAGAATTATGATCTGGCAGGATAATGGTTTCAGTAGGGTAATGGCAGGATAACAGGAGTGAATAACAAGAGATAAGCTATAAATAAGCTAATATAGAGGCCATAATGAGACAGTAATGAAGAGGCCATAATGAGAATGAGACAATAACGAGACAATAATAACTACAAAGGTGAAATGAAAATGAGCAAATTAGAGATAAAAGACAAGCAGGTTGTAGTTCCTGGTGAGATGCTTGCTGAAGGCATGGATTACCTTCCTGGCTTTGGCACTTACAGGGACAAGGATAAGATCATTGCCAACAGGCTTGGGATTGCTGATATCCAGGGCAGGGCCCTTAAGATAATCCCTCTCTCAGGCAGGTATATCCCGAAGAATAATGATGTTGTGATAGGGAAGGTCTTTGATATAACCTTCTCTGGCTGGAGGCTTGATATCAATTCAGCGTATTCAGGGATGCTTATACTAAAGGATGCAACAACAGAGTATATTGCGCGAGGGGCAGACCTGACGCAATATTATAGCTTAGGTGATTATCTTGTATGCAAGATAACTAATGTCACATCACAGAAGCTTGTTGACCTTTCGATGAAAGGTCCTGGGCTAAAAAAACTTGGCAAGGGAAGGATAATCTCAGTCAACCCACACAAGGTCCCAAGGATAATAGGAAAACAGGGGTCTATGGTAAACATGATTAAGAACCTGACAAAATGCTGGGTCATAGTAGGGCAGAACGGCCTTATCTGGCTGCAGGGCAAGCCGAGTGAGGAAGTGATTGCTATAAAGGCAATAAGGAAAATCGAGTCTGAATCCCATCTACCTGGCTTAACAGAAAGGATCAAGGCATTCCTTGAATCCATTGTTTCTGATAAGAGCAAGAAACAGGATACGACAAAACAAGATGCGACAAAACAGGATACAAAACCTGACAAGAGACCGGATACAAAACCAGAAGGTGAATCACAATGACTTACGAAAAAAGGCATGACCAGAGGCGTCCTGAAGAGACAAGGGTGATTGAGGCAAAGGCAGGAGTCATCCCTAATGCAGACGGCTCAGCTTATTTTAAGATAGGAAACACTGTTGCCTATGCAGCGGTATACGGACCAAGAGACCTGCATCCGAAATTCATGCAGGACCCAAGCAAAGGCGTTCTTAGGTGCAACTATAACATGATGCCTTTCTCAGGCATGGGTGACAGGGTCAGGCCAGGGGCTAACAGGCGATCCAAAGAGATTTCAATGGTCACTGAAAAGGCAATACTTCCTGTTATTGACCTTAGCGATTATCCTAATGCAGTGGTGGATGTCTTTATCGAGCTCCCGCAGACAGATGCAGGCTCAAGGTGTGCAGGGATATGTGCAGCCTCGATTGCACTTGCAGATGCAGGGCTCAGCATGAAAGACCTTGTTTCAGCAGTGTCAGTTGGAAAGGTTGACAAGATGATAGTAGTAGACCTTGATTATGAGGAAGAGGCATATGATGATGGTCCTGTTGCAGATGTGCCTATTGCCTATATCAGTGCAACTGATGAGATCTCGCTTCTCCAGATGGACGGGGAGATAACAAAAGAGGAGCTCATGAAGGGAATTGAGATGGGCAAGAAGGCATGCCTCAAGATAAATGAGATCCAGAAAAAGGCGCTTAAGGACAGATTCAACAATCCAAATGGTGATCACAATGAACAATGAATTCAAGAACCATATAATACAGGCACTTGACATGAATGTCAGGTCTGACGGAAGAAAGCTTGATGAGTTTAGGGAGATTTCTGTTACGACAGATGTTTCAAAGACAGCAGAGGGGTCTGCAATAGTAAAGGTCGGCGATACAGTGGTCATAGCAGGTGTAAAGCTTGACATAGGGGCACCTTTCCCTGACAGGCCTGATGAAGGGGCTATAATGGTGAATGTCGAGCTTCTGCCGCTTTCAAACCCAGACTTCGAGCCAGGTCCCCCTAGCATAGAAGCTATCGAGCTTGCAAGGGTTGTCGACAGGGGAATCAGGGAGAGCAGGGCGATTGATGTAAAGAAGCTTGCGATAAAGAAAGGCGAGAAATGCTGGCTTGCACAGATAGACATATGCACTATCAACGATGCAGGCAGCCTTCTTGACGCATCAGCTCTTGCGACAATTGCAGCGCTTAAGAACACAAGGTTCCCTGCATACGAGAACGAGGAGATTGATTACAAGAATAAGACTGACAAGACCCTTGAGCTTGAGAAGATACCTGTCTCTGTAACTGTCTTTAAGATCGGCAAGAACTACCTTGTTGACCCTCTGAAAGAGGAAGAGAAGAACTATGATGCAAGGCTCACAGTTGCTCTCACAGAAGACAATACTCTCTGTGCTCTGCAGAAAGGTGGCGAACTTCCCCTGACAACAGATGATATATCAAGGATGATCGATATCGCGTCTGAAAAGGCAGCAGAGATAAGGAAGTATATCTAAGGGAAGCATATCTGAGAGCCAAGATCAGCTTTTTTATTCTTTTATCTTATTCTCTTGTTTTTAAGTGCTATCTTCTTATTGGAGGAGTATCTTCTTATTGAAAATCCCACTAGAGATATTCTCAGATCTTATCTTATGATTAAAATACCAAACACTGTTTAGCAGTTTATCTTAGAATGTGGGATTATCTAGCAGTTTATCTTAGAATTTGAGTTTATCTCCCACCATAGTCATGGATCTTCTGATCAAACCAGACTCCAGCTCTATTACATAGCATGCCTTTTTTTTTGGAGTGTAAAAGCTCCATGGCATGAAGCTCTCTTTTATCTCTGCAACCTTTTTGTCGCGCCCGACAAAAAGCACCTCTATCGGAAAAAAGACAAACATCATATGCAATGGGATGATCCTTTCATCTGAGAATTCAAATATCAGGGTCTTTTGAGAAGAGAACATGAGCCCGCGGGCTTTTCTAAAGATGCTCTTGCATATGATAGAAGTGCTTGAGATTGTTGTTCCTCTTGTGACATTCCTGATCTTTGGCATCTTGGTTCCCATATTTTATTATCTTTGGCGTTACAGTACTTGATTATCTCTTGTTAATGAGAGCCTGCTCAGGCTCATAGGTCGTTATTTCTCATCAGTGTTTTCTTATCAATGCTTTAAATGCTTTTTGTCACTTTTGTCATTCTCTTCTTTCTTTGCAAAATACAATGCTTGCATAGCTCACACAATGGCTGTAGTCTCCTGTAAGATCTCCTGAGGTGTAATAGCTCAGGAGCCTGGATGTGATATCTTTTCCCTTGTTTTCATTATGTATATTATGTATATTATGCCCAGCTGTGTTATACCCTGCTTTTAGCATCTCAAGCATGAGTGCAATCGGGCTTGTCCCGCATATTGTAGCGCCTGTCTTTTGCACGTATGAAAGAAAGCCTGCAGTGTCAAGGGAGGTTATATGTGAGATTGCGCCTTTGTCAAGCTCTTCTAGATTCTCTTTTATGTTCTTATTTATATTACCCTTGAACGGCTCATATGAGAACCCGCTTCCATAATGGGTAAAATCTGAGCTTGCTATTATGCATGCGCGCCTGCCTGTTTTTTTTAATGCTAAATTGATGATTTCTGCAAGCCTTGTGAAATTGCAGTGATGCGGAACAGAAAGCGGAACAAAGCTGAACCTGCTGTATAGGTACTGAAGATAGGGCAGCTGAACCTCAATCGAGTGCTCATTTGAAAGGGATACGATGTCTTCTCTGATCATCCTGCCGGATCCAGACAAGAGCTCTTTTATCATGGCCCTGTCACATGCAACCCTGCCAAGGGGTGTTTCCCAGTCCAATGCGATTGTTCCTGTGCCGCCTGCATCAAGGCCAGAATGGCTGAAGCCCATTATGATGAAGATGTCATTTCCTGTTTCCGGGTCAAAGCAGGATTCTTTGATTGCATGGAAGCTGTGTGCTGCACACATCCCTGAATACATATAGCCTGCATGAGGGCTTATCACTCCCAATACACCCATTTTTGCAACCTGCTTGTTTGCAGATTCTTCTGCTAGCCCAGGGCCTAGTGTGTGCGTAAATGTTTCTTTGATGCATTTTATGAGCTCAGCTTTTTCTGCAGGATAGAACTGGTCAGCAACAACAGCCTTTCTTAATTCCATACTCTATTGTATGCCAGAATAGTTTATAAAATTTGCTAAGAACAATTATTATTCTTTATTTTCTCTGTCTTTCTTAGCCTTATTTATATTTTCGTCCTTTTTCATTATTTCTTATTTATTTCTTTGTTTTTCTCGCATATTTTCTTTTTTCTTTCATTATAACTTAGTTCTTTATTTTTTATTATCGCTCCATATCTTATTATTTTATATCTT
>JAFGRM010000090.1 GCA_016935125.1 Candidatus Woesearchaeota archaeon
AGAGGTGGTCAATGATGAAAATAAAAGATGTTGAGGTAAAAGAGGGCTTGTTATACAAGGACAACATGTGGATAAGGATCGATGGCAACACTGCAACAGTTGGGATGACTGATGCTGCTGCAAAAAGGGCAAAAGACATAGCCTTTATAGAGCTTCCTAACCCAGATGATGCTGTTGCATTGGGAAAGCCGTTCGGAAACATCGAATCTGCAAAATGGGCAGGTGAGATGGTCGCGCCGTTGAGCGGCAAGATAAAAGAGGTAAATTCCGGGCTTGAGTCATCTCCTGACCTGATAAACAAGGACCCTTTTGGCAAGGGTTGGATAATAAAGATAGATATGGATGATAAGAAAGAGGCAGAAGGCTTCCTGGATCATGCCAGTTATGCCAAAAAGCTTGAAAAAGAGCTGTAGAACTATAGAATAATTGCCCTGCCACATATGGATACTGCCTGCAAGGCTGTGCCAGCACAAGAAGAACAATATATTTATATATAATTAAGGTTAATATACCTCAGGGTGTATGAATGAACTGTCTTGAAAGGCTGTCGATAATAACTATCTGCCTGGCAATGGTATGCTTGCCGGGCTGTTCAGATTCTGATGAAACAGATAGTGGCTCTGTAGCTAAAAATACAGGCCTGTTATCTGACAGTGAAGAGGCCTCTTCCAGATGCAGGCAGCTGTGCATGGAAAAAAAGGCAGCAGGAACTGTGCTTGACAACGGGCCGTGCCTTTCAGATGAGATCATCACTGACTGGGTGTGTGATGTCGCACACAGCCCCAGGATCAAGCTGGATGACCACATGGAGAACCAGTGCCCTGGTTTCAGGGAAGGGAGCAGGCACCATTTTGTCGAAGTTGACCCTGACTGCAACCTGATAAAGATATACTGAGGATATGCTGAGCTGAAACTGATGACACAAGTGATGATATTTACACTGGTTGTTCTTGTTATACTCTCCAGTTTCTTTTCAGGGACAGAAACTGCCTTTATCGCCCTGAATAGCCTAAAGCTCAGGCACCTTGTCGATAAGAATAAAGAGAACAGGAACGCACTTCTTGTAAAAAAGCTGAAGGATGACTCGCATAGGCTGATAAGCACGCTTCTCATAGGGAACAACCTTGTGAACATCGCAGCATCAGCTATCGCAACATCCCTTTCTATCAGCTTTTTTGGGTCAAAAGGTGTCGGGATCGCAACAGGCGTCATGACCCTTGTCGTGCTCGTGTTCGGAGAGATAACCCCAAAGACAATAGCTATGGCAAATTCAGAGAAGATATGCCTCTTTGCTGCAAAGCCCATATACTGGATGAGCATAGTGTTCTTGCCGCTGATAAAGGTCCTTGACATCCTGACAAAGAACATGTCGCGGTGCTTCAACCCGAAAACTGCCGAAGAGCCAATTGTCACAGAAGAAGAGATCAAGTCATTCGTAAAGATAGGTGAAGAGATAGGCTCGATCGAAAAGGACGAAAAGGAGATGATACACAACATATTCAGGCTGAACGACATCAAGGCAAGGGATTTCATGACCCCGAAGATCCATGTTATGGCTTATGAAGAGAACAAGACAGTTGCAGACATAAAAGAGCAGATAATAGGCTCCAGGTTCTCAAGGATACCTATCTACAAAAAGACAATAGACAAGGTGACAGGGATACTCTATGTAAAAGATGTAGTAAAGGCTATTGCATACGGCAAGCTTGATTCCCATGTGAAAGATATAGCAAGGCCTGCTTTCTTCATACCTGAGACAAAGGTTGCAGACTCGCTGCTGCGCGACTTCCAGAAAAAGAACATCCACATAGCTGTTGTAGTTGACGAATACGGCATCGTGTCAGGGATCGTGACAATAGAGGACCTGCTTGAGGAGATTGTCGGCGAGATCTATGATGAGACAGACATAGTAAAGGAGAACATAAGCAGGACAGGGGAACACCAGTTTGATATCGACGGGGATGCGACACTGCAGGAGATACACAAGAAGGCAGGCATCCTCATCCGGAACACAAAAGAGATCAACACAATCTCGGGCTACATAATGGACAAGACAGGAAAGATCCCAAGGCCTGGAGACATAATAAGGTTCAAGGAGTTCAACATAACTATCCTAAGCATGATCGGACAGAGGATAGCGAAGGTAAGGCTAACGACAAGACAATAATTATTATAATGATTATTCACAGGAGGTGATATTGCATGGGTGGTTGCGGCGGCTGCAAAGGATGCGGACCTAAGAAATGATAGCTGATCTGATAGGCTATGGATAATACAGGGATACTGCTGTCTTGGTTCTCCTGATTATGCCATATGTTCTATAATATCTCTTTTCTTGTTATATTCTTTGTTTTTATGCAGGCATGGTTTTATCATAACAGGCCCTGTTCTGCTCGTGCTTGCTCTCAGACTTTCCTAAACAGCAGCAACATTTTAATATGAATCTTGATTCTTGCAGCTAAAATGAAAGACAAGCTTGAAAAGATAAATGATTATGAGTGGCTGCTCCCAAAGACCGCAAGAGAAAGGATGAATGTTCCAGCAAAGGTCTTTGCAAACGAGGCTGTGCTAAAACAGATCGAGCCTGAGGCTGTATCGCAGCTCACGAATGTCGCGTGCATGCCTGGTGTTATAGGGCCTGTCTGCGGCCTGCCTGACATGCACTGGGGCTACGGGCTTCCTATGGGCAGTGTCGCTGCATTTGACAACGAAAAAGGCGTCATAAGCTCAGGGCTTTGCGGGTTTGACATAAACTGCGGCATAAACTCCATCAGGACAAACCTCAGCTTCTCTGAGGTAAATGAAAAGCTCAACGAGCTTGTGCCTGCACTGTTCAGGGCGGTCCCTTGCGGGGTCGGGTCAAAAGGAAGGCTCAGGCTCACTGACAGCGAGCTTGACTCTGTCATGCTCAACGGGCTGAACTGGGCTGTTGAAAACGGCTATGGCACAAAAAAGGACATCTCTGCAACAGAAGAGCAGGGATGCATGCCGGATGCCGACCCAAGCAGGATATCTGCTCTTGCAAGAAAAAGAGGGCTTCCACAGCTTGGAACACTAGGCGCAGGGAACCATTTTCTTGAGATACAGAAGATCGAAACGGTAGAGGACAAAAAGACTGCAAAGGACTGGAGGATAGACAATGAAGGTGGTGTTGCAATAATGCTCCACTGTGGCAGCCGCGGCCTCGGGCACCAGATTGCATCAGATTATCTCAAGATCCATGAGCAGGCTGTGAAGAAGTACAATATCTGGCTTCCTGACAGGCAGCTTGCGTGCGCACCAGTAGACTCGACAGAGGGCAGGGACTATTATTCTGCGATGAAATGCGCAGTGAACTACTCGTTTACAAACAGGCATGTAATGACGCACTGGATAAGAGAGGTATTTGAAAAGGTCTTTAAGCGTGACTGGGAAGATATGGAGATGGAGACAGTCTATGCTATCGCACACAACATAGTCAAGCTTGAGAAGATAAAAGGCAGGGAGATGTACATCCACAGAAAAGGCGCTACGCGCTCATACCCAGACACACCTGTACTGATCGCAGGGACAATGGGGACAGAGAGTTATATCTGCAAAGGGACAGAGGCTGCACTGGAAAAGACATTCGGCTCGAGCTGCCATGGCGCAGGAAGGGCAATGTCAAGGAACGCTGCGATAAGCAGGTTCGACGGCGACACAATCTCAAAAGAGCTCTTAAAAAAAGGGATCGTCAGCAAGGCACCGCACATGCAGTCGCTTGCAGAAGAGGCCCCTCTTGCGTACAAGGATGTGATAAATGTCGTTGATACTGTCCATGAGGCAGGCATCTCAACAAAAGTCGTCAGGCTCAAGCCCATGGGCGTGATCAAGGGCTGAAGCTTGCAAAAAAGCACATCTGAGTGTAGGTTTCAAACAAAGGTTTTGAGCAGGCGTAGGTGCTAGGCAGGGCAATAGGATGATGGCAGGAAAAACCCAAAAGACAGATTTTTTCTCATATAAGTCTGGACAGCTTGCAAAGGGCTGCGAACTGTGCGTGCAGGGCAGAAAATCCGTGCTCTTCATAACAGGGATCTGCCAAAATGGATGCTATTACTGCCCTATATCTGATGCCAAGAAAAATAAAGATGTCATATACATAAATGAGGTGCCTGTTGAACAGGATAATCTGGCAAACACTGAAGAAATGATTGAAAAGATCGCTCAGGAGATCAGGCTCTGCTCATCTATGGGTATTGGGATTACAGGCGGCGACCCGCTCGCAAGGATAGGCAGGACCACCGATGTCATCTGTGGGCTCAAGAAGAGGTTCGGGCAGGAGTTTCACATACACCTCTATACGCCACTTGTGCTTGTTGATGAAAAAAAGCTTTCTGTGCTCTCTTCTGCAGGGCTTGATGAGATCAGGTTCCATCCTGATGTCGCTGAGAAAAAGCTTTGGCCAAGGCTAAAGCTTGCAAAAAAGCACAGCTGGGACATAGGTATTGAGATCCCTGCCATACCTGGAAAAGAGAAAGAGACAAAAGAGCTTATAGACTATGCCGGGCCTCATATCAAGTTCCTTAACCTAAACGAGCTTGAGCTCGCTGACAACAGCTTCTCAAAACTTTCAGAGATGGGATTTAAGCCAAAGGACAGCCAGAGCTATGCTGCAGCAGGAAGCATGGAGCTTGCGATGGAACTGCTCATCTACTGCGAAAACAAGGATCTTAACATCCATCTCTGCACAGCAAAACTCAAGGACGCGGTCCAGATGGCAAAAAGGATCAGGCTCAGGGCGAGGAATGTCGCACTGCCAACTGACAGGATAACAGCTGACGGCATGCTGGTCAGGGGTGCAGCCTACCTCTCATGGCTTGTGCCAGGAAAAGGATACAGGCAGAGGATAAAGGATGAGAAGACAAGAGAAAAAGCGCTCGCCGAGCTGGACGCGATGGCAGAAAAGCTCAAGGCAAGAATCTCCGGCATTGTTGTTGATGAAGACAAACTCAGGCTCCTCACATCAAAAAAGACAGCCGAGGCCATGAAAAACAGGATAAAGGATGCAGGAGGTGTTCCTGCAATAGTTGAGGAATACCCCACATATGACGGATTTGAGGTAGAGATAGATTTCATATAGGGTAAAAGAAAAAGAAAGCGAAGGAAAAATAAGAAAAGAGGCATGCATCATCATGGAAGAGTATGTAAAGCAGAACACCATGGCCTATGATTCCACTGCATACGAGTACGACATAAAGACAAATGAGCTGAGGCCCCAGGAGATAGAGAAGAGGGAATACTTCCTGGATCTTGTTAAGAAAGGGATAAAAAAGGATGCAAAAAAAGCCCAGGATAGAAGAACTGCAAAAAAAGCTGCCATAATCGACATAGGCTGCGGGCCTGGAAGGGATGCAAAAATCTTTTCTGGGAAGGGTTTTGATGTGACAGGGATTGACATTTCTGAAGAGATGCTGAATAGGGCAAGAACTGCTGCCCCTTCTGCAAGGTTTAGCAGGATGGATTTCCAGAAGATATGCCTGCCTGATAAGTCGGTCGATGGTGCATGGTTCGAAGCAGGGATAATCTGTATACAGAAGGATGACGCTAAAACCGTTCTGGCAAACATATACAGGATCCTGAAAAGTGGAGGCATCCTTTACATCAGCGCAAAGGAAGGCACAACAGAAGGCCTTGAGTACGATAGCAGGTACAACGTCAACAAGTTCTATGCATACTACACTGAGGACGAGCTGGGGGCTCTGCTTGAAAGGTGTGGGTTTGAGATAGTCAAGGCCAAAAAGATAAAGATCAGATCAGCTTATCACAAGCACAGGTGGATCAACCTTTTCTGCAGAAAGCCATGAGTTCACTTCAATCTCTCTTGAAGCTTTGGAAAACTATTTAAAAACCATAACCTTACAGTGCATGAATGGCAAAAAAGAACTTCATAATGCTTGAGCTGGAAGACAAAAAGACAAAGAAGATAGCAAATGTAGTCTCCAACAACTCATGCAGACAGATCCTTGACCATCTGGCAGACAAGGAGGCGACAGAGACAGAGCTTGCAAAGACACTTGGAATACCTATATCAACAGTGCATTACAACCTCCAGCAGCTGATAGAGACAGGGCTGGTCATAGCAGATGAATACCATTACAGTGAGAAAGGAAAAGAGGTCCTGCACTACAAGCTCGCAAACAAGTATATCATAATAACACCAAGGAAAGTTACAGGTATCACCCAGAAGCTAAGAAGCATACTCCCTGCGGCGCTTATCACAGCAGGCGTTGCAGGGATCATACAGCTCTACACATATCTTACAACTGGAACCGCTAAGATCCTGGGAAGCGGGATGCCCATGTCTGCAAAGTACTCTGCAGAGGATATGGTGGCTGAAAACACGGCGGCAGTTGCAGATGAGGGCACAAGGCTTCTTGCTGAATCAGCAACACAGGCAGCGCCGCCTGAGATGATCGCTGTTACAGGCAATGCAGCACCATTCTGGCATAACCTTGCGTTATGGTTCCTTATAGGCGCATTGTTTGCGCTCGGTGTCTATTTCCTGATATCCTGGCTGAGAAAAGACTGATGGGCAAGATATGTTCTTAATTGTTTTTCATAGGGTTGCTAAATATTTAGCCTATTCAAAAGACAAAGACCTTTTTCTTTAATTCTTTAAATAACGAAAACTCGCCACTCAGGCTGATTGAAAACTTTTGTTTTCAATCCAGTAAGTTTGTATAACAAACTTCCAGAATCCTAAACCACTTAGTCACTAAAGTTTCTGGCTTACAAGCAAATATTTTTTTTGTGTATGTGTATTATTGCTGAGTTGGATCACTTACCCTTCCCATGAACAAGATGTTGCCTGTCTTTTTTTCCTGGATTATAAAGATGAATGGGTGGTCTGCCCTAAAGACATTACTTGGCATAGCTGACTTTTCTATCATTACAACGGCTGTTGCAGCAGCTGCTTCTGTTCCTTTTTCATCCACCTTAACATAGGCCTGGTGGATGACACTGCTTATGTATAACTCATGTGTGCCGTCCATGCCTGAGAAGTCAGCACCAAAGCCAAAGGCTGTCGGCATACCCATAGCGCTTAATGCATCTTTCATAAAGTATTTAGTGTCAAACTCGAATTTTGGAAGTGAAATTGAATCTAACTTTGTTTCCTGCATTTGTGATTTATATTCATCAAGTTTGTCAGCGGAAAATTCTATATCTTTAAGAGTATATTCAAAAACAATTCTTTCTCCTGTTTCATAATCATAATCTTCCCCTTGCTTTGGCAATAAAATTAACATTGAGATATCTTCGCCTTTGTAAGGAAGCTCTAATATCTGCAATTTTTCTAAATCAGCATAGTTAAAATTTGCTTTGTCAGGATCCATATACATCATTGGAGTCTTTACAATATTTGCAGGTGTAATTTTGAAATCTTGGTCACGAGTATCGGATTTGTCAAATTCCCATTCCCATGTGCCTTTGAAATAAATTGCATTTGTAAGAACCAACCTAGTCATTGGGCTTAAAACTCCTGCAGGGATCAGGTCTTTAATTTTATCATTGGTCTGTTCTTCAATAAATGAATTGATAGTCTGCCTTGATTTTTCTGTCTCTTGCCTAAAATCAAGATTAGATACTTTGCCACCATAATATTGTTCAACCCTGCTTGTATAGTCCTCAAGAAACTGATAGTCGTATTGGGCCCATAATGCGTTTCCTGTTCTTAATTCATAGGCTTTCCCGCCTTCATTAATACCATCATTAATACCATTATAAATTGCAGCAAAATTTGGCCTTAAAACATTGCTTTCTGGGAAATGAAAAACTGATTTCATCTCATCTGCTGTTTGTCCTTTTGCACCTTCATAAGTCATCGCCAAAGCAGCAGAGATGCTATAAGGTGAATAAAAGATATTACTGTCTTCTGATTTGTCCAATTCCGAATAGAGTTCAAACGCAAACTGATTATTCGCGTTTACAACTTGCTGAATTCCTTGTTGTGTTGAACCAGTATCATCTGTTTGTGGCGGCAGGTCTGGCTGATAAGGAAAGATAAACAATACTGCTGTGGCAGTAACTATAGCAACCATTAGAAGTGCAATTCCTATTGTCAAAAATTTTTTGTTCATATAATGGGGTATTAAGTTAGGAAGTATATAAATGTTTTTTTAGCTTTGATTTGATTTGATTTGAAGTTAGGGCGTAGAAAAAATATTAGTTCTATATTTCTATAGATCTCAAAAACGAAGTTTTTGGCCATATATCCATAAGGGAAAACTCAGAGCTTTTGGATTGAGAAATTAGTTGATATACCTACCTAAGCGAGTCTAAAATCAAGATTTAAAGCCTTTTTTTCATCTGCACAAAAGTAAGCGTAGTGCCATAAAAAGGAACGGTTTTTTCTCTGATTCGTTTAAACCCAAAAGATGCATAAAATTTATCAGCGTAATGTGTTGAAGCACAATGCATTATTTTAACACCTTCTTTTTTTGCATCTTTTAAAACGCGCTCCATTAATCTTTTTCCAACCCCTTTGCCATGGATTTTAGGCTTGACAAAAAATGTATGAAGATTGGCTTCCTCATAACCACCAATACCTAAAATTTGTTCATTTTCGATGGCAATATAATAATGGCGTGTTTTGGATTTTTCGATTAAACGGGCAGGGGTGCTATCTTTAATTAAAGCATTGACAGTCGCTTTAGTATATTTTTTTGAGTTTACTTCTAAAAGATTCCTTTTGATAATGTTGCTTGCTTTTTGTGCGTCCTCTTTTCTGAATTTTCTAACTCGCATAGCAGATAAAAAAAAGGTTAAAGTGTTATAAATATTTTGCTTCTTTTTTCTAAAAAAAGAA
>JAFGRM010000091.1 GCA_016935125.1 Candidatus Woesearchaeota archaeon
AATATATAAAAAGGATAACTATATCACATTATAATAAGGCTCTCAAGATTACCTCTTTTTATAAGCAATCAAAAACCCCTCAGCAAGCAAGTGGGATATGCAAGCACTCATTGCTGAATACTTTTAGTTAGTGGTGGTGTTTTTGGTTTTTGATCTGCCATACCCCCAGCCGTATCCCTGCCGCAAGCAGCGGGGTATGTTAATCAACAGTCCAAAAATAGAAGAGACATAGATTAAAGGATAAGAATGAAAAAGCCATGGGCTCAGCCAGTGATCACTGCCTCTGCAACCCTCTCCCTGACAAAACGCCCCATAAGAAGGCTCTTTACCAGTGCCTTTGGCCTAAGGAACTCGCGCCTTACCCTTGCATAGAGCCTGCCGCCCTTTTCAAATGAGTCAGCGTGCAACTTCTGGAAATTCCTTGCATGCGGCTTGACCTTAACTGGCGGACCCTCGACAATCCTGTGCGTACATAGCTTTTCCTTTCTCACATAAAACCACATCAACACATCCCTTTTCCTGTCCCAGTCCCAGCCAGAGCCTGCCACAATAAAATCATGCATCTCAAGATTCCTGTTGATGTGGTTGAACACCTTCAACAGCTTGCTTCCAACAATATCCCTCTTGCCTGAAAGAGCCTTCAGCTTCAGGATGACTGCCTCAACATCAGAGCCTGCCATCTTCCTTATTGCTGCATAAGTTACCTTTTTTCGCTTAAAAAAGCTTTCAGAAGGACTGCTTAGGAATCTAGAAGCCTGTTTCCTGAATCTCTCGAATTTCTCAATGCCAAGAGCTGCAGCTGCATTCCTCTCTTTTTGTATAGGGTCGAACACTACAAGCGGGCTGATCTTTGAGCTGTTCATGCTCTCATAAGAGCCGTGCCCTTCAACATCTATAACATCATGTAGTTTCCAGTCGACAGCATGCTCCAAAAGGCGCTTAAAAGAACCATAATAGACTATGAGTATATCGAGCACATGCCCTGAAAAGCCGCTTATATAGCTCTCTGCGCCATATATCCCCTGGGCCTTGCAGAACAGCTTTGCCAGGAGTATCTCATCTACAAGCCCTTTGTCCCTTGATATATGAGCCCTGATCCAGTCGACATGCAGAGGTGATATGTCTGTTATGTTCCTTGCCTGAACAGGGTTATTTATCTTTATCACAGGCACAAACTCATAAAAGACCGAATCCAGCATCAACTGGAAATAATCCCTTGAGCCATGGACCCTCTCGACGTTCCTGAAGCACTTAAGCCCTGTCTTAAGCATCTCAAGGAGCTCCTCGTCGGGATAGCTCCTGTCAAAGCGCACGAACACATCACAATCAAAATCCCCTTTAAGGAGCGTGCCTTTTGCAGAGCTGCCGCCTAGCATTATCTCTGCTTTTATACCTGAATCGAGAAAAGATCCCTCAAGCCTCTGGATGACCTTGCCCACCTTTTCCATAAGCAGGCCATAATCCGCTGCTGACAGCTTCTTTTCACTTAGCACATCCCTAAAAATCCTGTCCATGCCAACTGACTAATCAATCTCATTTTAAATTATTTTCTATATGATAACCATGATAAGCATCATAGCATAATAAGAATAGCAGGCTTTTGCATGACAAGCATGATAAGCTCATAGCATAATAAGGATGGCAGGCTTTTGCATGACAAGCATGATAAGCTTATAACATAATAAGCTTTATATAATCCTTACATACCCAAAAACAGGAGATGGATATGGGCAAAAGCAAAGTCTTAGGAAACGCAAGGACAGGGTCTGATGGGCCAACTAAAGAGCCAGGCAAGAAGCCATGTTCTGACCTAAAAGCACAGGGTGTAGCATTATCATCAGACATAGTATCATTCATGATGGATCCGGCAAGCTACAAGGATAAGACAATTAAAGTCGAGCATAAAGAGACCCATATATCCCATGTGTTCCTGACTGAAAGATTTGCATACAAGATCAAAAAGCCTGTGGACTTTGGGTTTCTTGACTTCACCACATTGAAAAAGAGGGAATTCTACTGCAATGAGGAGCTCAGGCTCAACAAGAGGCTGTGCCCAGACCTCTATCTAGGCGTCGTTAGGATAACATATTCAGAAAAAGGGCTTGAGGTCAACGGCAGCGGCAGGGCTGTAGAGTATGCAATAAAGATGAGAAGGATGCCAGATGATGCGATCATGACGCAGATGGTAAAAGAGGGTAAGGTCAATGCAGGCATAATCTCAAGGATCGCGTCGATAATTGCAGGATTCCACATGAAAAATGCACAGGAAAACAAGCCAGTTATAGGAAAAAAGCCCATGGCATGGTTTGGAAGAGAAGCTGTAAGAGAAGCAGTCGAACAGAACTTCAGCCAGACCGAAAAGTACATAGGTGTGCTGATCGACAGGAAAAAGTATGATTTCATCAGGGATGCCGCACATGAGTTTTTGGAAAAAAGAAAAGAGATGTTTGATGCAAGGATAAAAGAGGGGCGCATAATCGAGTACCATGGAGACCTGCACACAGGAAACATCTTCATCAGCAACAGAGACATACAAATATTCGACTGCATAGAGTTCAATGAAAGCTTCCGCTGCGGCGATGCTGTAAATGATGTGGCCTTTCTTGCGATGGACCTCGACTTTCTTGGAAAAGAATCCCTTTCAAAGCATTTCATAAAGAAATACGTAGAGTTCACAGGAGACTACACTGTCTACTCGCTCCTGAACTTCTATAAATGCTACAGGGCCTATGTCAGGGCGAAGGTCACAAGCTTCATGTATGATGACCCAAATAACACTGACGCGAAAAAAGATGAGCTTATGAGCACTGCACGAAAATATTACTGGCTGGCCTTTGAATACGCCCAGCACCTGAACGCAAAAAGGCCGCTTCTCATGATAAGCTGCGGTGTCTCAGGGACTGGCAAGTCCAGGTGGCTCAAGTTCGCATCAGACATAGCAGGCGGCATGCTCTTCAGGACAGATGCAGTAAGAAAAAAGCTTTTCAGCCTCACAGGAAAAGAAGCAAAAGATGACGAATACAGAAAGAGGTATTACAACGATAAGAGCATGCAAAAGGTATATGATTTCATATTCGACAAGGCTGAACAAATCCTTGAGCATGGCGGCAATGTGGCGATTGATGCATCATTCATAAAAAAGTCAAACAGGGATGCTGCAAGGGATATTGCTAACAGGCATGATGCTGACTTTGTTGTGATCTATACAACATGCAGAGAGGAAACTGCAAAGAACAGGATCCACAAGAGGATGCAAGACAAGAGCAACATCTCTGATGCAGACTTTGAGCATGCCTACCTCTACCAGACAAACAATATCGAAGCACCTGGAAAAGATGAAAATGTAATCCATATCAATACAGATATGGATTCTGAAGCAAACCTAAAAAGCCTCAAGAAAAACCTTGACAAGAAGCTAAACATTAGGATATAAGAAGCTGAAACATAAACAAGCCTGTATATCCAATATAATACATTAAGTTCTATATAACAAAAATTTGCCACTCCTTGCTATCCCCAACCTAAAGATTAGATTCTATATAAGATTAAACAGGTCTTTATCAGATTAGATATATGATTAGATAAGTCTATATAAGATTAGACAAAGGATAAAGCTTCAATAAAAATAAGCGGCTCCGGCCAGGATCGAACTGGCGACCTTTCGGTTTCCTGCCATGCAGGCAGTAAAGTTATCTCTTCTGCCTGAACGGATAACAGCCGAACGCTCTACCGCTAAGCTACGGAGCCTTATTATAAAGTTTAAAGTACTATAAATTTACCCTAAAAAACCATAACAATAAAGTTACCCTAAACAACCATAACACCAATGATGTTTTCTCGCAAAAAGCGTTTATTTAAATATTTTTTGCAGAACTGCAGCAAATATAGGTCAAATAGGCAAAAAAACAGCGTTTCCATGAGATCACTCCTCTCTCAATGCCTCAACAGGGCTTAGTTCTGAAGCCTGTTTTGCCGGGAAAAACCCTGATACTGTCCCTACAAGGAATGCAAAAAACAGGCATCCTACTATAAGCCATAGTGGAAATGCAGGCTTAAGCAGTGCATAGCCTGCAGATTTTGCGATCATCCCGCCAAGCCTTGATATCAGATAGCCTAAAAGGATTCCCAGGATCCCACCAAGCAAGCCAAGGATCCCTGACTCTAGCACAAATATCATCCTGATATAGCTGTTTCTTGCACCTATTGCCTTCATGATGCCTATCTCTTTTGTCCGCTCCATCACTGCAGTATACATTGTATTTGCGATATTGACTGCTGCAACAAGAACAGAAACCAACGCGATCAGGAAAAGTATGCCGTTTAGAACATTTATCACCTGATTGAACATCTCTAGCTGCGACTCGAATGTGGTGATTGCAAAGTCTTCCTGGCCTTCTTTTTGGTCCTTAAACTTCCTGAGCCTATCCTCAAGCCTTTCTGCAACATCCCCTGGCTCAAGCCCATCTTCAGACTCGATATATATCATTCCATACTCTGTACTGTCAAGACCTAACACTTCCTCTGCATCATCATTGCTTATATATGCCTGCGAATCATCAGCAGGGTTTCCAATCTCTTCATAGAACCCTATGACCTCAAACTTGATATCATTAATAAATATCTTGTCTCCAAGCCCGAGCGGCTTTTCGAATATCCTGTCCGCCACCTGATAATTATAGCCAAGCACCGCCTTCTTGCTGTCGCCAGCCTTCAGGTTTCTTCCTGATTCCAGGTCTGCAAGTGTGCTCAGCATATCCTCGACAAACTTAATCTCGTCAGGCTTTATGCTCAATCCTATCACATAGCTCCACTTGCCCTTCTTGTCAGGATTGTCCTTTATCTCAGCATTCCCAAATACAAACCCTGTTGCGTCCACTATCCCTTTCTGTTTCCTGATAAAGTCAAGATCATCTGCAGAAAGGTATGTACCTGTTGTTCCAGGAGCACCAGCCCCCCTAGGCTGTGCAATCAGAAGATTTGTCCCCATATCTTCTGCAACACTGTTCACGTATGTCTTAAGCCCCTCTCCAAAGGACAGCAGGGCAAATATCGCCATTATGCCTACCATGATTGAGATTATGGTCAGGCTGCTCCTTGTGATCCTGATAAAGAGGTTCTTTATCACGTATTTGAAAAGGTCTGTTATCATCTGTATTCCTCATACTTGAACTTCTGTATTCCTCATACTTGAACTTGCGCCTTCTTATTGATTCCTTACCTAATTATATTCAATCTTATCTGTTTTTCAGTCTTATTTCAATCTTGTCCATTCTTCAGTCTTATTTCTTTCTACGCAGGGCATCTACAGGATGCATCCTTGACGCGCCCATCGCAGGAATTATGCCAAACAGGCTTCCTATAAGGAATGACCCCAGTACAGAACCCATGAACAGCCAGATGCTGATCTGCGCCCGGATCTCCAGCTCGCCGCCAAGAAAGCCCTGAAGGGCCATTGAGCCAATGACTGCTATAAGTGAACCCAAGACCGCACCCAAAAGCCCACCCACGCTGCCGAGCAGCCCTGACTCGATGAAGAACAGGGAAAAGATCGTGCTGTTCCTTGCACCTATGCTCTTCATTATGCCTATCTGCCTTGTCCTCTCAGTGACTGAGGTGAACATGGTGTTCATTATCCCAATGCCTCCGACAAGTATAGATATCGACGCGATGATTATGACAAAGAGGTTGACTGCACCCAATGTCGAGTTGACACTCTGGAGCATCTCTTCAGGCGTGCTTACGCTGAAATCCTCCTCGCCTTCCCTTACATCCCTGTCTCTTCTCAGGTATTTCTCAATATCCTCCTTGACTCTCTTGCCATCATCCTCGTTTTCAAGCTGCACGACTATGATATCAATGACCTCATTATCAATCCCGAAAGTATCCCTCAGGTCATCATCGTTCATGATAACAATATTGTCGAATATAGGGTTCCCTGTATCCTCAAGTATCCCTACAACCATAAATGTAGTGTCCTGGATCTGGACCCTTGATCCTGTTACAATATCCTTCCCAAAATATTCCTCAAGCTCGCCTAAGCCCGAGCCCAGCATGACCTTTTTTGTGTCAGTTGCCTTGAGAAGGCGGCCCTCTTCAGCTTCAAGGTCAAGCGTATCGTATATCACCTTACGCTCGTCAGGCTCTTCAGGGATGCTTGCTGCATACCCAAAGCTTATCTTTTCATTGTACATTAAGGTGCCTGCCCTAAGCAGCCTGCCCGCTGCAATCTCGACGCCATTCATCCTCTTCATCTTTTCAAGATTATTGACAGTCAGAGGATTTATTACAGCTGTGCCTGGAGGCCCGAACCCGCCTGTTGCAGAGACTGTAAGCTTATCAGTCCCAAGATCACCAAAGATTCCTGTGATAGCTGTCCTTAGACCTTCACCAAGCCCTATCAACGCAACAACAGAGGTTATACCTATTATTATCCCAATCAAGGTCAGCCAGCTCCGCATCCTTCTCCTTGCAAGGTTGCGAAACGCCATCCTGAAATAATCTATGATCATTTTGTCGTGAAATCCTCTTTCTTGCTCTCATGAACTCCTAGCTCTTATGAACTCCTAGCTCTCATGAACTCCTAGCTCTCATGAACTCCTCGTGCAGCATCATCCAAAATCAAATTGAAATCCAATTGAAATCAAACCGATAAACACCTAAAAATCATGAAACAGCATAACATAGCAATTATAAAGAATAAAAAAAGAGAGCTGTTCAGCTTCTCTTCTTCCTCCTCCTTACAGCAAAGAAGATCAGGGCCCCTATGACTACGAGTACTACCACAATCACAGCAATCATCTTGGAGTTGTCTTCGCTATCCACTCCGAGATTCTTTGCCTCATCATCAGAATATAGCGCAAGCCTGACCTCTTTTGTCTTCTCATACTTGTTGTTGTTAGCATCCATGTACTCATAATCCACAAGCAGGAATATGTCCTCATCACCGTTCGGCTTGACAAATATGTCAAAATCCGCTGTCTCGTAATCATCAGAGTCTATGTTTCCCAGGTAGATCTCGTTTCCTGAAAGCACATCGAACTTATCATTGCTGTTGAGCACGACGTTCATGAACTTGATGTCTGAAAGCCCCTTGTTCACGAACTTGAAACTGACCTCACCCCTATCGCCGCTTGATGTTATTGTGCTGTCATCAAGGACTACAGATATATCTGGCTCTGAGTTCACGACCAATCCTATAATATCATCCTGCGTATACTCTGTACCTAGCGCATCAAAATACTCAAGCTGGATAGGAACCTTATAGATCTTTGACTCTGCTTCAGGATAGACCATCAGCCCATAGCTAAACACTACCTCTTCGCCAGGGCTAAGCTTCCTTATCTTCTTTTCAGTTCCTGAATCCATAGGTGCGAACGGCAGGATGTCAAGAAGCCCTGTAGAGGAGGCGCTCGCTGCTGTTGCAGAAGCGCTGGATGCAAAGCTTGTCAACAGGAGATCAACCCTGAGGCTTATGTCTGTCAAGAGCGAATCAGCCATGTTCTTGACCTTTATCTTGACAACAGCATCCTTGCCAGGCTCGATAACGCTTGGCGTCGTGGTTACTGATTCTATCGCAAGGTTCGCGTCAATCGTCCTCACATTTATGTCAAACTCATAAGTCGACCAGCTCGTCTTTTCTGAGCGTGACCTTATCTTGATCTTGTTCGTCCCTTCAACAGCGTTCTCATTGACCCGGACCTTGTACTTGACAATCGCTGCCCGGTCATCCTTCTGCAAGGCTGAAATCGTGCCTATTTCTATTGACGCATCAGCGCCTGAATCAAGCGAGAACGGAAAGTTCGGCAGGAATTCAAGTTCAACGCCGCTTGCAGCATCTGTCCCAAAGTTCTCGACCTTGAGCCTCACATCAACATATTTGCCAGGCTCGACAGGATCTGGATCCTGATTTACTATACTTACCTTCAACGCATCTGTCATCGCATAGTCTGATGCTGCTCCAACTGCAGCATTGCAGAGAACAACACTAAAAACAACCAACAACATAAGTTTTATGAATCTCATTTTATTCCACCTCTAAAGCATATTCTTGTTTTTTATCATATTAACATGATCATAAACTGTCATAATATTAACATGATCATAAACTGATTACAAAAACATAAATTTTTCAACATGGATTGTTGCTTATAATCCTTCCGTCACGCAGATACTCTACCCTTTGCGCCTGTTTTGCAAGCACTTCATCGTGCGTGACCATGACTATGGTCTTTTTCTCCTCCTTATTGAGCTTTTTTAGGAACGACAGCACGTTTACCCCTGTCTTTGAGTCAAGGTTTCCTGTCGGCTCGTCTGCAAGAATTACCTCGGGGTCATTGGCAAGCGCCCGTGCTATAGCGACACGCTGCTGCTGGCCGCCAGAGAGCTCTGCAGGCTTATGATTAAGCCTTTCTCCAAGCTCTACCAGCTCAAGGAGCTTTCTTGCCTTCCTTCTCCTCTCGCTTTCAGGTACGTTCTGGAAGGTCATCGGAAGCATGACATTCTCAAGTGCAGTGAGCGTGTTAAGCAGGTTGAACTGTTGGAATATAAACCCTATCTTCTTGCCGCGGATCTGTGCAAGATCACTCTCTGAAAGCAGGGTTATGTCCTTGCCCTCAAGAAATATCTTGCCTTTGGTTGGGATATCAAGAGCACCGACCATGTTCATCGCAGTCGACTTGCCTGAGCCCGACGGACCCATTATCGATACGAATTCGCCTCTTTTTACCTCTAAACTCATGCACCTAAGCGCAGGAACCTCAACTTCACCCATCTTATATACCTTCCATACATCATCAAGCTTGATTATGACATTGTTCTTGACATTATTATTGACATTGTTCTTGTTTTTGTTTTTTGCAGTTGCCATATTTTATCGACCTATAATTATTCCTCAGTTATATCATAACTATTCCTCAACCATATTAATTATTGTCATTCTACTCTTTTTATTGTCATTCTATATTGTTATGTTAATTCCCTAATCATGTTTTCTGGTATTTATAAACATTACTCATTTTTATGTATCTCTTATGTTTGTCCTAAGTTTTTCAAGGTCTTTTTTCCATTTTTCAAGCAGCCCTTCAAAGAGCATGATCTGCCTGTAAAAATCATCGATAATGTCTATCTTCTTTTTATAGGGTGCATTTTTTGCTATAGGCTTGTACCGAGATATCAGTTTGGGTAGTTGCTCTTTTGCAGGAATTATCATGATCTCTCTTATAACATCGATCTTTTTGATGTTCAACCTGATCAGATCCTTTTCCATCCTAAAATAGACCTTTCTTGTCCCAGGCCTTATAACCCTCTGCACCTGGCCCATGTTTTCAAGGAACTTCATAGTGTTTGATATCGAAGCCAGACTATAGCCTGTCTTTTTAGCAATATCATCCATGGATATTGCATCAGGCTCTAGATAAACTATTGAGAATATCTTAAGAGGCAGGTCCTGTAGGCCAACTGTCCTGCCCATATGATTGTAGACAAAAGCGATAAACTCATCCTCTATCTTTTCCATCTTCCATACACCTGTTCCATACACCTGTTCCATACACCTGGCTAAATTGCAAAGCAGCATATCTCTTTCACTCTTATATCTGCTACCTCATATCCTATTCATAAATAAATCATATCCTGTTCATAAATAAATCACTCTTACAGCCATATATGCTACTCTTGCTGTTATTTTTAATTTTTTTATAATTTTTAATATTTATTAAAACAT